>JACIWM010000006.1 GCA_014360945.1 Candidatus Bipolaricaulota bacterium
GTGGGGTAAAGATGCGGGGCAAGGCCGAATAGTTCGGTGTGGGCAAAGGAGAATCCAAAACCTTGGCCGGGAACGTACAAAAACGAGGCTTCCCCGGCGCGAGCCCGGGTAATCGTTTCCGTCCAAGAAAGTCCCAAAGAAATGAACGGCTCCGGTCTTCGGCCCAGAGTTAAAGAGAGGGCGGCCGCGTTCTCCCAATAGGTGGCGGTGGAACCGGTTTTGGGTGTATGCCAAAGGTTTTTGGTGACGGTCACCGCGCCCACCAGGGTTTCCTGAACCTGAGCCCACCCGGAAATTCCTCCCTCCCGGCCGAAGTTCACGAACCCCTCGAGGGCCAGCTCCTGGGGATAGACGGCAAAACCGTAGCGGTCCAGATAAGAGAGGGAAAAAGCGCCAGCTGAGCCTACGGAGACCAGGTACCCATCGAGAGGAAGATCGTTTTTCAAAGCCACCACGTATCGGCGGGGCCAGCGATTGTTTAACCGATCCGTGTCCAAAACGCGATGCTCGGGATCGAGAACAACTTCCGTCACGCGGAAGTCCACGGTCGTCTCCAGGGTTTCCGACGAGGAACCCGTGGGCTCCCAAAGGACGGTCTTCCTCTTTTCCTCTGGGCCGCGCAGCTCCACGGGCACGGGGAGGACTCCGGTTCCTTGGTAGGTCAAGAAAAGCTCCGCCTGATAGCCGCCTTCCACCGGCCACTGGCGGAATCCGTCAATGCCGTAATCGGCCCAGGCCTCGCCGAAAACCCAGTCTGAAAAGAACTGGGAAAGGTCGCGGCCACTTTCCTCCTCCAGGAGGCGCTGAAAGTCCCGAACGGAAAACATTTTTTCCCGGTATTCCGCAGCCACCCGACGCAGGGCCCGATGGAAAACATCCTCGCCCAGGAAATGGGCCAGGGCCCGGAGCACAAGGTAGCCTTTGTTGTAGATGCGATCTGCGGAGGCTTGGTCGTACTGTACCTCCCTCGTGGGCTTTACCACCGCCTCGTCGAACCCGAGAAAGGCTAGCTGAAGGTACGGAAGCTCCGTTAGGTGTTCCCGGAGGTTTACGAACCCCAGCGCGTAATCCACGAGCTCCTCAGCCAGGCCCTTTTTCTCGAAAACGAAGACGTTTCCCCCGTCGGCCCCGAATTTCTCCTCAAACCAGAGGATGGAGAGGTACTGGGAGAGCCCTTCGGAAAGCCAGTTCTCCGCATCGAAATCCACGCCCACTCCGATCCCCCACCAGAGGTGGGCGAGCTCATGAGCCAGGGTGTAAAGGCCAAGCCGGGTGAGGGTGCCGGTGGCCGAGAGGTTCTCCCGGGAGAAGAACCAGCAGGGGAGGAACACGATCCCTTCGGCGGTCATGGCCACGCCAATATCGGTGGGATGCTCCACGATGAGGATGCGCTGATGCGGATACGGACCGAAACGCTCCTCGTACCAGGAAAGGATCTCGGGAGCCCAGGTGAGGAGGGCACGCAAGGAGGCCTCGTCCCCGGGGAGGGCCACCCCTTCCCAAACCCGGCCATCAATGGTGAGGGAGAAGCTGCGGAACCGTTCTTTAGGCCCAAAGAAGAGGGCCACGGAGTTCACCGGACGGGAAAATTTCGTGCGAAACGTGTTTCCCTCCCGGCTCATCTCTCCGGGAAGAAAAGCCTGCCAGCCTTCGGGAAGGACGAGCTCCACCTCGTAGTTGTGGAAAGGCAAGATGTAAGGGAATTCCTCGCCGGGCGGCGCGGGAAGAAGGATGGGATGCCAGCCGAACCGCCAGGTGTAGAACTCCTCCAATCTTCCGGGCTCAACCCACACGTGAGGAAAGCGAGTGCGGAAGGAAAGGCGAAGGGTGCCGGGCTCTTCGGGAAGGGAAACGTGGAGAAAAACGTCATCGAGCGAATAGGTCTGGATCGTGGCCGGTGCCGGCAAAAGCTCGTAGGGAAGAGACTCTCCCGCGGGTTCCCAAACCACTTCCTCGATCTTGGTCCAGGCCGGATCGAAGCCGGAAACGTAGATGGAGTCGAGGACGAGTGGGGAAACGTAGGGATTCTTTTCCCGGCCGAGGTTGGCTAAAACCACAAACCACGCGTCCTTTTGGGGCTCGGAGAATTCCACCCACTGGGACCCGAAGATCTCATGGGTCTTGGGATCAAATTCCACGGCGATGCGCACGTTGGCGCTCGCGCCGGCTACAAAAAAAGCACACAAAAGGAAAAAGGTAATTCGCACAAGATCCTCCTCAGTTTTCCGGCTCCTCAGCGTTAGGCAGGATGATAACCCGCACCGTTTGGATCTCCCGCTCCGTGGCCTCCTCCACGATGAGGACCACCGAGCCGATCTCCACTTTCGTCCCGGGTGCGGGGATGTCGCCCAACGTCTCCAGGATGAGGCCGGCGATGGTCACCGCCTCTTCCTCGGGAAGGGAAAGGCCAAGGGCGCGGTTGACGCGCTTCACTTCCGCGTCGCCGTCCACGAGGGCTTCGGTGGGGGAAAGGCGGCGGATGAGGGTCCGCTGCCTCCTTCGATCGTATTCGTCCTCGATCTCACCCACGATCTCCTCAAGCACGTCCTCCAGGGTCACAAGCCCGGCCACTCCGCCGTACTCGTCCACGACGATGGCCATGTGGGCCCGCTCCTGCTGGAACTCCCGAAGGAGGGCGCTCACCGGCTTCGTGGTGGGAACGAAGATCACCGGCCGGAGGAGAGAGGCCAAAGAGACGTCAGCGGCTTCACCCTTGGCATGGGCCAAGAGATCCTTGGCATGGAGGATCCCGATCACCTGGTCCAGGGTTTCCCGATAAACGGGGTAGCGGGAGTGCCCGTCACGGACGACGAACTCCACCACCTCCGCGATGGGGGTGCTGACCTCGATGGCCTTGATCTCCGTGCGGGGGACCATGACCTCCTCGGCGGTGATCCGGTCCAGGGTGAGGATGCGCTCCATCATCTCCGCGAATTGTGGGGTGATGGCGCCCCGCTCCTCCGCGACCTCGATTATGGACAGGAACTGATCGCGGGTGATGGGCGGCCCTTCCCGCACAAGCAGGTCCACGCCAAACGGCTTCACCAGCCCAGTAGAGGTGGCGCGCAGGATCCACACCAAGGGCCGCAGGGCCCGGGTCAGGTACCAGGCCGGGACCACGGCCCGAAGCCCGATGGCCTCCGGCCGGTTCTTAGCAAGGTTCTTGGGCGTCACCTCCCCGATGACCAAAAGGAGCACGGTCATGACCGCGGTGGTGAGAAGACCGGTGAGGTAGGAAGGCACATGAGGCGGCAAAATGCGGAGGAAAAGGAGGGTGGCCAGGGCCGAGGCCCCCACGTTCACAAGGTTATTGCACAAAACAAGGGCGGTGATGATGTCGTTGGGATCACGCAAAAGGTGCTCCAAGGCCTTGGCCCTGCTTCCTTTGCTCGTTTTGAGAAGGTGACGGATGCGCAGCTCAAAGAGAGAGCTCAGGGCCGTCTCGGACGAGGAGAAAAATGCGGACAGGAAAAGGAGGGCCAGCAAAAGCAGAACTTGCGATTCTATGCTCACCCCTCACATCACCTCGCGGCGTTATTATAGACGAGAAAACACGAGTTTCAGCGAGTTGGGAGGATGGAGATGGATTTGGAGGAGCTTAAGAAGCTTTGCGCCCTCATGCGGGAGGAGGATTTGGTGGAGCTCACGGTGGAAGAGGGCGGCCGGCGGATTACCCTCCGACGAGCTCCCGGACCTCGCGCTCCTCTCTCCGCTCCGCCAAAACCAGAGGAAAAGCCCGAGATCCTTGTGCGTTCCCCGGTGGTAGGCACTTTTTGGATCCGACCAGCACCGGGTGAGCCGCCCTTCGTGAAAGTGGGTGATCCTGTGCAGGCCGGCCAAACCCTGTGCATCGTGGAGGCCATGAAGGTCATGAACGAGGTTCAGGCGGAGACGGCTGGGGTGGTGGAGGAGATCCTGGTGGAGGAGGGTGAGGCCGTGGAGTACGGCCAGCCCCTCTTCCGCCTTCGGCCCATTTAGGGATGGAGAAGGTCCTCATCGCTAACCGCGGGGAAATCGCCCTCCGCATCATCGAGGCCTGCCGGGAGGAGGGCCTTTTCTCCGTGGCCGTGTACTCCGAAGTCGAGCGGGAGGCCCTGCACGTGCGGGAGGCTTCGGAGGCCGTGTGCATCGGACCGGCTGATCCTCGGCGCTCTTATCTTTCCATTCCTGCCCTCATTGCTGCCTGTGAGATCACCGGCGCCGATGCCTTACACCCCGGATACGGCTTCCTCTCGGAAAACCCAGACTTGGCGGAGATCTGCGAGGCTCACGGGATCACGTTCATCGGTCCTTCTGCGGAGGTTTTGCGCCTATGCGGGGACAAGGTGGCGGCAAAGGAGGCGGCCAAGGCCGCGGGCGTTCCGATCCTTCCGGGAAGCCCGCCGTTGGAAAGCGAGGAGGAAGCACAAAAATGGGCGGAGGATCTGGGCTATCCCGTCCTTCTTAAGGCCGCGGCCGGCGGAGGAGGCCGGGGAATTCGCCTCGTGCGCACGCCCGAAGAACTGAAAGCCCTCTTCTCCCAGGCCAAAAAGGAGGCGGAGCGCGCGTTCGGCGATGATCGCGTGTATCTTGAGCGCTATGTCCCCGCGCCCAGGCACGTGGAGGTCCAGATCCTGGCCGACAAATTCGGAAATGTCGTGCACTGGGGGACGCGGGACTGCACGGTGCAAAGACGCCACCAGAAGCTGGTGGAGGAGGCGCCGGCTCCTGCCCTTTCCCCAAAACTTCGGGATCGGATCGCCCGGGCCGCGGTGCGCTTGAGCGAAGCCATCGGCTATGTTGGTGCCGGAACGGTGGAGTTCCTCGTGGACGGCGACGATTTCTTCTTCATCGAAATAAACGCCCGGATCCAGGTGGAGCATCCGGTCTCGGAGATGCTGGTGGGACGGAACCTTATACGGGAACAGCTTCGTGTGGCCCAGGGAAAGCCCCTTGGATATACCCAAGACGAGATCGAGCTTTATGGCCATGCCATCGAGTGCCGCATAAACGCCGAGGACCCAGACCGGAACTTCCTCCCCTCCACCGGACGCGTCTGGATCCATTCCCTTCCCGGCGGAATGGGAGTGCGGGTGGACACCCACATTTATCAGGGCATGCCTGTTCTTCCCTATTACGATCCGCTTTTGGCCAAAGTCATCGCTCATGGCGAGGATCGGGAGGAGGCCCGCACCCGCCTCTATTCCGCGCTCCGCCGCTTCCAAATAAGCGGGGTCAAGACCAACCGGGACTTCCTCCTTTCCGTGATCAGCCATCCCCAATTTGCCCGGGCCTTTTTGGCCACGGACTTGCTTGAGCGGATCAAGCCCAGCCAGTAGAATGCTTTTGTGTTCGAGTCTTTAACGGATCGCCTCGCCCAGGTCTTCCAGCGCCTGCGCGGAAAAGGCCTCCTCACCCAGGCCGATGTGGAGCAAGGTCTGCGGGAGATTCGCGAAGTTTTGCTTTCCGCGGACGTGCACCACGAGGTGGTGCGGGAGCTTTTGGGGCGGGTGCGGGAGCGGGCGGTGGGCGAAAAACTGGTGGAGTCCCTTTCCCCGGCCCAGCAGCTCCTCCTCATCGTGCGGGAGGAGATGACGCGGATCATGGGCGGGGAGGCTCGAAAGCCTCGGCTTTCCGGCCGGCCAGCGGTGGTGGTGCTGGTGGGGCCGGCCGGAGGAGGAAAGACCACCACCGCCGGAAAACTTGGGCAATATCTGCGGAAGCGGGGAAGAAGGCCGCTTTTGGTTTCCGCTGATCCCGAGCGACCGGCGGCCGCGGAACAACTCGCGATCTTGGCGGAAAAAATCGAGGTGCCTTTTGCCTCCGCCGATCAGGACCCCCTCTCCCAGCTTCCCCAGATCTTGGCCCGCGCCAAAAAAGAGGTGGTGGACGTAGTGATCGTGGACACCCCAGGAACCCCGCCCGGCGTCCCTCCGCCCGCCTTCCTCTCCCAACTTCTTCCCTCGATAACGCCCGGGGATGTTCTCCTTGTGCTTGATGCCATGGTGGGGCAGGAAGCGATTCGTCTTGGCCAGGCGTTCCGGCCCCTGGGCCTCACAGGCATCATTCTTACAAAACTCGACGGCGATGCCCGTGGTGGCGCAGCCCTCTCCCTTCCCTCCCGCTTGGGCCTTCCCATCATTTTTGTGGGGGTGGGCGAGCGGCCGGAGGATCTCGAGCCGTTTGAGCCGGGCCGCATGGCCGACCGCATCCTGGGTCTGGGCGATCTTTCCGGCCTCGTGGAGAAGCTAAAAGAGGTCGGGGTCGCGGAGAGGGCGGAGAAGATCCTGCGGGAGGAGGAGTTCACCCTGGAGGATTTTCTGGCCCAATTGGAGGCGGTGCGGCGAGCCGGCCCCCTCTCCCAGCTGCTTTCCCGCCTTCCCGGCCTTTCCCGGCCGGAGGAAAGCGAAGTGGAGCAGGAGTTCAAGAAGATGAAAGCCATCATTCAATCCATGACGGTTGAGGAGCGTCGCCACCCGCATATAATCGGAGCTAGCCGGAAGCGCCGAATCGCGCGGGGCTCCGGCACCACGGTCCAGGACGTAAACCGCCTCCTGGCGGAATACGAGCAGGCTAAAAAGCTCCTTAGAGAGCTGAAACGCGGAAAAATCCGCGGGGGGAAATTCCCGTTTCCGAGGTGATGATATGGCCGTAAAGATCCGGCTCATGCGGGTTGGCAAGAAAAAGCAACCCCACTATCGCATCGTGGTGGTGGAGGAGGCAAGCAAACGGGATGGCGCGGTGATCGACGTGGTGGGGCACTACCATCCCCTGAGCGCCGTGGACGATCTCACCGTGGACGTGGAGCGGGCCTTGGAGTGGCTGAAGAAAGGAGCCCAGCCCACAGAATCCGCCCGGCGCCTTCTTTCCCGGGCCGGGGTGATGAAGGCCTGGCATGAATGGAGGTTCGGTAAACTCAGTGATTCTGGAGCTCACGCGGTATCTGGTTAGGGCCGTCGTCACCCGCCCCAACGAGGCGAAAGTAGAGCACGTCTACTCTGGCGGTCTGGATCTTCTTTTCTTGAGCGTGGCCAAACAAGACCGCCAAAATCTCTCCGAGCGCGATAAAGACGCGCTCGCCCTCGTGGTGGAGCGGATCGGAAAAGCTCTGGGCCGCGAGGTCATCGTGGACTGGCGATGAGGTTCGACATCGTCACCATCTTCCCCGAGATGCTTGCGCCCTTTTTTTCTCAGGGGATCCTTCTCGGGGCCCAGGAAAAAGGGCTGATCGAGATCCATCTGCATGATCTGCGCGCGTTTTCCCCGGATCCCCGGGGGATCGTGGACGATCGGCCGTTTGGCGGTGGGGCGGGGATGGTCATGCGGCCGGAGCCTTTCGCCCACGCCGTGGAGGCCATCACCCACGAGATCGGAACAAAACCCTTCGTGGTCCTCCTTTCCGCCCAGGGCGTTCTTTTCAACCAAGAGTGGGCCAAGAAATTCGCGGAAAAGCGGGCCCTTTTAATCCTCTGCGGCCGCTATGAGGGCGTGGATGAGCGCGTCCTTTCTTTTTGTGATCTAGAGCTTTCCATCGGCGATTTTGTCTTGGCTGGTGGGGAACTCGCTGCGGCCATTGTGGTGGAGGTGACGGCCCGCATGGTCCCCGGGGTCGTGGGCCGCTACGACTCCGTGGCCACCGATTCCTTCTTTTCCGGCTCTAAACTGGGCTTTCCTCAATACACCAGGCCTCGGGTCTTTCGGGGCATTCCCGTCCCGGACGTGCTCCTTTCCGGGGACCACGAACGGATCCGCCGCTTTCGGGAAAAGGAGGCATGGAAGAAGACCCTGCGCAACCGCCCCGATCTTTTGGGGCTCAGCATCCCTCCGGAAGATGACCCTCGAGGAAGCCATTGAGCGAGTAGGGTTTGGTCGGTTTCAGCGACGGCTCCTGTGGATCTGTGGAGCCGGTTGGGCCGCCGACGCCATGGAGGTCCTCCTCATCTCCTTCGCCATCCCCGCCATCTGCCGGGAATGGGGCCTCACCACGGCCCAAGCCGGCTTCCTCGCCACCGCCATTTTCCTGGGCATGCTCCTCGGCGCATGGTTTTGGGGAACGGTTTCCGATCGATTGGGAAGAAAGCCGGGGTTCATCCTCACCGTCCTCATCGACTCCGGTTTTGGCCTGGCTTCCGCATTTTCCCCGAGTTTTCCCGTCCTTGTGGCCCTGCGGGCCCTGACAGGGTTCGGGGTGGGCGGAACGCTTCCGGTGGACTACGCCGTTTTTGCGGAATTCCTTCCGAGGGAAAAGCGTGGGCGCTATCTCGTGATCCTTGAGGCCTTCTGGGCCCTGGGAGCATTGGTCGCGGCCGGGCTTTCCTGGCTGGTCGTGCCCCGGGTGGGCTGGCGGGTGCTCCTGGGCCTGTCCGCTCTACCCGGCCTTATTGTCTTCTGGATCCGCCGCCACGTCCCGGAATCCCCGCGATTCCTCCTCGTCCACGGCCGGGAAGAAGAAGCCCGTCAAGTCTTAATACGGGTGGCGAAAGAAAACGGTCGACCCCTTCCGGATAATTTCCGCTTGCACGCCCCTAAAATCCTTCGGGCCCGTGTGCGCGACCTTTGGCACAAAAAATACGCGCGGACCACCGCCCTCCTTTGGCTCATTTGGTTCACCATTTCCTTGGGCTATTACGGTGTTTTCACCTGGCTTCCCAACATCCTTGTGGAGCGGGGTCTGGCCTTCGTGCGTTCCTATGCCTACGCGTTCTTCATCACCCTGGCCCAACTTCCCGGGTATTTCTCGGCCGCCTATTTTGTGGAACGGATCGGACGGAGACTTACCCTGGGGATTTATCTTTTGGGAAGCGGCCTTTTCACCTATCTTTTCGCCGTGGCCACCTCTCCCGAGGCCTTTTTGACCGCGGCCTTAGCCATGTCCTTCTTTGCCCTTGGGGCTTGGGGTGCCCTTTACGCCTACACCCCTGAGGTCTATCCCACCCAGCTTCGCACCACTGGAATGGGCGCAGCCAGTGGAATGACCAGGATCGCCGGAGCCCTCGCCCCTAGCCTAGGTGGGCTCCTCCTTGGCCTTTCCCTTCCCCTGGCTTTGAGCGTCTTTGCCGGTGCCTATTTTCTCGGGGGGCTTGCCGCCTTGGCCCTGCCTTACGAGACCAAAGGAGAACCCTTGGCGGACGTGGTGGGCTAAGGCCTGGTGATGAGCTCGATCCACGCCGAAAGTTTCGGATAGTGCGTTCCCGGCCAGAAGATCCGGCCGCACGACGCACAAATAAGGAACTCCTCACACCATTCCCGTACTTTGGGCGGAACCCTCGGCAAGGCCTCCTCCTTGGGAAGAGGGCGAAGAAGGCCGTTACAGACGAGACAGCGGGTGAACGGGGCGATCCGGTCCCGCAGATCAAACCGGCGCACCACCTCCCGCGCCTGCTCCAAGGGCTTCGTGGACCGCACCCAATAGCCATGGGTGACCCCGCCGTGTTTAAGGAGCTGACGATCCCGGGTGAGCAAAATCCGCCCAGCCTGAGACAAGGCCACAAGCTCGGGATCGCTGATCGTGGGGCTATGCACGGTGTCGAACCCAAGAAGACGCAGAAGGCGCGCAAGCTTCCCCAAATGGGCGTCACAGGCAAAACTTATCCGGCGCAAAGGGGCGCGGCGGATGCGCAGGATCTCTTGGACATCCAAGCTCTCGAACACCGGATATACGGCGATGCGGTCGCCATGGCGGAGGTGGTAGGAGAAATCCACGGATTCACCGTTCGCGATGATGAGCTCCACCTCCACGTGGGGAATGCCCAAAGCCTCGATGGCGTCCTTTACCGTGGGCTGGCCGAAGAACTCGTAAATGAAGGAACGGCCCCGTAACTCCGGGGGCAAAAAATCGTTGAGCTCCGCGTAGAAGCGAAACTCCGCCTTTCCCATCTACAGCCGGAAAATGGCCTTGGCCCGCTCCAAATTGTCCACGGTGAAAAGGATTTGGTTCTTCTCCGCGGAGAAGTAGCAAGAAAGGACGTTGATGCCTTCCTCGGCCAGGCGTGCCAGCACCGTGGCCAATTGCCCGGGCTGATGGGGAATGGTGAGGGCCAAGGCCTCGCGCTCCTCGAATTCCACCCCCAGCTTCTTCAAGACTTTTCTGGCCCGATCGGGAGCGTCGCACACCATGGCCACCACGGCCTCGTCCAAAATGGTGAGGGCCGCCACGGCCTCGATGTTCACCTTCTCCTCGGCCAAGGCGGAAGCCAGTTCCAAAAGGGCTCCGGGCCGGTTCCCTAAATAGAACGTGAACTCCTGCATCCCTCGTCACCCCCTTTCCTTTGTGTCTCAAGCCAAGTTTGCAAGATGAGGACGGCGGAGAGGGCGTCCACCTTTTCTTTGCGGCGACTGGGACGTTCCCCAGCTTCCCGCATGGCCCGCTCCACCTCCGCCGTGGTCCAGCGCTCATCCACAAACACTACAGGAAGCCCGGATTTCTCTGCTAAGGCCCGAGAAAATTCCCGAACTTTTTGGGCCTGAGAACCCTCTGTGCCGTCCATGTTCAGAGGAAGGCCGACGACGATGACCTCCGCTTGAAGCTCCCGGGCCAGGTTGGCCAAAAAATCCAGATCTTCATGGAGGCTTCTCCGCTGATAAACCCCATGAGGCACGGCCAAAATTCCGGTCTCGTCCGTGCGGGCTATTCCCACTCTCTTTTCCCCAAGATCTAAGGCAATGGCGCCCATCAGCTTCCGGCAAGTATAGACAAGGCCAAGCGCAGCATCTCCTCCACCGAGGCCTCGGGATGTTCTTTGCGCACGATCTCCAAGGCCCGCCGGGCTTCTTCAGCCTTGAATCCCAAAGCCTTGGAGGTAAGGGCCTGAAGGACGATTCTCTCCTTTTCCGCTTCCGGCGGGGCCTCGGCCGGAGCCCAGCGCAGAGCGCGCTCGGAGAGCTCCAAAAGGACGCGCTGGGCTGTACGACGGCCAATGCCCTTCACCGCGTCCAGAGCGGAGAGATCCCCACGCCGAAGGGCGGCCACGAATTGCGCCGGCGGAAGGGCCGCCACAAGCTTAAATGCCAGCCTTGGCCCGACCTGCGGCACGGAAAGAAGGGCCACAAACATCTCCCGCTCCTCCGGCGTGGCAAAGCCATAAAGGGAGAACTCATCCTCCTGAAAGAGGAGGTGGGTGTAAAGCCGGATCTCTTGACCCTCTTCAATTCTCTCTAAGGTGCGGGCCGGGACGAAAAGGCGGAACCCAATCCCGCCCACGGCCAAAATCACGATCTCCTCGGCCTTTCCCACCACCCGTCCCTCAAGAAAATCCATCATGGCTTCGGGATGGACAGCGCCGGTTCACTATGGGCCAAAGCTTTGATCTCCGCGAACGCGTGCTCCACCACGTCCTTTGCTCCGGAAAGGAGCAAAACCACCGCGCCCGCGCCCCTTCCCACCCCGCCTCCGCCGATATGCTCGGCCCTCACCCCGTAGAGAACGGAAACGGCCTCCGTCTCGGTGATAACCGTGCCCAAAAGCGGGATGACCCCGATTTTTGGGCCAAAAGCGAGTTTTCCGTGGCCGAGACGCTTGGCCATTTCCAAAACGGAAAAATGCACGGATTTCGCGCGGGAGATGGGGATCACCACCTCCACTCCTTTGGCCAGGACCGGGCCCAAGAATTTCCCCACCGTCCCGCCATCCTCCCCGGCCACGTACACGCCCACCACCCCTTCAGGGTCCAGGGCATTCCCGCCCTTGATCACCACGTCCCCGGAAGAAAGACGGGGAATGATCTCTGACCAGCTCAAATTCTTTGGCTCACCATGGTCCAAGACCACCATGGGCTCCCGCAGATTCGCGGGAAGGACCCGCAATTCCTCCGCGATATAGCCGGCCACGTATCGTTCCTTGGCCACGGTCCGGCCCAAAAGCTCCTCCAAAACGTAGGCATTGGTGGTGCCCCAGCCCACAACGATGAGACCCGACTCCTTGGCCTTTTGAACCTGGGGAAGCCTGGCCACGGCCCGGCCGATCAGGCGCTTCCCGGCCTCCGGTGGAACAACGACCACCGCTTGCTCCTCCCTTGCCTGCGCCATCCCGTTCATGCTATAACCGTAGCGACAAAGCCCGAAAAAGACAAAGGAGGGGGTATGCCGTTTACCCGGGATCAGTACGAAGAGGAGCGCCGAAATTTCCGGTGGGACATTCCTGAGAACTACAACATTGCGGCGATGGTAGACGCCCACGCCCAACGGAAGGGTGATCAGCCCTGCGTTCTTTGGGAGTCGGAAACCGGAGAACGCCGGACCCTCACCTGGCGCCAGCTTTCCCAGCTTTCCTCGCGGTTCGCTGCGGTCCTCATGCGCCTGGGCGTGAAAAAGGGTGACCCCGTGATCCACATCTTCCCCAGAATTCCCGAGGCCTTCATCGCCCAAATCGGCACGTTCAAGGCGGGAGCGGTGGCCGTCCCCTGCGTGGATATGCTGAGAGCTAAGGACATCATTTACCGGGCGGAGGTCTCCGGAGCACGGGTGGTGGTGGCCCATATTTCCGTGGCCGAGGAGGTGGATGCCACCCGTGGCCAATGCCCTTTGGAACACTTCATCCTCATCGGCGGAAAGAGGCCGGGCTGGCTTTCCTTCGAAGAAGAAGTGGAAAAAGCTCCGGAAGTCCCGCCCGTCCCCCTCACCGTGAATGATCCTATCACCATCAACTTCACCTCTGGCACCACCGGAAATCCAAAGCCTGTGATGCATCGCCATCGCTGGCTTTATGGGCATTTGCGCATCACCGCCCGCTATTGGTGGGAGCTTTCCCCGGATGATTTCATGTGGGCCACCACCGCGCCCGGGTGGGCCAAGTGGTACTGGTCGCCCATCGGCACAGGCCTCAATGTAGGCGCCACCCAGTTCATCTACTACGGAAGGTTCGACGCCGAAAAATATTTGGAACTTCTCGCGCGCTACCCCATCACCAAGCTTTGCGCCACGCCCACGGAGTACCGGATGATGATCCAGGTTCCCGATCTTGGCCGGTACAAGCTGAAACTGCGGGACGCCCTTTCCGCGGGAGAGCCCCTCAACGTCGAGCCCATCGAAGTTTTCCGCGAAGTTTTCGGCGTAACCATTCGGGATGGCTATGGCCAAACGGAGTCCGTGTGCTTGGTCTGTAATCCTCCGGGTCTTCCGGTGAAGCCTGGCTCCATGGGCCTTCCCACGCCTGGGCCGAACGCCACCCCTATTGACGAGGAAGGAAACCCTGTGGGCCCAGGAGAGGTTGGGGAAATCGCCGTTCCTGTGGGAAACCCGGGCATATTCGACGGATATTGGCGTGATCCCAAGCTCACGGAGGCTGTGTTCTCCGGGAAGTGGTACCGTACCGGTGACCTCGTGCGGGTCGACGAGGACGGCTACTTCTTCTTCGAGGGCCGCGCGGACGACGTGATCAAGGCCTCTGGCTATCGCATCGGGCCGTTCGAGGTGGAGGATGCTCTCGTGTCCCATCCGGCGGTGGTGGAGGCAGCGGTGATCGGAAAGCCACATCCGGTGCGGGGTCAGATCGTGAAGGCCTTCGTGGTCCTGGCCAAAGGGTACACCCCTTCCGAAGAGCTCGTGAAGGAACTGCAGGAGCACGTGAAGCGGGTCACCGCCCCCTACAAGTACCCCCGGGAGATCGAGTTCGTGGAGGAGCTTCCAAAGACCCCGAGCGGCAAAATAAAGCGCGCAGAATTGCGAAAACTTGAGCTAGAGCGCCTGCAAAAGGAAGGGCAAACGCTTTAGGGAAAGACATGCACGTGCAGCTTCTCTTCGTTACCCCTGACGCGGAGGCCTTGATTGCCCGGTGCGCGCGGGTGAGCCACCGCAGCGCAAGCCAAGGCCTGGAGGACGACCGCCGGCTCATTCGAAAGCTTCTTACACTCGGCCACGAATCGGTGCTGGAGCACGCCGTGGCCACGTTCGAGATATCCGGGATCTCCCGAGCTTGTGCTAACCAACTCACTCGCCATAGGCTTGCTAGCTTCGTCCAGGAATCCCAGCGCTACGTGGACGTACGGGACTGCGCACTAGTCCGGCCACCTACTTTTTCCGATGAGGACTGGGCCGAAGCTCAAGCCCTGTTTGAGCAGGCCAAAAACCTGTACCAGCGACTGCTCGCCCAGGGGGTACCGAAGGAGGACGCCCGGTTTGTGCTTCCCTTGGGAATCGAAACGAGGCTCGTTGTGACCGCCAACTTTCGGGAGCTTCGCCATATCCTGAGGCTGCGGCTTGACCGGAGCGCCCAGTGGGAGATCCGGGAGGTGGCACGGCGGATGTGGAGGCTACTCTATGTCGAAGCGCCCTCCTGCTTTGAGGATCTTAAGGAGCTTGCCGAGGAGGACGGATGACGTTTTCTCTTCTTTCCGATAAGGAAATCCGCGAGCTTTGTGAGAAGGATCCGCCCATGATCAGCCCGTTCATCCCCCGTCAAGAGGGGAAGCCTTCGTATGGGCTTTCCTCTTTCGGCTACGACATCCGCCTGGGAAAGAGGTTCCTCGTGCCCTTGGGCGGGGTGAATGCCGTGCTGGACCCCGTGAATTTCCCGCGGGAGCTTTTTCGGGAAATCGAGGTTGAGCATGTGTTCGAACTTGCTCCCCATTCCCAGGTCCTTGCCGAATCGGTGGAGGTCTTCCACATGCCCGAGGACGTGATGGGCGTATGTTGGGGCAAATCCTCCTATGCCCGGTGCGGGCTTTTGGTGAACGTGACACCCTTGGAACCGGGCTGGGCCGGCCGCCTCACCCTGGAACTGGCCAACCTTTCTCCGCTCCCCATTCGCCTTCATATCGGCAAGGGCATCGCTCAGGTCGTGTTCTTCAGAGGGCGAAGGCCCCTCCGGTGCTACACGGAAAAAGAAGCGGGCGGACACTACCAAAACCAGCCCGGAGTGACGCCTCCCCTTTAGCCATGGTGAACGAAGCGGAGCTGGTAAAACAAGCGGTGGAGGCGCGGAGGATGGCGTACGCGCCGTATTCCGGTTTCTCCGTGGGCGCAGCTCTTCTGGCCAAAGACGGGCGGATCTTCACCGGCTGCAACGTGGAAAACGCCTCGTATGGGCTCACGGTGTGTGCGGAGCGGGTAGCCCTGTTTAAAGCTGTCTCCGAGGGAGCCAAGGAATTCGTGGCCTTAGCCGTGGCCTGTGGGGAAGGGCCGTGCAGTCCGTGCGGGGCCTGTCGTCAAGTCCTCTACGAATTTGCTCCGCATCTTCTCGTAATCATGGCCGATGGTTCCGGAAAAAATTGGCGCACCGCTCGTCTCTCCGAGCTCCTTCCCCACAGCTTTGGCCCCAGGACTTTGTAGAAAACCCTCACCCCGGCTGCGCCACCCCTCTCCCGTAGCTACGGGAGAGGGGTCGGGGGTGAGGGCCCGTCCGCGTTAAATAAAAAGAACGAAAGCGCTCAGGATCACGGAGGCCAAAAGGGCCGCAAGAAACGCGCGATCTAAGGAGAGCTTGGGCAAGGGCGGAAATCTTTCCCGCAAAATAAGATACGTGCCAAATCCCAAACCCGCGGCGAAAAAGGCCTCCCCCCAGGCTTGAAGGCCGCGAAGCTCGGGAAAGAGGAAAAGCCCGAGGATCCCAAGGGCGAGAACTCCGGCGGAGAGGAAGGCAATGCCCCCGAACTTTCCACCTCCCCGGCCGCGGAAAAGCGGGAGAAGTTTGGAAAAGGAAGCGGCGGTGCCCAAAGAAAAGGCATAAAGAACGGCCTTCACCCAAAATGGCTGCCCCAGGCCCAGGAGACCTTTGGCGGCAAACCCCGCAAGAGGGGGAAGCCCGGCGATGGCCAGGCTTCCCAAAGCCAACCCCAGCGCCGCCGGCCGCGGAATTTTTCCGGAAAGCTCGGCGATGGAGCGCACCCCACTTTTCTCCACGGCCTCGCCCGCGCACAGGAAAAGAAGCCCCTTGAAAAGCCCATGAGCCACGGCGTAGACCAACACTCCCTCCCCCGCGCCTACTCCCAGCCCCAAAAGCATGTACCCAAGCTGGGAAACAGTGGAGTGCCCAAGCATCGTCTTGAGGTCGCTCTCGCGCAGGGCATAGAGGATCCCGCCGAATCCGGTGAGGATCCCCAAGGCCAGGACGATGGGCCCAAGGGGAAAAGCCTCAGCCAAACGAGCCATGGCCACCACTCCGACCTTCACCACCAGGCCGGAAAGGAGGAGGGAAACCTCGGTGGGCGCCCGCCCATGAGCCTTGGGAAGCCAAAGACCAAGGAGAAAGACTCCCGTTTTCGTTGCCGCGCCGGCAAGGAGAAACCCAGCCCCAATACGGCTGGCCATATCCCCGGTTTCCACCTTGGCCAAGGCACCTAACGAGAGAAGCCCGGTGCGGCCGTAAACCAGACCCAGGCCGAAGAGGTAGAAGGTCATGCCCAATCCGGCCAAGAATAGGTAGCGCAAAGCCGCCCAGACCGCGGCGCTTCGGCCCTCATAGGCGATGAGGATCACGGAAAGAAGCGAGGAGAGCTCGAGCACCACGTAGAGGTTGAAAAGATCCCGGGAAATTCCGCCGGCCAGAGAAGTTCCCACAAGAAGGGTGATGAGGGCGTGCCGAAGCTGGTCCTTTGGCCAAACGTGGAGAAGAGCGGCGGCGTGCAGGAACAAGGCCAAGCCCCAAATTCCTAAGGCCCAGAAGTCCCCGACCACGGCGATCCCCCAGGGAGGACCGCCTACAACTTCTTCGGGAAAACCCGGAGCCCAGAGGCCAAGGCTCACCAAGCCCGCGAGGATGGCCAGCACCGCGGTCTCCCGGCCTTTTCCAAAAACGATGCCCAAGAAACCGAGTCCAAAATACGCGAGGATCCCGGCCAAGGCCGCGTTCATTCTTCCTCCTCGAGCCTCCGGGCATCCTGGGTGTGGCGGTGCTCAGTGAGGAGGATCACCAGGGCCAAGGCCAGGGCCAAGGTGGCGAAGCGGATGACGATGGCGGTTAGGACCAGGGCCTGGGGTAGGGGATCGGCCGCTGGGCCGGGACCAAGGCCGAGGATGGGCGGACGCACGCCCGGCCGATGGGAAAGGGCCACAAGGAAAAGGATGCTTCCGCCCGAGGCCACGCCCAGGCCCAAAAGCTTCCACACGAGGTTGCGTCGGGAAACCATGACCCAAAGGCCCAGCGCCGCGAGGACCACAGCCAGGCTCAAACCGCTGAGTGCTTCCACCTCACACCTCCCCCCGGGCGGACGCGAATCGGTGCAAGACGGCCCAAGCGCCGATAGCCACCTCCACCGCCACGAGGAGATTGGCAACCACAAACGCTGCGGCCGTGCGCACCCCAAGGACCAGGACCACAGCGCCCAAGAAAAGGAGGAACACCACGGCCACGTACTCCAGGCGCTCCAAACGGGGCTCGTAGAGCTCGGCGCTCAGGCGCTCCACCCCCTTGGCCAGGGCCAAAAGGAGGAGGGCCGAGCCGAGGATAGCACCCGCAGGAAACCCTCCACCCGGGCCAAGATGCCCGCTGGCCGCAAGATACAGGGCAAACACAAGGATGGGGCCAAGTAGAAGGTCGGCGGAGCGCCGTAGAAGGGGAGTTTCCGCAACCGGCGGAAGTTCCCCCTGCCAGCGCATTCCCAAAAGGAAAAAACGCACGCCCACCATGGCCACGACGTAGACAAGGACCTCGAAAATGGTGTCCCAAAGACGGACGCCCAGGACCACGGCGGCCACGGCGTTGGCCACACCCCAAGCTTTGGCCACAGGATCGGGGTCGGGAAACTCCGGGCGGGGCCAAATGCCGACGAGGCCCGCGCCCAAAAGCCCAAGAAGGCCAGCTAGCCCGCACACCAAAAGGAACTTCATCCCAAATACCTCCGCAAAAGCTCCGTCAATTCCCCGCTTTTCTCGAGCTCGGCCAAAAATTCCGTGAGGCTTCTGTGCAGTTCCTCATCCTGTGGGGTCACGGCCAGGGCGAACCCATATTCTTCGGGAAGGATTTGGGTTTCCGCTTCGGAAAAGAGGTCCTGCATGGTCCACTCCCGCAATCTCAGGAGATCGGTCACCGCTTCCCCCACTTCTCCCCGGGCCAGGGCGTGGGCCAATTCCGCGGCATCCTCGAAGAGTTTTCCTGAGGGATCCGCATGTTTCCCCGTGGGTTCACCGGCCACGGCTCCCCGCGGGCCCTCCCCCAATCGCACCAGCACCAACCGCGTGGGAAGGAGGGGCTTGGTGTAAGCCAGGCGATCCTCCGGCGTTGGCAGGAAACCGCCGGCGCCGAGGTGGGCCTCGCCGCTTCGCAAAAGCCGGGGGATCTCCGCGCGGGGAACCCAAATAAGTTCAAGATCCCGGTGATACCAACGGGCGAACCGGGTGAGGATCTCCCACTCCAATCCGGCGATGCCCTCACCTTCTGGATAAAGGAGGGGATAAAGCGGAGAGGCAGCCACCACGAGTTTTCCGGTGCGCCGCAGGGCCAAAAGGTACACGAAGGTCACAAGGCCAAACCCCACGGCGGCCTCGGTGAGGGCCACGTCAGGCGCGGCCAAAACCAAATAGAGCCCGGCCAAAACTAAGGAATGGGCGCCCACCCCAATCACCCCCCAAAGGAGGCGCCTGCGGGTGAGGGCGAAGACGGCGAGGGCCAAGGCCAGGACGCAGAGAAGAACGGCCGCCATGTCAGTCGCGTATCCTCCGCACAAAGGCGCTTTTGGCCACAGCATGAGTGGCCAAGGGCCCGGTGAAAAGTAGGAAAAGGAGCAAAACCAAGGCCAATCCTCCCGTAGCCTCCCAGCCCTCCCACACGATAAGCCCCACCAGGAAAAGGCTCGTCCCACCGATATCAGCCACCCCGGCCACCTGCAGCCGCACATACGGCGAACGAAACCGCGCCATCCCAAGGCCCCCAAGCCAAAGGAGGGCCAGCCCCAAAAAGAGAAGAACTTCTCCGAAAATCCTCATCGCTCACCCCTTTCCCCAAACCGCGCCACAAGGATGGTTCCCAGAAAACCAAGGATGGCATAGGAAAGGGCCACGTCCAGAAGGATCTGGTGTCCGGAGAAAGCGGCATGGGCCGCGAGGACCAAGGCCACCCGCACGTTCAGGGAGGAGGCGCCAACGAGGCGATCCCAAAGGGTTGGCCCTCGCCAAAGAACTAAAAGGGGTGGAACGGCGCTGAGAAGGAGCAGAATTTCCAGGGCGAGCCTCATCCCCAGATCCTCGCAAGAATATCCTGGAGGCGATCCACGCCGGGAAGCGCAGCGCCGGGCGGAACGTAAAGACAGTGGACGTAGAGAATGTCTCCCTCAGCTAAAAGGCCAATGGTTCCGGGCGTGACGGTGATGGCCCAAAGGAGAAGGAGCTGGGCCATCTCCGTGCGCACCCTAAGGGGCACCGCCACCACGCCCGGGTTGATTTTTCCCGTGACGGCCGCCCACGCCGTTTGGGTCACGGAAAGTATCACGCGCCAAAAAGTGAACCCCAAAAAGAAAAGCCATAAATCAACCCGAAAGAACCCGGAAGGGACAGCCAATGCCGCACGCCCTGTTCGGCGCGCCAGCCAAAGCCCAAGGGGAAAAACACAGCCCGCAAGGACCACCGGCCAATCCGGCCGGCGCCAAAGGAGTAGCCATAGTCCCCAAAGGACTCCACCCAAAGCCAGAACGGCAAAGACGCCGAGCATCAGCGCGCAGTTTACCGAAAGATCCGGGTTGACGCGGAAGGCCCTTCGCGGGTAGTTTTCTTTCATCCGACCAAAAAAAGGAGGAGAAGATGAAAGAGTGGTGGCAGGATTTTGTGTCCTTTCGGAAGTTCATCACCCCGCGCGTGATGCCCGTGGTGTTTTGGATTGGGGTGGCCATCGCCGTGATCATGGGGATCATCAACATGGTGGAAGGTATTTTGGTGGGCAGCGCCCGCTTGGTGTTCTTGGGATTGGTCACCCTCTTTTTGGGCCCACTTTTTGTGCGCATCCTTTGCGAGTTTGTTCTCACGTTCTTTCGCGGCAAGGAATAGGGCCGGGCTAAACGGCAGAACGGGGTACAATCCAAAAGGATGACGAAAATCCGTGTCCTTTTGGCCGCCGGTTTTTTCCTGGCCGCAGCGGGCTGGGCCGGTGAGATCATAAAACTCACCCTGGACGGCACAGTGAACCCGGCGACCAGTGCCTATGTGCTGCGAGGGTTGCGGGAGGCCCAGCGCCGCGGGGCTTCCCTTGTGATTTTGCAGCTCGATACTCCCGGCGGCCTGGACACGGCCATGAAGGAGATTGTGGAAGGCATCATGGCCTCGGCGGTGCCGGTGGTGGTGTGGGTGGGGCCGGCGGGAGCCCGCGCCGCCTCCGCCGGAACCTTCATCCTCCTTTCCGGGCATGTGGCGGCCATGGCTCATGGAACGAGCGTGGGCGCGGCCCATCCAGTGGCCCTGGGCGGGGAGACCCCGGACGAGAAGGACCCCACGGTGCAGAAAATCGTGAACGATGCGGCCACGAGAATCCGGGCCATCGCCGAGTCCCGCGGCCGCAATGCCGATTGGGCGGAGAAAGCCGTGCGGGAATCGGCTACGGCCACCGCTACCGAGGCCCTGGAATTGGGGGTGATCGACCTCCTAGCCGACTCCTTCTCGGAACTTTTGGAAAAACTTCACGGGTTTTCCCTGCGCGACGGCCGCACCCTCGAGACCCAGGGATTGATCGTGCAGGAACTGGGCATGACCTTCCGCGAGCAGCTCCTTTCCTACCTTGCTGACCCCAACCTCGTCTACATCCTCCTCATGCTTGGCATCTACGGCCTCATCTATGAATTTCTCACTCCCGGAATTGGCCTTGGGTTTGTGGTGGGGAGCATCTCCCTTCTTTTGGCCATCTTCGGGCTTCAGCTTTTGCCCATAAGCTTTGTGGGCGTGGCCCTCGTCCTTTTGGGATTCGCCCTCATCGTTTTGGACGTACTTTCCCCTTCCCATGGGCTTTTGACCATGGGCGGCCTGGTAAGCCTCATCTTGGGCTCTCTCTCCCTTTTTGAAGTGGAATCCCCGGCGGTGCGCCTTTCCTGGAGCACCGTGGCCGCGACCTTAGGCACCCTCACCGTCCTCTTTTTCTTCATCCTGGGCAAGGGCCTCACCGCCCAGCGGCAAAAGCCTCATCCCCTCACAACCCTGGTGGGGCTGGTGGGAGAGGCCAAAGACGATCTTGCTCCGGAGGGCTGGGTTTTTGTGCGGGGCGAGTATTGGTGGGCCCAGGCCGAGGATCCCCCGATCTACCAGGGCGAACAGGTTCAGGTCGTCGCCCAAGAGGGCCGAAAGCTCCGAGTACGCCGCGTTTCCCAAAAATAACCCGTCCTTTACACAAAAAGCAAAATTCGTCCGTTGCACTATCCTCCGCTAAAATGGCTTTAAGGAGGAAAGGTGGATTACGAACGGAAATGGCATGTGCACTCCACCGGCTTTGCCGGGATGTTTTGGTTTGCGGGCTGGCTCTTCACTCTGGCCTATGCCAAGCTCATCTGGTGGCAGGCCATTTTGGCCCTGGTGATCTGGCCTTATTATCTTGGCGTGCGGCTGCGGTGATCAGCTGGTGCGGATCTCGCGGCGCATGAACACCAGATAAGCGACGGCAAAACACACGGCGGTGAGGGCCAGAAGGCCCACAAGCTGGGGCCAGCCCACCAAAAGGCTTTGCCCAATGGGAAGGGGGCTGGTGGGCACATCGGGCCGGGTAAGAAGGGCAAGAAGGCTTAGTCCACGATAGGTAGGTACAAGGATAGGCAAAGTAGCCTCCTCAAAGAGGGCCACGGGCGAGAAGCGCAGGACGAAGTCCCGGACGTTTTGGTTCCGTAGAAGATCGGCAGCCGTGGAGTCCGCGCGAATAGGAACGAGTTGATCGGCGATCACCCCGGCGATCATGTAGAGGAAGAGGGTGAAGAAAAGCCAGGTGGCCACCGCGCCCAGGGCGGAGCTCGCCGTCTGGCGGAAAAGCACGGAATAAAGAATTCCCAAAGCCAACCAGAATCCAAGATAGATCACGGCCACCACCACGAAAAGAACGAGCCGGCCGAACTCCTCGCCGGTGGGAGGGAAGCCCAGGGCGAAAAGGCCAAGGCCAAAGATGAGAAGGGTAATGGAAAGGACGACGATGGCCATGGTCGTGAGTCCGGCCAGGAATTTTCCGTTTATCCAGGAATCGCGGTAGATGGGCTGGGAAAGGATCCGGCTCACCGTGCCCCGGGTGAACTCGGAGTTCACCGCGTCGAATCCAAGGAGTACGGCCAAAAGGGGGCCAAAAAACGCTAAAAACGAAAGGAAAGAGGGAAGACCGCTTTGGGCGGTGGTGAGAAGGCGAAGGTACGCGTATTCCCCCACATTTTCAGGGTTTTCTTGGAAGCCTCGGACCCCCAAATACACGGAAGTCCCGGCCACCACAAGGATGATGAGGCTGAGGATGAAGAACCGCCGGCTCCCCAAATGGTCGGCAAGCTCCTTCCAAAAGATCGTGGCCATGGCTCACCCCTGGAAGTAGCGGAGATAGATGTCCTCGAGGGAGCGCGTCCGCGGCCGAAGTTCGGCAATGACCGCGCCCTCCTCCGCCACAATCCGCAGAAAATCTGCGCGGGCTCGCTCCTCAAAGATCACCCGCAGACGTCCATCTCCGACGTCCTCCACGCTCCGCGTCCACTCCTCCCCTTCCAGACGGGCCCGCAGCGCGGCCGTGGCGCCCTCCACCACTGCCAAAAGCCCTTCCCCTCCTCCCGTGAGCTCCGACACCGTTCCCTCTAAAACCATCCGGCCGCGGTGGAGGATCCCCACGCGATCACAGATGCGTTGCACCTGATAAAGAAGGTGGGAGGAGATGATCACCGTCATCCCCGCCTCGTCCCGCAGGCGCTTGATGAGATCGAGGATCTGCACCGCACCCTCGGGGTCGATGCCAGAGGTGGGCTCGTCCAAAATCGCAAGTTTCGGGTTTTTCACAAGGACGTCGGCGATCCCCAGCCGTTGGCGCATGCCGTGGGAGAAGGTGGCCACGGGACGGCCGGCGACCTCCTTGAGTCCCACCTGCTCCAGAGCCTCCTCGATGCGCCGCTTTGCCTCCCTTTCAGGGATGCCGTTGAGCCTGGTTATGAGGCGAAGGTTTTCCCGGGCGGAGAGCTCCTCGTAGAAGCCGACTTTCTCCGAGAGGTATCCCACAACACGCTTCACCGCCAACGGCTCGCGCACCGGATCATATCCGCAAACCCGAACCGTCCCCTCCGTGGGCTCGGTGAGGCCAAGGAGGATGAGAATGGTCGTGGTCTTTCCGGAACCATTTGGTCCCAAAAGTCCGTAAATTTCGCCTTCCTGGACGGAGAGGTCCAGTCCGTCCAGGGCCCATACGTCCTTATAACGTTTGCGGAGGCTTTTAGCCTCGACAATCATGGCCCTAGCGGCGGCCGAGCCGCACGAAGATTCCGGTGAGCCCCGCCACCACAACTACCACCACTCCTACGCCGATCCAGCCCCAGCCCATGCTCGCTCCCACCGTGACCCGCAGATCCATCTCCTCACTATCTTGGGTGGCAGTGGCGATAAGGGAAACGTTGTAGTCACCGGGGATGGCTCGAGAGGCGGGCTTGATTTTCACCGTGATCTTCTCCGGCTTTTGCACAAGGCTAAACGGCTGCACTTCATCCAGCTTTTCCGGGACGAACGTGACCTCCCAGCCCGCGGGCTTGGTGGCGTAGAACGTGACGTTGGTGAGGGGGGCGGTGCCCGCATTCCAAAGATAAAGGGTGAAGGTCCGCTCCCTTCCTTCCACAGCGCGAATGTTGCGTGTATCACCTTGGCCGGTGGCCTCGGCCTCGCTGGCCAGGCGCAGGTCATAGGTCCCGGTGACCACCGCTTTCAAGTCCAAACTAGCCGTGTCTTCGTCGGCCTGGGCCAAAAACACAAGCGGATATTCCCCGTCCTCCACACCCACGGGCGGGGTCACCACGAACCGCACGGTCTCGCTGGAATTGGCGGCGATCTTGATGGAGGTGATGCGGGTGTCCGTCTGCCAGCGCGGAGTGAAATAGGCCCGCCAAAAGAGGGGCACTTGGGCCCGCAGCTCCACCACCCGCTCCGTGTCCGCTTGGTTGCGGATGGTGATGTCGTAAGTGAAATCTTTGCCAGCCGGATTGGCCACGGACGGATAGGTCACGGAGAGGACGAGCTTTGTTTCCTTGGGAGTCTCCTCTTCGGCTTGGGTGGCCTGAAGGAGAACCTGGACGTTCACGGTTTGCGTGAGCTTCCCATCCTCGGTGGAGGCGGTAAGTGTGAATGTATATGTTCCGGTCTTTGCCTCTGTGGGCGGCTTGGCTTTGAACCTGATGGTCGTCCTTTTCTCCGGATCGGGAAGAAGGTACACGGCCCCAATTTGCATGACTGGATAGGAACTTGTCTCAAACCGAGCATTCCAGCCCGCCGGGCCTTCTACCTTGAGAAGGATCGTCTCCGGCTCGGTCCCCAAATTTTGGAGCACCACATCGAGGGATAGCTCCCGATCCGGAGCGAGGGAGATGGTGGGGTACTCCGTGTAGAACCGGAATGATCTTTCGGCGGCCAACCCCAAAAAGCTGGCCAATAAAAGGGATACGCAAAGCCAGCGCACTTTAAAACGCGTTCCCATGCATCACCTCCTGAAACACCGGCCAATTATTATGGGAACGAACGGGGAAAGTCAAGACGGGCGAAATCGCTGCAGATTTTGAGTCCCCCGCTTTTTAGGCGGTGCGGTAACATCTTGTGCCATGAGCCTTTGGGTGCGGGAGGGGCGGCGGCGTTGGCAGCGCGTACGGGGTTTGCCTCCCTATCATCCGCCGAAGTTTTTGCGCATCGCGCCCTCCCGGGAAGGCCCGGCCTGGTGGCTTCTTTGGACCGTGGGCCCGGACTACGGCGCCGACGCTCTGCCCGAGCTTTTGGACGCCCTTCTTCAGGCCATTTCCACCATGCCCGGGAGGCCCGAACTGCATCGCGTCCGCGGCGAGCATCTGGAGCCGGTGGAGGGGATTTCTCCCTTCCCGCCCCAGGCGGTGCGCAACCCCGGGCTGATCCTGCAACGGGTGGAAATGGAGCCACCCCGCTGGCTCCTCACCATGTATCTGGCCCGCAAAAGGGGGGAAATTCTCGTGGCCGAGGAGGAAAAATACCTCGGGGGATGGTGGGCCTCCCTTCTGGCCTTAAAGGAGGCCTGTCGGAGCACAACGGGAGGCCCACCCGCGGGCTCTTGCTAGTCGCAGTCCCCGAAACAAATACGGATGTGAAAGTGCCACTGACCATCGGAACCCAAACACCAATAAAACCCGGGCCCGGAAGGCTCACCGATCACCCACTTCCAGCAGCTGCAAGTCGGATCGTAGTACCAGCAGAGGCCGGGACAGGGCCAGGGGCAGGGCGGGGTGGGCGGGCAAGGCGGACAGGGCCCCACATAACAGGGCGGACAAGGAGACCAGCCGGAACTGGGAAGGATCTGGAAAGTCGTCCAAGCCGTGGCACAGCACCCGCATTGTTCAGGAACAAGTCCCAGCACTTGCGCCCGGCCGGATTGCGGATCAGGACCGAGGAGCGGGTACGGATCCTCTTTGGTTCCCTGCGGGACAGGAATTGGCTGGAGACACGCGACCACCTGGAGGGTCTCCGTGCCGCTGGGCGGGGTGACCCGAAACACGTAGTTCCCATCGGGGAAAACGTGGGTGCCCGCCGGCTTCCACGGGTTGGGCGAATAGAAGTTGGGGAAGATCAGGCGGATGTGTCCGGTGGGGGTGATGTCGAATACGTAGACGTAAGCCGGCTGGGAGAGGTACACGAAGAACCGCGCCGTCTCGCCTATATAATAGGAGGCCTTCTCCGTCCAAATGGCCACGGAAAGCCCAGGAACGGGCTCGGGAACAAGGCCCAAGGGCGAGGGACCTTGAGCAAATGCTAGGACCCCAATGACCAGAGCCACGGCTACCACAAGCTTCATACTCACCACCTCGCTTTCATTTACACCTCCGGAGGCCCTTGGGTTTCCGTCAATTTTGTCCGCCTCCATCGAAGCAGTAGAATGAGTGCGTTTGGCCTTCTTCTAAGCCAAATCCATATCCGAATGCGGAGGAACCTGTGAAGATCGGGGAGAAGCGGGTCTTGGAATGGTGGGAACTTCCGGGGATCGAGGGACGGGAGGGGTTCGACGAGGAGATTCTTTACCTGAACGAAATCGCGGCGACCAGTGATCTCCCCCGCTGGGCATTGTTGGTGCGGGACCTTTTTCCCCGTTTTGGTTTTGAACCCTGTGCCCACCGATTTTTCGACGGATTGGAGCAGGTTTTGTCCATGATCGGTGCGGGGCGGCCAGGCCCGCGACTAGGAGGCTGCGGGGATGTGCCGGTTTTGGTGCACCTCCGCCTGGCCGAGGCCGGAAAAAATTTTCTTTCCTGGGTGGAGGGAAAGGACGGCGGAGAGATGGGAGCACTTTTAGGTGCGCCCACCAGAAAGAAGCTGGAGGCCGTCCGCGCTGTGGGAGAAGCCCTCCTCGCTTTTGGCCGGGGTTGGGTGGCTGTGGACGCAGTCCTGGAATCCTGGGCAGAGCAGGCCAAACACGGCCTGACCAAAGCCCTGGTGGACGACGACGAAGCTCCTCTTCCCCAGCTTCTCCGCCACGCTTGCAGCTACAACACTCTGCTGAACATACGCCGCCTGGCCGAGAGCATCGGACAAGAGGAGATCCCACAGGTACACGTCTGCCGCGCAGCCCTCATGGAAATGCCAAAGCTCGCGCCCGAACGCCTTGGGCAACTGAGTCTCCTTCTCCAAACCTTGCCGCGTTGGCTGAAAAAACAGCCTCCAACGGACGGCGTTCAGGCCCACATTTACGCCCTCCTCGGTCCTCACGACCCGGTGCGAGAGTGGCTTGTAGCCTCCCTTTATAAGACTCTGAAAATTTGGCAGACCTACCTGGACGGGCTTCACGGAAGAACACGACGCTGGCCCTCCCTGATCTAACTTGCGAAAACGGCTCACCCGGATAATCTTCGGCGGCCATGGAGAACCTGATTTTGGTCGACCATCCTTTGATTCAGGCCAAGCTCACAAAACTCCGGGACAAACGCACTGACCGCCTGCAGTTTCGCCAGATTTTGGAGGAGCTCACCGCCCTCATGGTGTACGAGATCACCCGGGATTTTCCCGTGCGGGAAGTGGAGGTGGAGACCCCGTTTGAGCGCACCAAAGGCGTGGAGTTGGCCAAACCCGTGGTGCTTGTCCCCATCCTGCGCGCGGGAATCGTCATGCTCGATGGAGTCCTCTCCCTCATCCCCAGCGCCCGCGTGGGCCACATCGGCCTTTATCGCGATCCGACCACGTTGAAGCCCGTGGAGTATTTCGTGAAACTTCCGCCCAACCTTGGGGAGGCATTGGTGATCGTGGTTGACCCCATGCTGGCCACCGGTGGTTCCGCGGTGCACGCTGTAGGGCTGGTGAAGGAGCGGGGAGGTCGGGATATCCGGTTCCTGTGCCTTGTGGCCGCACCGGAAGGGGTGCGGGCCATGGCCCAGGCCCATCCCGATGTTCCGGTTTACGCCGCGGCCCTGGACCGAGAGCTCGATGGCCACGGCTACATTCGGCCCGGTTTGGGCGACGCCGGCGACCGACTCTTCGGCACATGAACCGCGTGGCCCTCGTCACCGGCGGCTCCCGGGGAATCGGCGCGGCCACCGTCCTGCGCCTGGCCCAGATGGGCTACGATGTGGCCTTCACCTACAGAACGGAAAGGGAAAAGGCCCAGGAAGTGGCAAAAACGGTGGAAAAGCTTGGAAAAAAGGCCTTCCCAATTCAGCTCGATTTGGAGGAGCTTTCCCGCATAAAGAGCGTTGTGGACGAAGTCGCGCGGGAACTCGGGGGCCTCGTGGTTTTGGTGAACAATGCTGGCTATGTCCAGCGCATCGCCCCCGAGGATCTTTCTTTGGCGGACTGGGAAAGGATGATCCGTGTCTCCCTCACCGCGCCTTTCCTTTTCATCCAGGCCGCCGTGCCGCACATGAAGAAGGCCGGTTTTGGCCGGATCGTGAACGTCTCCTCCCTTAGGGCCCTCACGGGTTCCGCTCATGGCGTGCACTATTCCGCGGCCAAGGCCGGGCTTCTGGGGCTTACCAAGTCCTATGCCCTCGCATTGGCGCCGTTCGGCATCACCGTGAACGCCGTGTGCCCGGGGTTCGTGGACACCGACATAAACCGTGAGCAATTGCAGAAACGCGGGGCGGAGATCCTCCAGCAAATTCCGTTGGGCCGGGTGGCCGCTCCCGAAGAGGTAGCAGCCCTCATCGGGTTTCTCTGCTCCGAGGAGGCCGGGTACATCACCGGGGCCACCTTCTCTATAAACGGCGGCCTCCGCATGGACTGATATGGACCGCACACAGCTAGGATTAGCCACTTTCCATCGGCCGGGCCTGGACCTTTGGGCCTGGGTGGATTTGGCCAAGGAACTCAGGCTTGGCGGGGTGGAGCTCCGCGCCGATCCGGGAATCGCGCATCCGGAAGAACTTTCCCCGGCGGAGCGCCGAAAGCTCCGAAGCCTTAGCGAAAACGGGCTGAAACTTTCCCTACACATGCCCATCCACGGGGTGAACCTGACTTGGCCGGTGCGGTCCGTGGCCGCCGCCTCCCTGGGAGAAGTGGTGCGCACTCTAGAGCTCGCCGGAGAAATTGGGGCGGATGTGATGGTGGTCCATCCCGGACGCGTTCCCGAGGAATACCTTCATAGCCCGCAGTGGCTGGAACGCAGTCGCGACGTTTTGCGCTTTTCTTTGAGCCTTCTTCTTCCTTGCGCCGAGAAACTCGGAGTGAAACTAGCCCTGGAGAACCTGGGAAGCGCCCGGGATCGGGGATTGGTGCGGACCGCTGAGGAACATTGCGCGATCCTTGCGGAGTTTCCCGAGCTTTTCGCCTGCTTTGATGTGGGCCATCTCCACACGGTGGGCGGCTCTCCCCGTCCTCATTTGGAGGCCATTTTTTCCCGTCTGATCCATGTCCATTTGCACGATAACCGCGGCGATTGGGATGCCCACCTTCCCCTCGGCCACGGAACAGCTCCATGGCAAGAGACGGTAGCCATACTTAAGGAGAAAGGGTTCTCCGGGCGAGTGATCCTAGAGATCCCTGATCCCGCGGGCGTTCGGGAAAGTTTGAAAAATCTGGAAAAATGAGATTTCCCGGCTGGTACACACCGTTTGCCGTAATCAACGTGGCCTTGGGAGCATTTTCCCAACTTTTGCCCCTTTATGCCTACTTCCTCGGAGCGAAAGCCGCGGATGTGGGGCTTTTGGCGGCGGTGGGCAGCGCCACCGCCATCTTTGCCAGCGTCTTTTGGGGAAAGCTCACGGACATAAGCCCCAGGCGAAGGCCCTTGGTGCTTTTGGGCTTTTTCGGGCTGGCTTTGGGATATGCCCTTATTCTTGTGGCCGCCCGGGTGAAGATCCTTTTTGCCCTGAACGCCGGGGTCACGTTCATTTGGATGGCCGCGAGCACGGCCTCCACCCTTTTGGTCCTGGCGGAATTCCCAAAAACTTTATGGGAAACGGAGCTTGGCCGCTTCAACGCCCTGGCCGGGCTGGGCTGGACCCTGGGCTTGGCCCTGGGCGGGCTTTGGACATTGGGATTTACCCGCGCCATCGGGGAAGGCTGGGCCTTGCGTTCGCTGGCCCTTTTTGTGGCAATTATAGCCTTAGTGGCCGGGATCCTCGGCCTCAAAACCGTCCCGGAAAGGCCCGAAAGCTCGCGCCCCATCGGTCAAGAGCTCGTGGGACTTGTGGGAAACTTTGTTGCCGAGGTCCGGCGCTACGGGCCCCTGCACATCCTGGGCGCCCTAAGCCCCGTCCAGCTTTTGCGCTTCTTTCAAGGAAGAACGCCGTTTGGGCCGGAGCTGGCCCTCTGCTACTACGGCGAGTTCCTCTCCTTCGTGGCCTTCTCTTTGGTGTTCGCGCCCTTCCCCGTGTTTTTGCGGCAGAACTTGCGCTGGCCGAACGAGCTCGTGTTCGTGCTCTACATCGCTCACCACTTCATCAGCATCTTTGCGTATCGATGGGCACGGCGGGCAATTGAAGCCCTCGGGCATAGATTGACTTTGGCCTTTTCCCTTTTCGTCCGCATTTTGATTTTTGCGGGGTTTGCCGCGGTGGAAAGGGGCGCGCCCGCCTGGCTCCTCCCCATCCTTTTTGCCTTGGCCGGCCTGAGCTGGGCGTTCTTTCAGCTTTCCGCCACGGCTTTGGTCTCGCGCCTTGCCCCGGAGGCTATACGAGGCCAGGCCATCGGGCTTTACAACGCCGTGGCTGGGCTAGGAAACGTAGCAGGAGCAAGCATCGGCGGTTATTTGGCCGATGGCTTTGGGTTTGCCGCGCCTTTTCTTTCCGCGGCAGCCCTCCTCTTTCTGACGACGCCCATTCTCCTTGTGGAGGGCCGCCCCGCCCGCTAGCTCACTCCTTTTCCTTCACTTCAAGGACGCGCATTCCGTTGTAGTAACCGCAGTGCGGGCAAACTCGGTGCGGAAGGCGAAATTCATGGCACTGGGGGCATTCCGTAGCGGCAAGAAGCTTTGCTCGCCAATGGGTGCGGCGCAGACGCACCTCCCGATGGGATCTACGAGATTTGGGAACGGCTGCCATATCCTCCTCCTTTTTGCTGCGCTATTTTCCTTTTGGCCGCTCGAGAATCAAGGTGACCGGGCCATCGTTGACCAGGCCCACCTCCATATGGGCCCCAAAAACTCCGGTTTTCACGGGAATTCCCTGAGCAAGGAGGGCCTGAACGAACCGCTCGTAAAG
>JACIWM010000060.1 GCA_014360945.1 Candidatus Bipolaricaulota bacterium
CTTGGCACCCGTGAGGTTTGGGCTGTTCCCCGTTCGCTCGCCGCTACTAGGGGAATCTCGGTTGATTTCTTTTCCTCCCGCTACTGAGATGTTTCACTTCGCGGGGTTCGCCTCCAGGGCTTACTTGAAATTTCGGCCCTGGATACCGTGCCTCAACGGCACGGTGGGTTTCCCCATTCGGGAATCCCCGGATCATAGCCTGCTCAGCGGCTCCCCGGGGCTTATCGCAGCTGGCCACGCCCTTCATCGCCTCCGGCTGCCGAGGGATCCACCGTCCGCCCTTACCATACTTGCGCAGCGAACGCCCTATTCACTTGTCAAGGACCGCGAAAAGGCACCTCTATTATATGCCCTTGCCCGGCTTGGACAAGGGGCAAAGCCCAATTATACGGAGGGAGCCCCGGGAGTCCACCCCTCCACCAGTCGGTCGGGCCAAATCCCTTCCAGATCGTAAAAAGCCCGCACCTCCCGAGGGAAAAGATGAACCACGAAATCCCCGTAGTCGAGAAGGACCCAGCGGCCATCGGAAAGGCCCTCCGTGTGGCGGGGAGCCACGGGGAGCTTCTCCAAAAGATGCTCCGCGATGGCCCGCACATGGAGGGGATTCTCCCCCTCGGCGACGAGGAAAAAATCAGTGGGGATGGAGGTCTCCCGCAGGTCGATGAGGACCAGCCGGTCGCCCTTTTTGTCCAAGATGAGGGTTGCCGCGCGATCCAAAAGCTCCATCTCAGCCTTCCACCTCGAATTCCCCACCCAGGATGAGCACCAAGTCCGCGTCCTTTGGCCAGGTCTCCAGGCCGACGTCCTCCGGGGAGGTCTGAACCACCCCCTCCGGCAGGACCCCGCGCAAAAGGGCGGCCTTCTCCTCTGCCCCGGTCGGGACGATGAGCAAGGTCTGAGTGTAGTCCTGGCGATCGGCGCTTCCCACTTCCACCACCTGAAATCCCCGCGCGGAAAGCCAGTGCCCAACACGGGTGGCCAAAAATCTCTCCCAAGTCCCGTTTAGCACTGCGATCCTCACCTCGTCTCGGGTGAGAAAGGTCCGCCCAGAGACGATTTTTTCTCGCACTTTTCTGAGCTTCACGAAATCCGGCATGATTCGGGAATCTTCCCGGACCATGGGGAGGATATCCAGGCCTACCTTATCGAATGGTACGTCAAGGGCGCGGCGCCAAAACTCCTGGGAATCCCAAGTCCGCGCAATATCCAACCCCGCAAGAGCAGCCCTTCCTTTGGCCCAGACCCGGGCCAAAAAATTCCGGAAGAAGTCCGAAAGGAATGGCCGGGGATCTTCAACGCAACGTAGGGCATAGAGCAAGAACTCCCGCGATTCCACAGGGCTGAGGACCCGTTCCCCGGCGGGCAGATCCACGGTGATCTCCGGTGAGATCTGGCAAAAAAGGCGTGTTTCTGCGCGCACCATTGCCCCACCTACCCGGGCCACCACGTTTTCCCAAGCCGCCGGCGCCACCTCCACCGTCTCCACAAACGTTAGCTCCAAAAGGTCAGCCAGGATCTTCGGGGAATAGACCTCCCGCAATGAAGCCCAGCCTTGTTCGGTGGGAACGGAAAGGTCGGTGGGGATGAGGAGGAAGCTCACCCAACCCTGGGGATGAAGGGTGACGGCCACGGCCAGATCCGGGGGATCTTGCGGAAGGAGGTGGATGGACCAGAGGATGTGGACGGGCTGGCCCTGGCCCAAAGCGCGGGCCACCTCCGTGCGGCTGAGGGAAAAATAAAGAGCAAGGCCAAGGCCGATGAGCACAAGACCGGAAACCACCAAAATTCGTCGCATCGCTCATAACTTAGCGCAAAGCGTGGTTTTTGCCAAAAACCGGGTTGCGTTTCGGGGACCACGGGTTAGGCTATTTTCAATGGTGCGCGATCCTTACGTGAGCCTGGCGAGGAAGGCCATCGAGGCTTGGGTGCGGGAGGGTCGGCGTATCCAGCCTCCTCCAGATCTTCCGGCGGAGCTTTTTACCCGCCGGGCCGGAGCCTTCGTGTCCATAAAAAAACACGGAGTTCTGCGGGGGTGTATCGGCACCTATCTTCCCAGCGAGGAGAACCTGGCCCAGGAGATCATCGAGAACGCCATCCGCTCCGCCACCGAAGACCCGCGCTTTCCTCCGGTGCGGCCGGAGGAGCTTCCGGAGCTCACGATCACCGTGGACGTCCTTTCCCCGCCGGAGCCGTGTACGGAGAAGGACCTCGACCCCAAAAAGTACGGGGTGATCGTGGAGAAGGGCTGGCGCCGCGGGCTCCTTCTTCCCGATCTTCCCGGAGTGGACACGGTGGAGGAGCAGCTTAGAATCGCAAAGATGAAGGCCGGCCTTTCCCCGAATGAGCTGTGCCGCATCTTCCGCTTCACTGTGGAACGCCACCAAGAAGAATGAGGGTTTACGTCCATAGCCTCGGCTGTCGCGTGAACCAATACGAGGCGGAGTTCCTGCGGGAGAGGCTTGCCCTCCTCCCCGGGGAGGGGGAGGTGCACGTGGTGAACACCTGCACGGTCACGGCTCTGGCCGATCGCAAATCCCGGAAGCTCGTGGCCCAACTCAAAAGGGAGCATCCGGGCGCGGTGGTGGTGGCGGTGGGCTGTGGCGCGGACGGGGCAGCGGCCGGGCTCATCAAAGCTGGCGCGGATCTCGTGGTGGGAAACAAAGACAAGGCGAGGCTCCCAGAGATTTTAAGTGCCTTCCTCCGGGGCGTACCCTGGAAGAGTGACGGATGGCCGGAACTTTTGGTGGAGCGGGTGCGTGGGCCATTTCCGCGGGCCCGGGCTCTCCTCAAAGTTCAGGATGGCTGCACTCAAGGGTGCACTTTCTGCCGGACCTGGCAGGTGCGCGGGCCACTGCGCAGTAAACCCCCAAAGGTGGCGCGGGAGGAGGCCGCCACTTTGGCCGCGGCCGGGCACATGGAGATCGTGGTCACCGGGGTGAACCTGGCCCAGTACGGCCAGGACCTTCCGGAAAAACCGAGTCTTTCCGACCTACTACGGGAACTTTTGCGCGTGCCGGGAGTAAGATTTCGTCTTACTTCCCTCAACCCCGAAGGGGTTAATCCCGCGTTGATCGAACTTTTCTCGCGGGAACCGCGGCTTTGTCCGTACCTTCACATGCCCTTGCAATCCGGGGATGATCGGATTCTTTCCGCCATGGGCCGGGCCTATACCGCTGCTGAATACAAAGAAAAGGCCGAGGCTTTCCTGACCAAAGTTCCCAAGGCCACGTTGGGTGCGGACGTGATGGTGGGCTTTCCCGGCGAGGACGAGGCCGCGTTTTCCCGCACCGTGGAGCTTTTGGAGGGCCTAACGCCTTTGAACGTCCACATCTTTCGGTACTCCCCGCGGCCGGGCACCGCAGCCGCGCGGTTTCCCGGGCAGGTGGAAAAAACTGTGGCTGTCCGGCGCAGCGCCCTCTTGGCCGAGGAGGCCCACCGCTGGTCCCAAAGGGCCAAGGCACGGTTCCTGGGCGAAATCTTGAACCTCCTGGTGGAGGAGGAAGAAAGGCCCGGGCTTTGGACGGGTCACACGGAAAACTATCTTCAGGTTGTGGTGGCAAGGGAAGGCCTTGTTCGGGGTAAAATCGTGCCGGTGCAAGTTCGAAAGATTGTGGGAGAGCATGTCGAGGGGGTGGTGATCAATCGCCCGGAAGATTGCGGAGATCGCCCTTCCTAGCCAGGACGTCGCCCTCGGGGTTTTGGGCCAGTACAACCGAAATCTTCGCCTTATTTCCCAAGCTTTTTCCCAGGCGAAGATCGTGGCCCGTGGGGATCGCATCTTCATTGAGGGCGAAACCGAGGACGTAGAGAAGCTCGAGCGCCTGTTCGGGAAACTCGTGGAGGTCGTGCGCACCAAGCATATGCCCACCGTGGATGAGGTGCGGTACCTCATCTCCCAGGTGGAGGAAGGCGGGGACCTCACGGGGATCCTTACGGATGTGATCCAGATCACCCACTGGGGGGAGGCCATCCGCCCCAAAACCCCTGGGCAAAAACGGTATATCGAGGCCATCAAGGAGAACGACGTCGTGTTCGCCATCGGTCCGGCGGGGACAGGAAAAACCTACCTTGCCGTGGCCATGGCCCTGAACTACCTCCAGCAAGGGAAGGTAAAAAGGATCGTGCTCACCCGGCCGGCGGTGGAGGCCGGGGAGCAGCTGGGTTTCCTGCCCGGAGACATCTTCCAAAAAGTCAACCCCTACCTTCGCCCGCTTTACGACGCCATCTACGACATGATCCCTGCTTCCGAACTTGAGAAATACATTCAAACCGGCCGCGTGGAGATCGCACCCTTGGCGTTCATGCGCGGAAGAACCCTCAACAACGCTTTCATCATCCTCGATGAGGCCCAAAACACCACCCACACCCAGATGAAAATGTTCCTCACCCGTCTGGGATTTGGGTCCAAGGCGGTGGTGACGGGTGACATCACCCAGATCGACCTCGTCGGTATACCTTCAGGATTAGCGGAAGTTCCCCGGATTCTTGCGGGGATCCCGGGGATTGCCATCGTTTACTTGGACCGGGCGGACGTGGTCCGGCACCCCTTGGTGAAAGCCATCATTGAGGCTTATGAGCGCAGCGAACAGGAAGAGCGCAAAGGGGAGGTGAGAGGCGGTGAGCGTCCCCAAGGAGATTCAGGAGCGGGTGGAGAAGCTCCGTGAGGAGATCCGGCGTTACGACTATTACTACTATGTCCTGAACCAGCCCCTTATTTCTGACGCCGAGTACGACCGGCTTTTCCGGGAACTTCTGGAGCTTGAGCAGAAGTACCCGGAATTGGTGACCCCGGACTCCCCCACCCAGCGGGTGGGCGCGCCTCCGGCCGAGGAGTTCGCTCCCGTGGAGCACGCCATTCCCATGCTCTCCCTGAACAACTGTTTCAACGACGAGGAACTGGAAGAATGGGACGATCGGGTGCGGCGACTGTTGGGCGGGGAGGCGGTGGAGTACGTGTGTGAGCCCAAGCTGGATGGCCTTTCCGTGGAGCTTGTTTACGTGGACGGCGTTTTCACCGTGGGCTCTACCCGGGGCGATGGCCGGGTGGGCGAGGACGTGACTCGCAACCTCCGCACCATAAAGCAAGTGCCGCTCCGCCTCTTCCCCATCGATGGCCAGGTGCCGCGCCTTCTGGAGGCCCGGGGAGAGGTGTACATGGAAAAAGAGGCGTTCCGGAGGCTGAACGAGGAGCGGGAAAGGCGGGGCGAGCCCCTTTTCGCTAACCCCCGCAATGCTGCGGCCGGAAGCCTCCGCCAGCTCGATCCCAACGTCACCGCCTCCCGTCCCCTGAAGATCTTCTTCTACGCCATGGGTCGTGCGGAGGGAATTGAGATTCGCTCCCAAGTGGAACTCCTCACCACCTTTCCGAAACTCGGCCTTCCCGTGAACCCTCTTTGGAAGCTCTGCAAAACTTTGGACGAGGTAAAGGCTTTCTATCGGGAGCTTTTGGCCATGCGCCATGAGCTTCCCTATGAAACGGACGGGATGGTGGTGAAGGTCAACGATTTCGCCCAGCGCGAGATCTTGGGGGAAGTTTCGCGGGCCCCGCGCTGGGCGGTAGCTTACAAATTCCCCGCGGAGGAAGCCACTACCCGCGTTTTGGACATCATCGTTCAAGTGGGCCGAACTGGTGTCCTCACCCCCGTGGCCATTCTCGAACCCGTGGAGGTCTCCGGCGCCACCGTCTCCCGGGCCACCCTTCACAACGAGGATGAGATCCGGCGCAAAGATATTCGCATCGGTGACTGGGTGATCGTGCGCCGGGCCGGGGAAGTGATCCCTGAGGTGGTGAAGTCCATTCCTGAACGCCGCACGGGAGAGGAGAAAGAGTTCAAGATGCCTGAGCGCTGTCCCTCCTGCGGCGGGCCGGTGGTGCGGCCTCCGGGCGAGGTGGCCTACCGCTGTGAAAACCTGTCCTGTCCGGCGCGGATTAAGGAGTCCATTCGGCACTTCGCTTCCCGGCGGGCCATGGATATCGAGGGCCTGGGTGAGAAACTCGTGGATAAACTCGTGGAAACCGGGCTTGTCCGAAAACTTTCGGATATCTACCGGCTCAAAAAGGAGGACCTGGTCAACCTTGAGCGCATGGGCGAGAAATCCGCGCAAAACCTTCTCGATCAGATCGAACGCTCGAAAAACGCAGGGCTTGCTCGGCTTATTTTCGCCCTGGGCATCCGCTATGTGGGCGAGCATTTGGCCGAGGTCTTGGCCGAGCACTACCCCTCTTTGGAGGCCCTGAGCAATGCCACGTACGAAGAGCTCATCCGCATTCCGGAAGTGGGCCCGCGCATCGCCCAAAGCATTGTGGACTTCTTCAAAAACGAGGAGAACCGAAAACTCATCCAGGAGCTCAAAGAGCTCGGGGTGAAAACGGAGGCGGAGAAGCCCAAGGAGGGTCCGCTTTCCGGAAAGACCTTCGTCTTCACCGGGGCCCTCTCCGCATTTACTCGAGAGGAGGCCCGAAGGATCGTGGAGTCCCTGGGTGGTCGGGTAGCCTCCGGAGTTTCCCGTAAAGTGGACTACGTGGTGGTGGGCGCGGATCCCGGGGAGAAACTCCGCAAGGCTCAGGAACTGGGGATCACCATTATCAACGAGGAGGAGTTTCGAAAGCTCGTGGGCCGCTAGGCGGAGGCCAGGAGTTTTCGGTAGAACTCCAGGGCCTTCTCGCCCCACGCCTCTTTGAGACGTTTCAGGGCCCGTTCCTCAATTTGGCGCACCCGCTCCCGGGAGATGCCCAACTTCTGCCCGATTTCCGCAAGGGAGAGGGGGCGCGGCCCCTCCAGGCCATAACGCCACCGCAGGACCTGGGCATCCCGCGGCGGGAGCTTATCCACCATCTCGAGGAGCTCCTCCCGGAAAAGCTCCAACAGGGCGGCGCGCTCGGGCGTAGGCATTCCCTCGTCCGCCACAAGCTCCTCCAAGGTGGTGCTTTCCTCCTCGTCCACAGGCATGTCCAAGGAGATGACGCTTCCCACCGTCTCATGGATGCGCAAGAGGCGTTCAGCGGTGAGGCCGGGCGCGACCAGGAGGTCCTCCGTTTCCTCGATTCCTTCCGCGCCGAAACTGGCCTTGAGCCGCTGGAAGCGCACGATGGCCCGAAAGAGATACGCCGGAATCCGGATCATCTGGGACTGTTTCTCGATAGCTTGGCCGATGGCTTGGCGGATCCACCAGCGGGCATAGGTGGAAAGTCTCACGCCCCGCGCGGGATCGTAACGGTCCACGGCCTCGATGAGCCCAATGTTTCCTTCCTGGATGAGATCGAGAAGATC
>JACIWM010000061.1 GCA_014360945.1 Candidatus Bipolaricaulota bacterium
TTTTGGTCCGCCACTTGCCCGGACTGCCACGTGATGAAAGCTTGGCTTGCGGAGCTCGCCCAAGAGTATCCGGAGCTGAAAATTGTGGAGCACGAGGTCACCTTTGAGCCGGATAACTGGCGGCTTATGGTTACTTTGGCCCGCGCGTACGGTCTCAAAGAGGAGACGGTGCCCACCGTGTTTGTGGGGAGTTTGGCCATCACCGGGATCGGTCGTGCCGTGGAGCTCAGGATTCGGGAGGAAGTGGAGCGGTGTATAGCTCAGGGCTGTCCATCGCCCATGGAACGCCTTCCGGAAAAACGCGCGCGGGTCCTGAGCCCCCTGGAGATCGCTCTCCTTTTGGGGATCGTGGTGGTGGTCTTGTTTTTCGTGATCCGATGAAGACGCGGGTTCTGTTTTTGTGCACGCACAATTCTGCCCGCTCCCAGATGGCGGAGGGGCTTTTGCGGGCCCTGGGTGGGGACCGGTTCGAGGTGGCCAGCGCCGGCCATAAACCCACGGAAGTTCATCCCTTGGCCATCGCCGCCATGCGGGAGATCGGGATCGATATCTCCAATCAGCGCGCCAAAAACGTCGCGGAGTTTTTGGGACAGACCTTTGATTACGTAGTGACCCTCTGCGGCGACGATGCTCCCGGTTCCTGTCCGTTTTTCCCGGGAGGCAAAAACTATATTCACGTCCCGTTCCCCGATCCCTCTTCCGGTGGGATCGAGGAATTCCGTAAAGTACGCGACGCCCTCAAGGATTGGATTGTGGAGACATTTTTGAAAAGGGGAGGCCAATGCGCAGAGCGTTATTGTCCGCATTGCTCGTGATTTTCGGGCTGGTCGGGTTTTCCGTAGAGGTCCTGTTCTTCTACGACGAGGGCTGCCCCCATTGCAAGGAGGTCTGGGGATTTCTTGAGGAACTTCAAGCCCAAGGCCTGCAGTTCGAGCTCAAGACCTACGAGATCCACAAGCCCGAGAACTGGCAGCTTTTGTATCGGCTCCTTTCCGTGTACGGCGCGGATGTCGGGCCGGTGCCCATGATTTTTGTGGGCGATGTGGCCGTGGTGTCCAACACCTTCTATGGGCTTGCTCCTGAGCCCATGGTTTACGAGGGGCTGGCTTACCAGATGGTGTTGGAGGAGGTGATCCGCAAGGCCATTGCGGAGAATGCGCCCTCGCCCCTTTCCCGTCTTCCGGCCGCGGCCACCACCGCCGTCCTTTTCCTTCCGCCCCAGGAAACGCCGGAGGTCTTTTTCTACGAGACATTAGCGGCCGGGCTCGTTGCGGATTTTCCCGAGCTTGGATTGCAGGTGTTGGACCCCACCACTCCCGAGGGGCAAGACCGGCTGGAGAAACTTTTGCGCCTCTACGGCGCTAAAGGTGAAGCGCCCGCCCTTTTTGTGGGTGACCTCGCGTTGGTGGGTGGGAGGCTTTACCTTCCCCGAAAGGAGCCCATTCCTTATCCGAGCGCCGAGGGAGAGGAAGCTTTGCGAGAAGAGGTGGCCAAAGCCGTTGCCGAAAAAGCCCCGTCCCCGCTGGATCGTCTGGCACTGCGGGAGAAGCTCACCCTTGGAGCCGTGGTGGCCGGCGCGGCCTTGGACTCCATCAACCCCTGCGATCTTGCCGTGTTGGTTCTCCTCTTGGGAACGCTTCTTGTGGTGGGAAAGCGCACGAAAGTGATCTGGGCCGGCCTCGCCTTCGCCGCTGGTGTCTTCGTCACCTATTACATTACCGGGTTTGTCCTCTATTCCATCCTCGGCATCACCGTGGGCACGCGTTCCTTCCGGGCCCCCTTTATTTACGCCGTTTCCTCTCTAGCCATTTTGGTAGGCCTTTGGGAGATGAAGGACCTTCTTTGGTACGGGAAGTGGTTCTCCATCGAGGTTCCGGAGCGCTGGAAACCCTCGGTGAAAAAGATCACATCCAAGGCCATCTCCATCCCTGGCGCGTTTGTGGTGGGCTTAATTGATGCCCTGTTTTTGGCTCCCTGCACCTCCGGGCCGTACCTTGTTATCCTGACCCTTCTTTCCCAGACAACCACCCGTCTCCAAGGGGCCTTATGGCTCCTCCTTTACAACTTCATCTTCATCCTGCCCATGGTGGCTGTGGCCTTTTTGGTGCATCTTGGGGTGACCACCACGGCCCGGGCCGAGCGCTGGCGGAAGGCCCGTTTGGGCTGGCTCCACTTCACCACCGGATTGGTGATGGTCCTCCTTGGTGCGGGAATGATCGTGGGCACTTATTTAGGCTATTTGTGAAGATTGCTATTTTGGGGTAACTTTAAAAACTCGCCGGAGACTCCAGCCAGACTCATGAGGGGGTGTTGATTGGGCCGGCTCATCATTATTTCCAACCGCCTTCCCGTATCCGTAGAAAAGGGGAGAAAAGGGTGGGAGCTTAAAACCAGCGTAGGTGGGTTGGCCACCGGACTTTCCTCCTTTCACGCCACGGGGAACAACCTGTGGGTGGGTTGGCCGGGCACTGCGCGGGAGTCGTTGAACCGGAGTCGAAGCGCCGTGCAGAAGGTGTTGGAGGAACGCCGCTTTCTTCCGATTTGGCTTTCGGCGGATGAGGTTCACGCTTTCTATTACGGGTTCAGCAATCGCACGCTCTGGCCTCTTTTTCACTACTTTCCCCAGTATGCTGTTTTCGAAAAGCGCTTTTGGGAAGGGTATCGCGCGGTCAACCTGAAGTTCGCCGAGGCTCTTTACAGAATTGCCACAAATGACGATGTGTTTTGGGTCCACGACTACCATCTTTTGCTCTTGCCCCAATTCTTGCGTGAGGAATTTCCTACCGCAAAAATCGGGTTTTTCTTGCACATTCCTTTCCCTTCCTATGAGCTTTTCCGCACGCTTCCTTGGCGTGAGGAGATCCTCCAGGGAATGCTGGGTGCCGACCTCGTGGGCTTTCACACCTTTGGCTATGCCGCTCACTTTCTGGACTGTGTCCATGCCCTGTTGGGGTATGAGCACGTTCTCGGCGAGGTTGTCGTGGGCGAACGCCGGGTCCGGGTGGACGCTTTTCCCATGGGGATTGACTATGCTCGCTTTTCCTCAAGCGCCCCGGATCCCGCCCTGGCCAAGGAAGTGGCCCGCATCCGCAAATCCGGGGAACTCCGGGTCCTTCTCTCCATTGACCGCATGGACTACACCAAAGGCTTGGTGGAACGGCTTTTGGCCTTCGACGAATTTCTCAGCCGGAACCCGCGGTTCAAGGAGCGCGTAGTTTTCATCATGCTTCTTGTCCCGTCGCGGACGCGGGTGAAAGAGTACCGGGAGTTGAAGAAACAGGTGGACGAGCTCATCGGACAGATCAATGGAAAGCACGGCACGGTAGGATGGACGCCCATTCGCTACATGTATCGCACGCTTCCGTTTCAGGAGCTTTTGGCGCTGTACCACGCGGCGGATGTGCTTTTGGTGACCTCCCTCCGGGACGGCATGAATCTGGTGGCCAAGGAATACGTGGCGAGCAAGGCGGACGGACGCGGTATGGTCGTTCTCAGCGAATTCGCGGGCGCTTCCTTAGAGCTCCCGGAAGCTTTGGTGGTCAACCCCCACGATGTGACCGGCTTGGCGGAGGCCATCGAGAGGGCCCTCACCATGTCCGACGAGGAAAAAGTCCACAGGATGAGGATCATGCAGGAGCGTTTGCGCCGCCATGACGTGCACCATTGGGCCTCCTCTTTCCTCCGGGCTTTGAAAGAAAGCGGCGAAACCAAGGTTGTGCCGCTTGGGCCTGAGGTCCGCAAACAACTGCTGGCCTCTTTTCAGAAATCCTCCTTGCGTGTTCTGTTCCTCGATTACGATGGCACGTTGGTTCCGCTGGTTTCCGAGCCCCAAGCGGCCAAGCCGGATCGTGCGCTTAAAGCTCTGCTTCACCGACTGGCTGTCCTCCCGGGCACGGAGGTGGTGGTGGTAAGCGGTCGGCCTCGGGAGGTGCTGGATGCTTGGCTTGGCCGCCTCCCGGTGAGCTTAGTGGCCGAGCACGGAGGGTGGATCAGGGAAAGAGGGCAGCCCTGGCGATCCTGGGGAGCAAACGTAGACCCATCTTGGAAAACAAAAATTCGTCCCATCATGGAGGAGTTCGCCGAGCGGCTCCCCGGCGCTTTTGTGGAGGAAAAGGTCTTCACCTTAGCCTTGCACTATCGCCGGGCCAATCCGCAGGCGGCCAAGACCTTGATCCGCGAGTTGAAAACCACCCTGGTGGAGCTTACCGCGCACACCGAGCTCCAGGTCATGGAGGGCCATAAGGTCATCGAAGTGAAAGCCGGCCCGTTCTCCAAAGGCCAAGCCGTCCGGAAATGGCTGGAGGGGAAGCGCTGGGAGTTCATCCTGGCCTGTGGTGATGACCGCACCGACGAGGACATGTTTCGCGCCTTGCCCAAACATGCCTGGACAATCAAGGTAGGCCAAGGTCATACTCAAGCTCGGTTTTTCCTTCCCCACCCGCGCGAGCTTCGGAGGATTCTCGCCGCCCTTCTCAAGCCCTAGAATCCGAAGCCCCCGCAAACTGCAGTTGCCAGAGGGCCCAGAAGAGGCCCTTCTTTGCCAAAAGCTCCGCGAGCGTCCCTTCCTCCACGAGTTCCCCTTCGTGAATGACAAGGACCCGGTCGGCGTTTCTTATGGTGGAAAGCCGGTGGGCAATGGCAATGGTCGTGCGCCCGGCCATGAGTTTCTCCAGCGCCGCTTGCACCAAGGCCTCGGTGTGGGAGTCCACATTGGCCGTGGCCTCATCGAGGATGACGATCTTCGGATCCGCGGCCACCGCCCGCGCCAGGGAAAGGAGCTGCCGTTCGCCTAAAGAAATACGCATCCCTCGCTCTTTCACGTCCGTGGCGTAGCCTTCGGGAAGCCGGAGGATGTAGTCGTGCACGCCCACAAGTTTGGCCGCACGTTCCGCCTCTTCCCGGCTTAATCCTCCGTTCCACATCCGAATGTTTTCCCAAACGTTCCCGGTGAAGAGGAACACGTCCTGCGGCACCAAGGCCACATTTTTTCGGTATTCCGCAAGATCCAGGTCCTCGAGGGGGACGCCGTCGATGAGGATCCTTCCTTTTTGCGGCCGATAGAACCCAAGGACGAGGCTTATGATCGTGGTCTTCCCCGCGCCGGTGGGACCGACGATGGCGATCTTCTCTCCCGGCCGCACCCGGAACGAGACACCTTTCAGCACCCAATCCTCATCGTTGTAGGCAAACCAAACATCGCGGAATTCGATTTCTCCGCGCAGTGCGGGCACCGGCTTTTTTCCGGACGGTTCCCGCGGGAGGTCCAAAAAGTAAAAGATGCGCTCCGCCGCGGCCATCGCCGCCTGAAGCACGTTGTATTCCTCGGAGAACCGCACCAATGGCTGGAACAGGTTCCGGATGTAGCTGGTGAAGGCGATGAGTCCGCCCAGGGTGAAAACTCCGGCCAAAACACCGCGGCCGCCGTACCAAATGAGGAAGGCCAAAGCCACGTTTTGCATCACTGCCACCGCCGGCCCGAAAAGCCCGAAGGCCATGATCGTGCGCATCTGAGCCCTTAGGAATTCCCGGTTTATTTCCCGAAAACGCTGGAAGCTCCGAAGCTCCTGGCGGAAAAGCTGGATCACGGTGATCCCCGAGAGGCTCTCCGCCAGATACGCATTGAGCTGGGCCAGGATCCTTCGGGCCTCGCGGTATGCGGCCCGCGCTTTCCGCCGGAACGAGAAGGCCAGGGCCCCGATCACGGGAGCAAAGGCCAAAAGGAGGAGGGTGAGCCGCGCGTTCATCCGAAACATGATGGCCAGGACCCCCAGCATCATGAAGAAGTCCTGGATCAAGTTCACCAAAGCCCGGGTGTACATCTCGTTTATGGCGGCAACGTCGTTGGTGGCCCGGGTCACAAGGCGTCCAACCGGCTCGCGGTCCAGGATGCTCATGGGAAGCCGCAAAAGATGGGAAAAAATCTCCCGGCGCATGTCGAACATGATGCGCTGGCCCGCGGAGTACAGGGTGTAGACCCGGCCGTAGCCAAGTCCAAAGCGCATAATGAGGAAGCCAAGGAAGATCAGGGCCAAAATGCCAAGCAGTCGATACTGCGGGGCCCTAAGGGTCCAAATTTCCTTTCGCGGAAGGTTCTTCAGCCCCTCCTCGGAAATGGCGTATCCGTCGGATGTGGGGAAGAAAAGGTGAGGATGCCGAAGGGCTACCTCCGCTTCCGGAGAATCCTTGGGGATCAAAAGCCAGCGGCCAGCTATGGCCCCGCGGAGCTCCAGCTCCTCCCGCAGCTCCCCAGGAAGATCCTTCTCCCGCACAAGATAGCGGCCTTCCCCAAGGTGAACGGCGTTTTCCGTGGGCGGAGTCTCGCTTTTTACCTCCACCCACGGGAGCACAAGGACCTCGTCCACGGCGATCTTGGTGATGTAGGGGAGGGCAAGCTCGAGCACGGAGATTCCGCCGCTTAAGAGCAACGCGAAAAGGAAAAGCTTCCAATAGGGCCGAGCAAAGCGCAAAAGCCGGCGAAGAAGGCGCAGATCCAGGGCCTTCCCTAGCTGCTCCTCTTCCCAATGCGCGTGACTATGCGGTCCGATCATCGCACGAGGATTTGCTGAAGCTCACAGAGGCGTGCATAAAGCCCGCCGCACCGGATGAGCCTTGCGTGGTCCCCTTCCTCCACGATCTCCCCGTCGGAGAGGACCACGATCCAATCCGCATCACGTACAGCGGAAATGCGGTGAGCCACGATGATAGCCGTCTTGCGCCGCAAAACTTCCCGCAGGTTCCGCAAAATCGCCTCCTCCACCTGGGCATCCACGGAGGAGAGGGCGTCGTCGAGGATGAGGATGGGCGGGTCCAGAAGGAGGGCGCGGGCGATACCGATCCTTTGCCGCTGGCCGCCGGAGAGGGTCAGGCCCCGCTCGCCCACCACCGTATCAAGACCATCCGGAAAGCTTCGGATCTCCTCAGCGATTCCCGCGAGCTCCGCTGCCCGCCAGATCTCCTCTTCCGTGGCCTCCGGCCGGCCGTAGGCGATGTTCTCCCGAATGGTGGTGGAAAAAAGAAACACGTCCTGGGGGACCATGCCGATGAGCGCCCGCAGCTCCGAAAGGGAGAGCTCGCGCACATCCACCCCGCCCAAAAATAGCGTTCCCGCCGGAGGATCGTA
>JACIWM010000062.1 GCA_014360945.1 Candidatus Bipolaricaulota bacterium
ATCCGCCGTTCCCTTTTCCTGCAGGTCTTGGTTGTGCTTCAGGGGATATTGGCCATCCAGGTGGGGGAGGGAGAGCACGGCTATGGCCCGGCCACGCCAAAAATCCGCCTTATGCGCTTCCTTTTCTTCGATGCTTTGAGCCTTGTCCTCGTCCTGCCCCTCCTTTTAGTGCACAAGGCGGAAACCGGGGCCTCTTGGCCCGCTTTTCTTTTGGCCCTCACTTTTCTTGCCCTCCACAACCTCGTATGGATTTGCATTGGGCACGGCCTTGCCCGCTGGATAAGATTTGAGGCGCTAAGGTTCGTGCTAAAGTATGGCGGGCTTTTGGCGGTACTGTTTGTGCCCGTGTTCTTGGCATGTCCAATCAGCGCCCTCACCATCCTTCCGGCCCTTTGGGACGGCGAGGCCCTGGGAAAGGTTGGCCTCCTTTTGTACCTGGGAATAAGCGGGGTGAGCGTGCTTTGGTCGATGAGGCCCGGAAAATCCGGACGCGGGTAACAATCCTTTTGCGGCTTCGCCGGGGCTTCTTGGCCCTGACTGTCTCTTTCGTCGTTCTTTTAGGGGTTCGTCTCCTTCAGAAATTCCTAGGGTTCCCTCTCCCGGCGTGGACCACTTTCGCTGCGCTTGGCCCCGGGATTTTCGCTTTTCTTTGGCCGATGAAGGTCAGGTGGGTGCGGGTAGGCGAGCGCTTGGGACTGGGAGGAAAGCTCGCCGGCCTTGAGGCGGCGCGGATCTCCCCCGACCATCCCTTCCTCCCCCTCCTCCTTTCCCAAATCACCTTGCGCTTCCGGTGTTTGTTTTTCCCTGAGGTTCTCGCCCTTTTTCCTGTTCTAGCCCTGGCTGGGCTGTTGATGCTCCCCGAAAAAATCTCCGAACCATTTTTTTTGGCCCCGCGCCCTCGTTCCAAGAGATTGCGGAGGAGACGGCCCAGGAAGCTCCAAGGGACTCCGAACGCACTAACCTGCGAACTCCATCTGTGCGGGAGGTGCCAAAACTTCCTTTAGACTATTCGTATCCTGGTTCGTCCTATACGGAGCTTCTTGCCGGACTTTTTGGGGAGGAGGTGAGCCCGGAGGAGATCTGGGAGCGCCTGACCACGGAGGAGGGGTTATTACACCAGATATCCGAACTCCTCTCCCAAGCCGCCTCTCAGGGGCTGGCTCCAGAACTTTTGGATGAAATCGGGGAAATCGCCGCGGAGCTGGGCCGGCCAGACCTGAGCTCTGCCCTATCGGCCGCTCTGGAAAAAGGGGATGTGAAAGAGGCCGAGGAGGTGGTGGCCACGGCCATGGAAGGCGTCGCTACCGCACAACGGGAGCTTTCTTCCACACCACAAGGTAGCTCCGAGGAAACCCCGTCAGGATCAAGCTTGGAAGAAAACAGTTCAGCGAGGGCAAATGAGCCAAGCGGCCAGCCAATGGGAGAGATCGTCATGGATATAGAGGCAGAGGACCGCGTTTCCGCGGGTGAGCAGTGGACAAGAATGGAGGAAGAGGGCATGGGTCAGGGAGCGGGTTGGGAGCATGGTGAGCTGATCTCCCTCGCGTCGCCCCTTTCTCCGCCAGAAGTTGAGGAAATTGTCTCCGTTCCGGTGCAACCCGGCGAAGGACCGGCAAGACAAGACTTCGTCCTGGCCCTTCCTGGCGAGACCCCTGAAGAAGCCCTTTCTCCTTCGGAAACATCTTTTTCCGCGGAGGCCGAGCTCATCCTTTCTGGAAGGGACCTTCCTCCGGAGCTTCGGGACCTGGTCCGTCGCTACTTCCAAATCCTTGTGGAAGGGGGAAACCCGTGATCACCGCTGCGGACGTAAAGAGAGCTCAGGAGGCCATGGCTCGGCTTAAGGACGCCATTTCCTCGGTCATCGTGGGCCAGGAGGCGGTGGTGGAGGTGGTGCTCTGGGCTCTATTGAGCCGGGGACACGTGCTTTTGGAGGGGGTTCCCGGGTTGGGAAAAACCCTTTTGGTGCGAGCGCTGGCCCGCGCGCTCGGCCTCAGTTTCTCCCGAATTCAGTGCACCCCGGACCTCATGCCCGCCGATATTCTGGGCACCAACGTGTTCTCCGAGGATGGCTTCCGCTTTCTTCCTGGCCCGATCTTTGCTAACGTGGTTTTGGCCGACGAGGTCAACCGCGCCACCCCGAAGACCCAGTCCGCGCTCCTTGAGGCCATGCAAGAGCGGCAAGTCACGGTGGGCAACACCACCCACCCCCTTCCCGAGCCCTTTCTCGTTCTGGCCACCCAAAACCCCATTGAGATGGAGGGAACCTATCCCCTTCCCGAGGCCCAGGTGGATCGTTTTCTATTCAAGGCGGAGGTGGGATACCCGGATCAAGAGGAACTTGTGGAGATCATCCGCCGCAACACCGTGGGCGAAGGGATCGTTCTTCCCGAGCCCGTCCTTTCCCGAGAAGAGGTGCTCCTGGCCCAGCGGGTGGTGGCCAGTTTTCCCGTGCATGATGAATTCCTCTCGTATGCAGCACGATTGGTTTTGGCCACCCATCCCCATCACGGAAGCGCTCCGGAGGCAGTGCGGAAGTACGTGCTCTATGGGGCCAGCCCCCGGGCCGGCCTGGCCTTGATCCTCGGGGCTAAAGCCCGGGCGTTCCTCGCCGGCCGCTTCCATCTGGAGGTGGAGGACATTCAGCGCGCATTCCGGCCGGCCCTCATCCACCGGGTGATCCTGAACTTCCGGGCCGAGGCGGAGGGGGTGGAACCATGGGTGGTCCTCCAGGAGGTTCTGCACAGCGTGCCGCGGCCCTAGAACTCCTGAGCGCCGAGGAGATCTGGGCTCTGAGCCGGGTGCGGTTTTCCCTGCGTCGCGCCCGCGCGGCCTTTCCCGGAGGACATTTGAGCCATCGGGCCGGCGCCTCCCTGGAATTCGCCGACCACCGCCCATACCAGCCCGGCGACGACCTCCGTCTCCTGGATTGGGCCGTATACGCCCGCCATAGAAAACTCGTGACCAAAGTGTTCTCCCGGGAGGTGGAGGCCCCCTTTTATCTCCTCCTTGACCACTCCGCCTCCATGGGATTGGAAGGAAAACTTCTTTTTGCCAAGAGGTTGGCCGCGGCCATTCTTTTCCTGGCCTTCCGGAGCGGGGACAGGTTCAACGTTTACCCGTTCTCTACGGATATTTCCCAGTGGGGAAAACCTAAGCGGGGACGCACCGCCCTGGTCCAGGCTTTTTTAGCCCTCTCTGAAGTCGTTCCCCAGGGCCGCACAGACCTCGGAAAAGCCCTGAGCGCTTGGGCAGAGCGAGGATGGGAGCCGGGTTTGTGCCTGGTTCTCTCGGATTTTCTTGCCCCAGGAGCGCGGGAGGGGCTGGCCGCCCTGCGCTTTGGCCGTCACGCCGTGGCCGCCGTGCAGATCCTCTCCCCCCAGGATTTAGCTCCCCCGCTTTTGGGCGAGGTGCGGTTGGTGGACGTGGAGGAGGGTCGGGGAAGGCCGGTGGTGGTGGGGCCGGCCGCGCGCCGCGCCTATCAGGAGAACCTGCGCCGCTGGAACCGCACCTTCTCCCAAATCTGCGAGGAACTGGGCGTGGCCCAATTCCTCTTCCTTGCCGATTCCTCTCCTGTGGCCGCTGCTCTCACCTTGGCCCGGAGGTGGAAACCATGAGCTTCGCCCAGCCCTGGGCGTGGTTTTGGACTCTGGTCCTGATCCCCGTGGTCATGCTCTATTTCCTCCGCAAAAGAGAGCAGGATTTCCCGGTGTCCGCCCTTTTCCTTTGGGAAGGGGTGAAGCCTGATACGCCGAGGTGGGTGGAGCGCCTGCGGGCCCGCGTCGATCTCCTCCTTTTCCTGCAAGTTTTAGCGGTGATTTTGGCCGCCGCGGTCCTGAGCCAACCTGTTCGAGAAGTATGGCGCCCCGCTGGCGCCACCTTGCTTGTCCTCGATGCCTCTGCCTCCACCGCCGCGGAGGGAACGCGAGAGAAGATTCTGCGCGAGGCCGAAGAGGTGGTGCGGCGCACGGCCGGACCGTGGGCGGTGATCCTTTGGGCCGAGCCTCCGGAGATCCTTCTTGCACCCACCTCCGAAAGGGACCGAGTTTTGGCAGTGCTGAAGGATTACGAGCCGCACCTCACCCGCCGGCCGGACCTAGCTCAGGCCTTGGCCCTTCTCCCCCAATCATGGGCCCGGGTGGTGGTCATCACCGACAACCCCGTGGGGATCCAGGCTGACGAAGTCGTGGTCGTTCCCCGGCCGGAAAACCTCGGTATCACCGCGTTCTGCGTGCGCCCCTCCCCGGATGGCCTGCGCTACGAGGCTTTCCTGCGCATCCTCAACGCCACGCAAACTTACAAAGACGCACAAATTCGAATCATCTCCGAGGCCGGGGAATTTCTGGCCCGCCGGCTCGTCCCGCCCCAAGAAGAGGAAGAAGTGATTCTTGTTCTTCCCGGCGCGCGGGCCGGGACCTTTGTGGCCGAACTCCGGCCCAATGATGCCTTCCCCTGGGACAACATGCGGTATTTCGTCCTTGGGGAAGGGGAGATAACAGTGCGGTGGGAAGGCCTGGAAAACCGGTATCTATGGGCGGCAATCCAGGCCATTGGACGCGTGCGCCGTGGCGAGGGAATTCCGGACTTGGTGGTGGCGGTTTCCACAGATCTTGCGGAGGACCCGGAAGCTCCGGTCCTTTTGGTGGGCGCTGGTCTTCCCAGTGCGCCGCGCCTGGGGGAAGAGGATGCCGGACCGCTGCGTGCTGAATCCTCTTCCTTTTTAGCCCACCTTTCCCCCAATGACTGGCGCGTGGAGCGGGTCCACCGGCTGGCCCTTCCTCCGGAGGCCGAGGTAATCCTTTGGGCCGAAGATATTCCTGTCCTTTTCCGGTGGGAGAGCGCCCGTGGCCGCCGCGTCGCCCTGGCCTTGGATCTCGCCCGCTCCAACCTCCCCCTTCTCCCGGATTTCCCCGTCCTCATCCATCACATCCTGACCTGGCTTCTTCCTCAGGAACCGGGATTTTCGGCGGTGGTGGGAGAAGCCGTGGAACTCCCACAGGGGTTCACCGTGATCACCGAGGAAGGGCCGGTGGAGGGGGTTTGGGTTCCCAATAAGCCCGGGATCTTCCGGATGGAGACCGCCAAGGGGCCGCGGTATTTGGCGGTGAACGTGCCTTGGGACGCGTTTGAACTTGGTGAAGGAAGGCTCGAGAAAATCCCGGAAACCAAACCCGCTTTGGCCACCGTTTCCCTTTGGCCCTGGTTCATCCTGCCCCTCCTTTTCCTCCTCGTAGGGGAAGCCGTGCTGTTCGCGAAAAGGAGCCGATGATGCACGTCCTTTGGCCCTGGGCCTTTGTGTTCTTGTCCTTGCCCCTTGGCCTCTTTGCCCTGGCTTTACTCAGGGAACGCCGCATTTTGGGCCGCGCCGTCACTTTGGCCTTTTTGGTTTTGGCCCTAAGCCAACCGGAGATAGCTTTGCGCCAGGAGCGGGAGCGGGTGGTGTTCGTGGTGGATCGGTCCGCAAGCGTGGGCGAGGCCGCCCTTTCGCCATTTTGGGACTTGGCCCGGTTCGCTGCCCAAAGGGGAGCGGAGATCGGGGTAGTGGTGTGCGGAAAAAATGCCGGTGTGGTTCGCCCTCCTCAGCCCGGAATTCCCAAGAGCTTGGACTCGCCTCTGGAGATCGTCCCGGATGGCACCGATCTCGGCGGAGCGTTGGATTTGGCCTTGGCTCTCCTGGAGCAATCCGGGCAAATCGTGCTCATCACCGATGGCCGGGACACGGAGGGGAAACTTTGGGCGGCAGTGGCCCGCGCCCGCACCGTTCCCGTGCACGTCTTTCCCGTGGGAAATAACGACCCCCTGAAGCTTCTCTCTTTTCAGGGGCCGGAGGAAGTTCCCCTTGGTGCCAAAGCCGTTTTTCGAGGGAAAATTGAGGCCGCTTCATCTCTATCCGTTCGGGCTTCCCTCCTTTTGAACGGCGAGGAAGTGGAAAGACGCGACCTTTTCCTGGAGCCGGGCCTCACGGAGCTCACTTTCTCTCCCCCTCTTCCCGGGGAGGGCCTCCACCTTGTGGAGCTCCGATTGGAATGCGATGAGGACCAAGTTTCGGAGAACAACCGGTTATCTTGGGTGGTGCGGGTTGGGGCACTCCCGGGAATCCTTGTGGTGGGCGAAGGTCCAAGCCTTTTGGATTCCGCTCTTTCTTCTCTAGGCCTCAATTTCCGTCGCCTCCCCACTCTTAGGTCTCAGGATCTCGCGGAGGCAAGGCTGGTGGTCCTCGATGATTTTCCGTTGAGCCTTATGGATCCTGGGATGGTGGAGGCATTGCGGGCGTTTGCCGCGGCCGGAGGCGGAGTTCTCGTGACCCAGGGCCGGCGGGCCCTCAGTAGTTATGCCGGGCCCATGGAGGACATCCTGCCCGTGACCTATGCTGTGCCGGAGCGGATGGAGGCGGCCACGGCTGCGTTGATATTTGTTTTGGACCGCTCCGCGTCCATGGCCGGCCGGGCCGGGGCCCTCACAAAATTGGACCTCCTTAAAGAGGCCACGGCCGCCGCCGCGGAATTCGTTCCTCCCCAAGATTGGCTGGGCGCGATAGCCTTCGATCGAAGCCCGTTTTGGCTGGCCTTACCTGGCCCTGCAGAGAAAACGCGGCCCGTTCTGTTCTCCGCCCTTGCCGGCCTCACCCCCAGCGGCGGAACGGACCTCTGGCCCGCGGTCCTTTCGGCCCTCTCCGCCCTGGAGAACGTCCCGGCCCGCATCCGCCACATCATCATCGTCTCCGACGGAAAAACCGTGCGGGAAGGCCGAAACTTTCAAGCCCTTTACACCGCTGTGGAAAAAAGCGGGGTGGGGGTGACGGCCCTGGCCCTCGGGCCCGATGCGGATTTGGAGGTCCTAGCTGGCCTGGCCCAAGCCGGGCGGGGCGAGCTCCACGTTGTGGCTGAGCCCCAGGACCTCCGGGCGGTGTTGGTCCAGGAGACGAAACGGACCATTCGTCCCCGCTTCGTGAGCGGGGAGTTCCCTGTGCTTCCCGGGCCGGCCGCTCTCTCGCCC
>JACIWM010000063.1 GCA_014360945.1 Candidatus Bipolaricaulota bacterium
TCCTTTGGGCCAAATCTGAGCTTCTTGAGGAATGGCCGCCGTTTCTTACCGGGGGAGAGATGATCCGCGAGGTTTGGATCGATCGAGCCACCTGGGCTGACCCGCCCGCCAAATTCGAGGCCGGAACCCCGCCCATTGCTCAGGCCATCGGCCTTGCCGCCGCCGTGGATTACCTGGAAGGAATCGGAATGGACCAAGTACAGAACCACGGAAAGGAACTCACGGCTCAAGCGCTGGAGGGTTTACTTTCCCGTCCCTTTGTGGAGGTTTATGGCCCCCACGACGCGGGAAAAAGAGGGGCCCTAGTGGCTTTCAACCTGCGAGGAATTCATCCTCATGATGTGGCCACCCTTTTGGATCAGGAGGGCATCTGCATCCGCGCCGGGCACCATTGTGCTCAACCTTTGCATCGCAAGATGGGAATCGCTGCATCCTGCCGAGCTTCGTTCTACATTTACAATACGCGGGAAGAAGTGGAGAAGTTCTTGGCTGCGGTGGACTGGGTGTGGGAGGAGATGAAATGAGCCCTTACGAGGAAGTGATCCTTGATCACTGGAAAAACCCACGCAACAAGGGACGGCTTTCCAATCCAGACCTGGTGGGGATGGAGGTGAACCCCCTCTGCGGGGATGCCGTCCGGCTGGAACTCAAGGTTTCCGACGGAAAAGTGGCGGACGTTCGGTTCGATGGCCAGGGGTGTGCCATCTCTCAGGCCGCTGCCTCCCTTCTCACCGAACTCATCCGCGGGCGTAGCCTAGCGGAGCTCCGAGAATTTCGGGACGAAGAGCTTTTGTCGGCCCTGGGCGGAGTCATCCAAACGCGCCTTAAATGCGCTCTTCTACCCGTGCGAGCCTTACGAAAGGCTTTAGGGAGCTAACGCCGGGAGCGCCGCCGCGAGCGCGCACCAGTTTTCGCCTTTCCCTTCTTTTTGGCGGTCCTTCGACGCGTGGCCCGCTTCGGCTTTTCCGGCACGGCCGAAGCGGCGAGGGCAATGACATCGGCTAAGGTCAGAGAAGCCATCTCCTCCATCATCTTTTTCTCCACGTTTTCCCAAAACGGATAGGTGGGGCAATCCGGATTGACCGAGATCAGATCCCGTCGCGTCCGGCCCAAGACCAGCTCTGGGCTTTTTTCCAAGATCTTTGCCAAATCCAAAATCTTTATTTCGCTGGGCTCCCGGACAAGCTTGAATCCTCCGACCCTTCCCTTTTGGGCCTCTAAATACCCTTTCGCCCGCAAATCCAAGAAGATGCGGCGAAGGAAAGGCTCGCTTACCCCGCAAATTCTGGCGAGCTCGCGCACAGCACTGCGGCGTTCCGGAAGTTTTGAAAGCTCATAAAGCGCCCGAATTCCGCTTGCCAACCTTCTTCCAAGCAGCATGGTCCCTCCTTACATGGTGATGATAACCCGCTTTTGGTTTTAGTGTCAAAAATGCAGGTCGTAGCAAAAGAGGGGTGGCGCAAATGGTTATTCGGCGCGAGTAACTGCTTGAAAATCCTGGCCAAAACGAGAACGTAATTGACCGCAACCCGCCTGAATCTTTATCCCGCGCGAACGCCGCACCGTCACATCCATGCCGTGTGCCAAAAGCTCCCGCCGGAAAAGCTCGATCTGGCCTTCATCCGGCGGAGAAAAAGGCAGGCCGGAAGCGGGATTGAACGGAATGAGGTTCACATGCACGAGTTTCCCGCGCAAAAGAAAGGCCAAGGCCCGGGCGTGGCGCAGGTGATCGTTCACCCCGCGCAAAAGCACGTATTCAAAGGTCACGCGGCGGCCGGTGGCCAAAATGTACGCGTCCACAGCGGCCATGATTTCTGAAATCGGCCAACGCTCCCCAAGCGGAACAAGTTTGGCCCGAAGTTCATCATCTGGGGCATGCAGTGAAATCGCCAAATTGTATTGTCGACCCTCTTGGGCGAAGCGAAGTATGCCGGGCACTATCCCGATGGTGGATACCGTCATTCGGCGGGCGCCTAAATTGAACCCGCGCGGATCGTTCAAAATATGCATGGCCTTTAAGGTCGCTTCGTAATTGAGAAAAGGCTCGCCCATTCCCATGACCACCACGTTTGTCACCTGTTCTTTTTGGGCATGCAGAAGGCGCGCGAAATATAAGACCTGGCCAGCGATCTCTCCGGCGCTCAGATTGCGCACAAACCCCATCTGTCCGGTGGCGCAAAAAGGACAGCCCACCGGACAGCCAACCTGAGTAGAAATGCATACCGTGCGTCGGTTCTCTTCGCGGATAAGCACGGCTTCAATACTTGTGCCATCGGAAAGGCCAAGCAAAACCTTCTCCGTCCCTTCCTCATCGCCCTCCCTAGCCAACACTGTAAAGGGATCCAGGGAAAACCGGCGGGCTAGTTCTGCGCGCAGAGCTGCAGGCAAATTGGTCATGGCAGAAAAATCAGTGGCGAATTTTTTCCATACCCAGTTCCAGACCTGGCTGGCCCGATAGCGTGGCTCTCCTAGGGCCGCAAGCTCCACGGCCAGCTCCTCATAGGACAGGTCCAAAAGCAGCCTTTTCTCCATGCCCCGAAAATTATCGCGGCCGGCGGCAAAATTGCAGGGGAAAGGTGGCACACAAACCATTCCAGGCAAGTGACAAAAACTTGGGCCCTCTTTATAATCCGCCCACGCTATGACCTGGGCGGTTTTCGGGCTTTCGCTTTTTTTCATGGTCTTATTGGCCCGCTACAACCTTTTTCTTGCCATGCTTGGCGGTGCTTTTCCCTTGGTTTTGGTGTCTTCCAATCCAAAAAACGCTCTTCTGGCAATGGCTAAGGCTGCCTGCGATCCGGGCGTGTTGACCCTTGCGGTAGCGGTGGGGCTGCTCCCGGTTATTGGGGTTGGGCTCCGCCATGGAGGATGGCTGGAGGCCCTCGTTTCTCATCTTCCCGGGAGCCGCCGCCTGAAATTTGCCCTGATACCGGCGATTTTTGGCCTCCTCCCCATCCCCGGGGGAGCCCTTCTCTCCGCGCCGGCTCTGGAAAAATTGGGTGGAGGAAAGGCGGAGGAGCGAGCCGCGGCCAACGTCTGGTTTCGCCACTTATTCCTCTCCTTTTACCCCCTCTCCGCGGCCTTGATCACCGGCGCGAAATTGGCCGAACTGAATCTCTGGGAGATCATCCCCTTTCAACTCCCATGGGCTGCGCTTCTCGCCCTTTTAGGTGTTCCCTTCCTCCTCCGCCCGTTCTCCGGAAAGGCTGAGAGTGCACCCCGTCAAGAGCCTTGGATAAAGGCCTTTTTCTCTTGGATAGTGTTGCTCTTTGCTCCTATAGCTGATCTTGTATTGCAGCATTTTTGGCACCCAAAAACGGAGGAATTGCCTTTGCTTGTGGCTCTTTTGGGCAGTTTTCTCCTCATTTTGGCTGGTCTCCGCGGCCGGGGCCTTTTGGCCCTCGTTCGGGATGCCGCACCATGGCGGTTTTCGTTGATCATCGTGGGTGTGTTTTCCTACCTTGCGGCCTTTCAATCCTCCGGCCTTCCAGAGAAAATTTCTGCGCTTGATCTTCCACTGTGGGGAACAGTGGTGGGGCTTGGCCTCCTCATGGGGTTGGCCACCGGCCGCCAGCAAGCAGCCCTTTCGGTCACGATCCCAGTGTATTTGCAAAGCGCGGGACACTTGACGCCGTGGGCGTTCTCCGTGCTTTACCAAGCTGCCTATTTGGGTTATCTCCTTTCCCCACTTCATCCCTGCCTCATTGTTTCCGCAGAGTTCACCAAAACCACACTCGGAGCAGTATTGAAGAAAGTGTTTTGGCCAAGCGTTTTATTCCTCCTCGCTGTTTTTAGCGCAAGTTTTTTCCTTGGATAGACCGGCATTGGACCGCAAATCTTGCCTGGCTAAACTAGCGCTGCAAAACTGAGGAGAGCGAAAATGCTTGAAGACATGGTTCGGGGCTGGCGAACACTAGTTCTTGTAGGAAGGTGAGCCAGCGTTGTTGCGCTTTTTATCGATGTGTCTTGAGTTATGATCCCGGAACTGAGCGTATGCAAACCATAGCGAATTTCGTTGGGGAAAGAGCACGTGCTTATCTTTTCGGCAAAATATGGTTTTGTCCCATCCGCCGAGGTCTGGAAAGGTATGGCCGGAGCCTTGGCTTAGCTCTTCGGTGCTGGTTGCTCCGCGGCAGCAGCCTCGTTTGGAATGCTCGCCGCGGTGATCGCGAACAATGTGGGTGATCCGTTCAAGTACACAGCCGAACCTTCACCGTGATCTCCTTGGCCGCGGAAGTTTTTGTGTCCATAATTCTTCCCCTTACGGGGTGAGTGGAATGTCTGCGCAAAACACCGGGACCAAAAATTGGCATGCACTTGAGATCTCCGCGGTCCTTGCTGAGCTCGGGGTTGATCCCCGACAAGGACTTAGGGCCGAGGAAGCCCAGGCCCGCCTAAAAAAGTATGGTCCAAATGCGCTTCCTGAGGCCCCGCCCACACCGTTTTGGAAAAGATTACTTGAGCAGCTCAAAGGTTTTGTGGTCCTAATATTGATCGCGGCCACGATCATTTCCATGGCCCTGGGGGACTGGATCGAGGCCGGGGCTATCCTGGCCATCGTCATCCTTAATGCGTTTATTGGGGCCGTTCAGGAGAGTCGGGCTGAGCAGGCCCTGCAAAGCCTGAAGAAAATGGCGGCGCCGGAGGCTCAAGTCCTCCGCGATGGCGTGCGCCAGACCATCCCCGCTCGGGAGCTTGTTCCCGGGGATATCGTTCTCCTTGAGGCCGGGACCATCGTTCCCGCCGACCTCCGTCTTTTGGAAACCGCTCAGCTCCGCGTGGACGAGTCTTCCCTCACCGGAGAATCCGTGCCGGTGGATAAGGATGCCTCCGCTGTTCTTTCCGAAGACACGGCGTTGGCCGACCGGGTGAACATGGTCTTCTTGGGGACCACCGTGGTATACGGTCGAGGAGTGGGCGTGGTGGTGGCCACCGGCCCGGCCACGGTCCTTGGGGAAATCGCCGGCGTCATCGAAGAACCCCCGGAAGAGACCCCGCTTCAGCGACGCCTTGAAGAATTCGGCCGAGTTTTGGGGGTTCTCATCCTCATCGTTTGTGGCATCGTCTTTGTCGTGGAGATCTTGCGCGATCCGAACCTCCATATCATATGGGACCAGGGGCTCCTCGCGTATCTTCGCGCCTCGCAACAGGCCGTTTTGGGATTCTTCATCATCGCCGTGAGCTTGGCCGTGGCCGCAGTTCCTGAAGGACTTCCCGCCATCGTCACCCTTTGTTTGGCCATGGGTATGCGGGAGATGCTCCGAAGGAATGCGCTCGTGCGTCGTCTCCCCTCCGTGGAAACCTTGGGCTCGGCCACTGTCATTTGCACCGACAAGACGGGCACCCTCACCCAAAACCAAATGACGGTCACCGCTGTCTGGGTCGATGGGGAGCTGATCTCCGTGATTGGTCAGGGATATAAGCCCGAAGGGCAATTTCTCAAGGATGGACAACCTTTAAGGCCGGAGGACCATCCTGTTCTTCTTGGGGCCCTTTGGGTTGGCCTTCTCTGTAACGATGCGGAACTCCGGGAGGAAAAGGGCTCCTATCGGGTGGTGGGTGATCCCACGGAAGGGGCGCTGGTCGTGGCCGCTAAAAAGGCTGGACTTTCCCGCAACAACATCCCTCGTGTGAGCGAACTTCCCTTCGACTCGGAGCGGAAAAGGATGACCACGATCCATCCGGCCGAGGCCTTTCCTTTGCCTCTTTCCGCTCCGTATGTGGCGGCGGTAAAAGGCGCGCCGGATGTGGTGCTTACTTGCTGCACCGCCGTGGCCACTAGAAACGGCCCTATCCCTCTCACCCCAGAGGAGCAAAAAAGGATCAGCGAAGCCAACGAAGAACTTGCCGGCCAAGGCCTGCGGGTCCTGGCCGTGGCCTATCGGCCCCTTTCCCGCCTTCCCGATGATCCGACTCCCCAGGAAATCGAGCGGGACCTCGTGTTTTTGGGCCTTGTGGGGATGCAGGACCCGCCGCGACCAGAGGTGCCCAAGGCCCTGGAGACGGCGCGCCGTGCGGGCCTCCGTACGATCATGATCACCGGCGACCACGTAGCGACCGCCGTGGCCATCGCCAAACAGATCGGTCTTCTTCGTCCCAACGGCCGAGTGATAAGTGGAAGTGAACTCGATCGCCTAAGCGACGAGGATCTCATTCGCATTATCGATGAAGTGGACGTCTTCGCCCGAGTCTCCCCGCACCACAAGGTGCGGATCGTGGAGGCCTTGCGGGCGCGAGGCGAAATCGTGGCCATGACCGGAGACGGGGTGAACGACGCGCCGGCTCTCAAGCGCGCGGATATTGGAATTGCCATGGGCATCACCGGGACAGACGTGGCCAAGGCCACAGCGGACATGGTCCTTCTGGATGATAACTACGCCTCCATTGTGGCCGCGGTGGAGCAGGGCCGGGTGATCTATGCCAACATCCGCAAGACTATTTACTACCTCCTTTCCTGCAACTTTGCCGAGATCGCCATCATCTTTTTCGCCGCGCTTTTGGGCTGGCCGGTGCCCCTTACGGCCATCCAGCTTCTGTTGTTGAATCTTCTCACCGACGGCGCGCCAGCATTGGCATTGGGGATGGAGCCGGCGGAGCCGGGGATCATGGACCGGCCGCCCCGCTCGCCCAAAGAAAGGATCATCAATAGGGAAATGGCCCGGGGCATTTTCTATCAGGCCACAGCCCTCACCCTTGCCGTGTTGGGGCTTTACGCCCTCGCCTACTACGGAGCCTGGCGTGAGGATGCCGATACCTTGGCCTTCGTGACCCTGGCGGTGGCTGAGCTCTTCCGGGCCTACGCCGCACGCTCCGAGTGGATTCCACTCTTCAGGCTCGGCCTTTTCACCAATCGCTGGATGCAATGGGCTTTCCTCTCCTCATTGGCCATCATCCTTTTGGTGGTGTACCTCCCGCCCCTCCGACCAGTGTTCAACACTCTCCCCCTCAC
>JACIWM010000064.1 GCA_014360945.1 Candidatus Bipolaricaulota bacterium
TCCTTGCTGTTTCAGTCCTGGCCTGTAACATTCTCACCTCTAAGCCTTCAAGGGTGTTTTGCTCTTTGTCTTTGATTTGTTCATCAACTTCTACAAATTTGTTTTGCAGGTACTGGATCTTTTTATTACAGGCCTCTATCTCCTTGCTTTTATCATCGCCTATCTTCTCCCATGTCTTTAGTTCTTCCAGTTCCTTGAATTTCTTACCTAATTCATGGTTTAAGTCACGCATATACTTTTTTAATTCTTGGATTTCTTCCCTTGTTTTACGGCCTAATTCTCTATATTCTCTTTCAATTTGTTTTATTTCTTCTACAAACATGTTTAACCGCCCCCCAATACTTTCACCTCATAATTTTTATCTGGCCTTTATCTATCTTTATCCAACCTATCCGCTCCAATTTTCTTATATCCTCTATCGTGTAAGGGAATATCTTCTTTTGTATGTTTTTTAAGTCAACTGTTCCTTTCCTAACAACACCTTTAACCACAAGGTAGGAGTTAAGCAAATCTCCAGCCTTCACAATAACTTTATCCTTATTCAAAACCATCATGTTGTTTATTTCAACCATCCCCAATTCCATCATACCCCTTAAAAGATCAGACCCTGCATCCTCGCTTATATCATATTTTTCCCGTATTTCATCGACTACTTTTTTAAATGTGTGTCCCTTCGCTGGTTTGGGGACTTTTGCCTGTATTTCATCAAATTTTTCAAAATCCCCTTTTGCAAGGGCTTCTTGGCCAGCACCTTCAAGGTTGTCTATTTTTTCCTCTGTACTATCCCCAGAATCCCCTATAATGTGAATTCCTTGGAAGTATAGGGCTCTTTGCTTTGTAGTCCTAACAACGCCCGGTATATAAGTAGTGACATGCTCATAAAACTTATTTCTTCCCAAGGGTTCTTCTCCCTTCTCCAAACACCACCTGTTATAAGCTTCATAGAGTTCAGACCCTTTAACACAAGTGTAAGGCTCTAATTCTAACATATCCTCTTTAAATTTAATCACATTAGATTTTGCCCTGGTTAAAAGCTCTTTTATGAGTTCATCATCTTTTTCGATATTGTAATTTTTCGCTTTGAGTTTCCAGTAACAATTAACCAACCAGTAGAATATCCCTTCTCCTTCCTCTTTTAAGATCTTAAAGATTAGATCATCCTCAATTTCATCCTTGCTTAAAGGGTTCTGGGTGTGGACTATAACTATCCTCTCTAATGTAGCATCATCGATATTATTGAATTCTGGCAACTCATTCATCACAAATAGGAGAAGGGCCTGGACTAAAATCTCAAAGATGGGCTTATGCTTCTCCTCAACCTCAATAGTATCCCCCCCACTCATCCTTTTAAATAAGTCGTTGTTTATGGTGTTCTTTGGCCTCTCAGAAGAAGCAACAACCCATGCCCCTCTAAGTACAGACCTCCCAAACCTTGCCTGTAAAGTATCGCTTGAAGCCGAAACCATCCGTTTACCCAATAAACCCTTCAGAATCTCTAAAAGGGTGGATTTACCTGTGTTTGGAGGCCCTACAATAAACCCAATCCTTCTTTTACCCCTTTTAGGAGATATAATATATCCCATGAGGTCTTCAAGGAGTTCAAGGTTTTCTTTGTCAAAAAAACGCTTTAAGATTTTGCTAAAGTTTGGGGCTACTCTGTTAAGATCAAAATCTCCAGTTTTTATTGCTCTGATTAGGCCAGCATCGTACTTTACAGGCACTTTTAAGGGCTTAGAAAAGACAATATTCTCCTTAAATGCTTCCTCATAAGTTAAAAAATCAAGTGTGTCATTATCAAGAACCCCATCCTCCAACGGTGTGTAAGCTCTATTATCCAGTTCCCCATACTGTACAGTATAGCCTGTTAGTCCTTCAAAGGTGTAAACCAGCCTGCTAACTAATTTCTCATTGCTGTACCCGTTTGGTTCAAGTATTCGACTATGCACTATTTTAAAGAATTCGTTGGCCAAGCCTCTTAAAAGGTTGCTGTGTGGATCAATATAAAAAAGATCATAATCCACGCTGTTATATCTCACCTTCACAAGCTTAATATTGTCTCTAATGGCCTCTCTCAATGGGACTATAATATCTGATATGGTTACCCGTTTTTTTGTGTCTATTATGTCAATTACTTCTTTCATCTTTGGATGGTTTGCTATTCTCTCCATCACAGGATCAAATTCATCCCCTATAAGTTCATAATTTGGACTCTCAACTTCTATAAGCAACTTTAAAAGGTCTTCTGTAACCTTACCCTCCTCTACAAGCCTGTGAACCAGTTCTTTCAAGTTTCCTTTACTGTTATCATGAAAATCAACATATAGGGCCTTCTCATCGTTTAAGTATATGGAAAATGATGGGTGGGTTTCCTCATGAAAAGGACATAAAAGGTCGATCCTATCCTCTGTTTCCCTTTTAATTAGTTGTTTGAGTTCCTTTTTCAGATTATCCAAGATTACACTATGATACTTCTGATACTCTGAATCTGATGGTTTATATAGGCCATTCTCCCGCATATAAACCCTTACCAAATAATTAACATCTTTTACTATTGAAACCGGCTTCTCCTCCCCATCAATACCATAAAATTCAGATGGGTATATTACAGTCCACTGACCATTAGCCCGTACACTTAAAACCTCATGGCCTTCCTCATTAAGGATTTTTGCAGGTTCTGGTTCAGTTTCTGAAAGATATAATAGGTGTAAGCCACCGCTTGGTGTTCTTTCCCTGTAAGTTTCTGGGAATAGGCTAAGGACCTCATCCATAATATTCGGATCATCTATATCAACCGTACAAACATAATAAGGGGAGTCTCTCAATTTTACACCGTTCATTATGGCCACTGCATTAGCTGAAGTCCAAGAAACCCTATTAAGGTCTGTTAGGGTTTGATCTCCTTTTTTTAACCGTTCAAAGTTTTCCTTCAAATAACCCTTAGCCACTGGTTCTTTATTGAATTTAACAGCATTCCCTTCCCTATCTCTAAAAACGAGAAAAGGGAACACTGTAAAACCTAATTCCCACAATTCTACACTTGCAACCTCTAAATCTCTTGACATGCCACTAAAATTAAAACATTTCTTAGCAATTACCAACCCTTTATATACTTGAAAAGACATATCTACACTTGACATTTTTATACCCTCACTTTTTTTGACTTTTTTTTACACCTCGACATTTAATTCTATGAATTCTTTGGTATCGTATCTAAAAATCAAGTTTGCATTTCCCTTTTCATTCAAGAAAGCCCGTATTAGAGCCTCAACGATCCAAGAAATAGGTATCCCTGTATCTTCCGAGTATTCTTTTATTTCAGAATAGACTTTATCCTCTATTGTTATCAGTTTTTTTACTCTACTCATAGATTATACCCCCTCTTTTCCTGTTTAATGTGTAGAGAATGAGCTGATAAGGATTTAGGATTTTAAGAATAGGTATAAAAAGAAGTTGTTTCTGTTCTGGGTAACATTTAAATATTGTAAGCCATATACTTTTATGTGACATACAAATCACACCTACTTGGAAGAGTAAAAAGGCCCTTGGGTTTTCCTCAGTAAACCCATGTGGCCTTCCACTTTTCGCTTTTTTTGTTTCTGTTACTATATTGTTATTTCTAGTATAAATACTTTGTTTTGAGCATGTGAAATATGATTTTTTTAGTTTTGTTTTACAGGTTGGTTTTTTTGCTTCTTAATATGCCATAGTAATAATTTATTACTAATCCTCTGGTTTTTATTACTAAAATTAACCCAACTTGGAAGAATGTACAAAAATGTACATTAATACAAATCAAGAGTAATATCATACCCACATAAAAATATTACAAAACCCAAACCAAGGAAGGAGAAACATTTTCGTGTGAGTTTTGTGAGGTTTTTTTTTCACTTTATCAGACACTTCAACACACACCCCTATACAAAAACCCTCAACAATACAAAACACACAGCCCCAAAAAGTTGTTCCAAAAACTCACAAAACTCACTTTTTCATTACGGTTTACAAAATTTAGAAAATATTGCGTAATACTTTATTAACAAAACACTAAAAATTAATACTCACAGGCTAATCTTATGTAACCAAACACACACCCAAAAAAGTTACATAAGAAAAAACAATTTTTACACCCGAAACACACACACCAAATTTCGACTTGTAAAAAAACACCCTTTTTTATACCATACGAAAAATACAAAATTTCAACCTTTTTATGGCCTCCATAAATTCCAGAAAATCCCCCCCACTATCATGGTACTATCATCCTGTTATCATCCTGTTATTGGCTTTTTACAGGTTAGGGGGTTCATGTGGTTTTAGTCGATTTTATCCGATTAAAAAAATAATTATTTATATAGGGTGTGGTCTAATATATGGGGTGTAGGGGCCACTTTGTAGTTGTTAGGTCTAACACCCTTTTGTCTTTGTCAAAAATGTCCAATTTAAGGGTTGTGTGGGCTTAATTTGTTTGTGGTGGTGTGGCCCCTCTTTTTCACCCCTTTAGGGTTTTTTTTTTATTCTGGTTTTGTATAGTATATTATTGTGACCCGCTTATTATGGTGCTTCCCTTTGGTAAGGCTTTGATACTCTCATAGACTTCCTGAAGTTCTTCTTTACTCATTTCATAGATTTTACGCTGTCCATCCACATCATAGTAGGCTATCCATGATCCTATCCACTGGAAGGGTTTCTTTTCACCGTTGGGTAGTTTTAGGAGTTCATGGAATTCATTCTTTCCTACCTTCTCATAGATTATCCTCATAGGCTTCACACTCTCCTTTTTTTTATTCAAGGGCTTCCCGTACCATCCTATATGCGTCTTCTGGGCCTTCTACGGTTTCCCATGAATCCATTGCTGTGTTTCCATTGGTTTCCCATCGCATTATTTTCTTTTCTGGTTCATATACCAGATATAACCATTGGGTGGCATTTGAATCCCATATTAGTAGGCCACTGGATATTTCTTGAATTCCTTCTTTCTTGGCTTTCTCACATTCCTTGATAAATGCTTTTAATTCTTCTTCTATGTCATTGGAAGGGTAATAGTTGGGTTTTCTTCCAGGCATAGGCTTCACCTTTTTAGCTTCTCTATTTTCATGATTAGAAGGTCTCCAGGCCTTATATCGTACTTCTCTCTTATTTCATGTGGTATTTTTATGTACCCTCTCTTAGTCATGACTTGACTAAAATGGACTTCTATTATCCTCTCTTTCATGGGTTCATCACCTCATAGGCCTCCTTTGTCTTTGTCATATTATACTTAGGTGTTCATCCCTTATAAAGGTTGTGGTTGTGGTGGTACTGTCTTGGTGTTGTCATATCTACCAGGGCCACTTTCAAACACCTAAAAAAACCAACTTCATTATACCCAGATATAACGAAATTCAACAAACTATAAAAAAACACAAAAACATACTATAAACTATGACAAAATACAAACAAATCACCATAAAAATAACCCAAACACAATATAGGGCCATAAAAAAACTTGCAAAAGCAAAAGGAGATAACCCACTCTCCTACATCATAAGAGAAGCCCTCCAAGAATACATCAACAAATACCAAGAATAAAAAACACTCCAAAGATACAAAATATAACTTGTTTAGTATACCCTAAACACAATAAAACCACCCTAAAAATCAACATTTTTCCAAACACCCTATGAAATTCAACCAATATAGGCTATTCTACCATCATCACATAGCAGGATACTATCAATTATAAGGGATCCTGCAGGTATATCATCAATTCTTAAAGATCCGATCAATTAAACGATAAGATAGAAGATTAACCTATCGAATACTTGAAGCTAAAAATAAAATTGTGATGGTCACCGATTTAAACACACTAAAACCATTCTCTGGTAACCATCAACTCTTGGCTAATTCTTTCATGTGATAATCATGAATCCAGTCACTGCCTGCAACCCTCTTAAGGAAGTCTATCTCCAGCCAAACCTCATTAAAAGTCTCCTTTAATTCATTGAATTCTCTCTTTAACTTCTGAAGTTCAAGGGCCTTCTTATCCCGCTTCTTTGCAAGTCCTGGGATTACCTCATCCGATAGCTTCAGGAATATGGCCTCATTAACCGCCTTCCTGTATGCTTGCAGTTCCTTCTCTTTAATCTGGATCTTATTATCTATATCAGTTAGTTTACTCTTGATTTTCTTGAGTTCTTCCTGTTTCTTCTTCAAAGCCCTGGCCTTATTCTGATATATGCGGTGTTCATCTTCTATCTCTTTGAGTTCTTCCAAGGTCTTAGCTTCCAAGCCCTGAATCATGGCCTTATCTGTTTCAAGGTCTCTTATTTGTGCTTTCAACTTTCCAATTTCAAGGTATTCTTTCCAGTCCTTAAACTTGGTGAATTTATGCAGGATTTCATCCATCATCTGGCCCTTTTTAGCCATATACCCGTTGATTAATTCATGTTTGCCATCAAGGTAGTAGTTTAGGCCATTAATATCAGTATTGAGTTCATCGGTTTCCCTTTCCAGTTTATTGATCCTGCTACTTAGTTCCTGCTTCTGATTCTCCAAGTCGTTTTTATACTTCCTGGCCTTAGGGTAAAGCTTCCTTGCTGTTTCAGTCCTGGCCTGTAACATTCTCACCTCTAAGCCTTCAAGGGTGTTTTGCTCTTTGTCTTTGATTTGTTCATCAACTTCTACAAATTTGTTTTGCAGGTACTGGATCTTTTTAGTGGTTGCTTCTATCTCCTTGCTCTTATCATCACCTACCTTCTCCCATGCTCTTAATTCTTCCAGTTCCTTGAATTTCTTGCCTATTTCATGGTTTAAGTCGTTTAGGTATCTTTT
>JACIWM010000065.1 GCA_014360945.1 Candidatus Bipolaricaulota bacterium
ATTCCCGGGATCGCCGCGGAAGTGAAGCGTCGTCTTTCCGAAGTCACCGCTCCCATCACCATCGCCATCATGGGCTGCCCGGTGAACGGCCTTGGGGAGGCGGAGCGCGCGGACTTCGCCATCCTTGGGGGGAAGGGCTTCGGCACCATCTACGGCCACGGAAAGGTCCTCCTCCCCAAAGTCCCGGAGGAGAAGCTCGTGGAGGAATTCTTGCGCGTCATCCTCGCGGAGGTGAGCCGCGATGCCTAAAGAAGCTTCCATCACGCGTCACCCATCACACGTCACCGAGGTTTCCCAGGCCATCGAGCGGGCCTTGGACTGGCTCCTTCGCCACCAATACCCCGAGGGCTATTGGTGGGGGGAGCTGGAGAGCAACGTGACCATCACCGCCGAGCACCTCTTTTTCACCCACATCCTGGGGATCGGTTCCCAAGAGCTTTGGGAGAAGATCGCCCGCTACATCCTCTCCGAGCAGCGCCCCGAAGGTTTTTGGGCCAACTGGTACGGCGGGCCTGGTGACCTTTCCACCACGGTGGAAGCCTATTTGGCCCTGAAGATGGCCGGGGTGGACCCGAATTCCCCGCCCATGCAAAAAGCCCGGGACTGGATCCTTTCCCAAGGCGGGGTGGAGAAGACCCGGGTGTTCACGAAGATCTGGCTTTCCATGCTCGGGGAGTGGCCGTGGGAGGCGACCCCCATGCTTCCGCCCGAGCTCGTTCTCTTGCCCGACTGGTTCCCGGTGAACCTCTATTCCTTCGCCTCCTGGGCCCGGGGAACGATCCTGCCCTTGGCCATCCTGCGCGTGCTCAGGCCGGTCTGGCCCATTCCCGAGTATGCCCGCATCGACGAGCTTTTCCCCCGCGGCCGAGAAAACGCGGATTTCTCTTTGCCTCGAAAGAAAAGCCTCTGGGGCCGGTTCTTCTACGGAGTGGACAAAGCCCTGCGCATCTATGAGCGGCGGCCGATCCGGTCCCTGCGAAAGCTGGCCCTGGCCCGCGCCGAGGAATGGATCGTGGAGCGGCAAGAGGCCGACGGATGCTGGGGCGGAATCCAGCCGCCTTGGGTCTACTCCCTCCTTGCTCTCTACGCCCTCGGTCATCCCCTTGAATCCCCCATCCTCCAAAAGGGGATCGCCGGGTTCCGGCGCTACAGCATCGAGGATGAGCGTGGTTTTCGTTTGCAGTCGTGCATTTCCCCCGTATGGGACACGGGGCTTTCCATGCTGGCCCTCCAGGATGCCGGGCTTCCTCCGGATCATCCGGCTTTGGTGCGGGCGGGGATGTGGCTTCTTTCCCAACAGATCTTTGTGGGTGGTGATTGGCAGGTGCGGTGCTCCGCTCGGCCCGGCGGCTGGGCCTTCGAGTTCGATAACGACCGATACCCCGACACCGACGACACAGCCGTGGTCATGATGGCCCTCTTGGGCACAAAACTTCCGGCGAAGGCCAAGGAGTTTGCCCTCTCCCGAGGTTTGGAGTGGCTCCTCGGCATGCAATCCAAAAACGGAGGCTGGGGTGCGTTCGACCGGGACAACACAAAAACCTTCCTCCGGGAGATCCCGTTTGCCGATTTCGGGGAGCTTTTGGACCCGCCCTCGGTGGATGTGACCGCTCATGTGGTGGAGTGTCTCGGCCGCCTCGGATACCGCCGGGGCTTCAAACCCTTGGACCGCGCCCTGCGCTACATCCTCCGCGAGCAAGAGGAGGACGGCTCTTGGTATGGCCGCTGGGGGGTGAACCACATTTATGGCACGGGTGCGGTCCTTCCCGCCCTGCGGGCGGTGGAGTTCCCCATGGACGACCCGCGGGTGCAACGGGCTGTGGACTGGCTCCTCTCCTGCCAGAACCCGGATGGAGGCTGGGGCGAGGATGTCCTTTCTTACCACAAAAAGGAATTGCGCGGCCGTGGACCTTCCACGGCGTCCCAGACGGCCTGGGCCCTTCTTGCCCTCATCGCCGCCGGAAAAGCCCGCTCTGATGCGGTCCAACGCGGCATCTCCTACCTTGTTTCCACCCAAACCCCGGACGGAACCTGGGAAGAGCCGTATTTCACGGGAACGGGCTTCCCCACGGACTTCATGATCCGCTACCACCTCTACCGCCACTACTTCCCCCTCATGGCTTTGGGGCGATACCGCCGGACCGTGGAAGGAGGGACGGGATGAGGGTGGAGCTCGCCGAGGTCTTCGGGTTCTGTCCGGGTGTGCGCCGGGCGGTGGAGATGGTGGAGCGGTATTTGGCGGAAAACGGGAGGCTTTCCACCCTTGGCGCCATCGTGCACAACGCCCAGGTGGTGGAGGAACTGGCGCAAAAGGGCGCCCGGGTGGTGGAGAGCCTTGCCGAGGTCCGAGATGGGGCGGTGGCCATCACCGCCCACGGCGCCGGGCCCGAGGTCTTCCAAGAGATTCAGCGCCGGGGTCTTTTCCTTGTGGACACCACCTGTCCCATAGTCCGGCGAGCCCAGGAGGCTGCCCGGGAATTCGCCGAAGAGGGGTTTTTCGTCCTTATCTACGGCGAGGAGGCCCATCCGGAGGTGCGGGGACTTCTCTCTTGGACCCGGGGCCACGGAAAAGCCACCTTAAACCCCTCCGAGGTCCAAGAAATCGAGGGAGAGAGACTCGCCCTCATCTCCCAAACCACCAAAGGACGTGCGGAGTTTTGGAGCTTTGTGGCCAATGTGGTGGCCCGGCTTGGTTCCCGGCTGCGGGAGGTGCGGGCCCTGGACACCACCTGCCCGGAAACGGGTCGACGCTACCAAGCCGTGCAAAACCTCGCGGAGAAGGTGGAGGCCCTGGTGGTCGTGGGCTCCCGCAACTCCGCAAATACCCGGAAATTGGCGGAAGTCGCCCGCCACACAGGCCTTCCCACCTTTCACATCGAGCGGGCCGAGGAGCTCCGGCCGGAGTGGTTCCACGGAATCTCTCGGGTGGGGGTCACCGCCGGCGCCTCCACCCCCGACCACCTCGTGGCGGAAGTCGTGGCCAGGCTCGAAAAGTTGGGAGGTGACTCATGAACCCGGTTTTGTCCGCCGCAATGATCGTGCGCAGTGAAATCCTTACATTCCGCACGAGGAAATCCCCGGAATTCCTGGACATCACCCCGGAGGTGGAAAAGTTCGTGAAAACTTGCGGGGTTCGGGATGGGATCGTTCTTGTCTTCTCCTGCCACACCACCGCGGCCATCCGCATAAACGAGAATGAGCCCCTCCTTCTTCGGGACATGGAGGAGTTCCTGAAGCGCCTGGCCCCGCGGGAGCTTTACTACTGCCACAACGACTTTGGGATCCGCACCCACAACATGACCCCCGAGGAATGTCCCAACGCCCATGCTCATCTCCAGCACCTCCTCCTTGGGGCGAGCGAGGCTGTGCCCGTGCGCGATGGAAAGCTTTTCCTGGGACGATGGCAGCGGATTTTCCTTGTGGAGCTGGATCGGCCTAGGGAACGGAAGGTCTTGGTGCAGGTGGTGGGCTGTGTCTAAAGATTTTTCGGAAATCCCGGCGAGCGAACGGGTTCTACTTTTGCCCCACTGTCTTCGGCCGAGCGAGCGTTGTCCGGGACGACCCTCCCGGGATGGTTTTCAATGCCCGCCGGATTGCCCCGTCACGGACTGCGCCATCCGGGTTTTACGGGCCGAGGCCGAGCGGCTGGGTTATAAAGGGGTGTGTGTAGCGCCGGGAGGGGCCTTGGCCCTGCGCTTCGTGGAGGAGAAAAGACCGCGGCTGGTGGTGGCCGTGGCCTGTATGAAAGAGCTTCTTGAGGGAGAAGAGGCCGTGGGGAAGCTCGCGAACCCGCCCAAGGTGCTCACCCTTCCTCTACTTCGGGACGGCTGTGTGGATACAGAGGTCGATCTTTCTGCGGCCTTGGGTCTCATCCGGGCGGGGCTCCCTTCCCCTTGACTCCTGAAGCTGGCCTCCATATACTTAAGTTTGCGCCCGCAAGGGCGGGGAAGGCTGGTCTTCGACAGGTGGATAGGGATGAGAAGGTGGCTCTGTTCGGCCCTTGAGTTGGAGCTAAATTGAGAGGGTATGATCCCGGCTCAGGGCGAACGCTGGCGGCGCGCCTAACACATGCAAGTCGTGCGACGGCCCGGCAAGGCCGCAAGGCCGAGCTGGGTACGGAGCGGCAGACGGGTGAGTAACACGTAGCTAACCTGCCCGTCCGACGGGGATAACCCCCCGAAAGGGGGGCTAATACCCGATGGTCTCCCGGGGCGCAAGCCCACGGGAGTAAAGGCGCTGGGCAACCGGCGCCGCGGACGGAGGGGGCTGCGGCCCATCAGCTAGTTGGTGGGGTAACGGCCCACCAAGGCGATGACGGGTAGGGGGCCTGAGAGGGTGGCCCCCCACACGGGGACTGAGACACGGCCCCGACTCCTACGGGAGGCAGCAGTGGGGAATCTTGGGCAATGCCCGCAAGGGTGACCCAGCGACGCCGCGTGCGGGAAGAAGCCCTTCGGGGTGTAAACCGCTTTTCTGGGGGAAGAATAAGGCGGGGAGGAAATGCCCCGCCGATGACGGTACCCCAGGAATAAGGGACGGCTAACTACGTGCCAGCAGCCGCGGTAAGACGTAGGTCCCGAGCGTTGCCCGGATTTACTGGGCGTAAAGTGCGCGTAGGCGGTTCGGCAAGTCGTCCGTGAAAGCCCGGGGCTCAACTCCGGGAGGCCGGGCGAAACTGCCGGGCTAGAGGACGGCAGAGGAGGGTGGAGCGGCCGGAGTAGCGGTGAAATGCGTAGATACCGGCCGAAATCCCGATGGCGAAGGCAACCCTCTGGGCCGGTCCTGACGCTGAGGCGCGAAAGCGTGGGGAGCGAACCGGATTAGATACCCGGGTAGTCCACGCCCTAAACGATGCGGGCTAGGTGTCGGGGGGTACTCCCTCGGTGCCGCAGCTAACGCGTTAAGCCCGCCGCCTGGGTAGTACGGCCGCAAGGCTGAAACTCAAGGGAATTGACGGGGTCCCACACAAGCGGTGGAGCATGTGGTTTAATTCGATGCTAAGCGAAGAACCTCACCCGGGCTTGACATGCCGGTGGTACCGACCCGAAAGGGAAGGGACCCAGGGCCTTCGGGCGCCTGGGAGCCGGCACAGGTGCTGCATGGCTGTCGTCAGCTCGTGCCGTGGGGTGTTGGGTTAAGTCCCGGAACGAGCGCAACCCCTGCCGCCAGTTGCCAGCGGGCCCTTCGGGGCGCCGGGGACTCTGGCGGGACTGCCGGGGAATACCCGGAGGAAGGAGGGGATGACGTCAAGTCCTCATGGCCCTTATGCCCGGGGCGACACACATGCTACAGTGCCCGGTACAATGGGACGCGAAGGGGCGACCCGGAGCAAATCCCATCAAAGCCGGGCATGGTTCGGATTGCAGGCTGCAACCCGCCTGCATGAAGAGGGAATCGCTAGTAATCGCGGGTCAGCCACACCGCGGTGAATACGTACTTGGGGCTTGTACACACCGCCCGTCACGCCAACCGAGTGGGGGGCACCTGAAGTCGTCCGAAGAGGGCGCCGAGGGTGTCCTTCATGAGGGGGGCGAAGTCGTAACAAGGTAGCCGTACGGGAACGTGCGGCTGGATCACCTCCTTTCTTTAGGGAGAAGCCCTCGCCCGTCAAGGGCGAAAAAATCCAGCCTTCCCCCGAACAGGCCTCTCTCATCCCTGTCCACCAGGAACGTCGACGTCCCAAAATGGGACGTTTTTCTTTTTTTCGCACCCTAAACCCCCTCTCTTCCCCACCCGCGATTCCTTCGTCCGCGAAACGTGCCCGGCTAAAGTCCCCTTGCCATGGACCAAGGGCGCATCCGCTGGGTCATCCCCGGTATCGAGCCTCTCCTGGAATTGGGCGAACGGATCCATGTGGCCGCGCGAGACCTCCTTTACCGCCAGGGCGAGAAAAGCACCTCCGTCTTCTTCATCGAATCCGGGACGGTGAAGCTCTCCTTCATCGACCCCACGGGAAAACGCGTGTCCCTCCCGCCCCGCGGCCCCGGCGACATGTTCGGCGAGCTTTCCCTCATCGGCGAGCGCCACCGCAGCCACGACGCCGAGGCCCTGGAGGAGGGAACGGTCATCCAGATCCACCGCGACCACTTCCTCGGCTTCGTCCGAACCCAGCCGGCCTTGCTCCTCCAGCTTTTGGAACTTTTCGGCCAACGCATAAGGGAGCTTGAAGGACTCGTCCAGGACCTGGCCTTTCGCGACATCGAAAGCCGCCTCTCCCGCCAGCTTCTGCTCCTTTCCTCGGAATACGGGATAAAGACGAAAAACGGAATCCTCATCGGGTTCCGCCTCACTCACCGAGATCTGGCGGAGATGATCGGCTCGGCCCGAGAGAACACCACCATGGCTCTCAACCGCCTGGCCCGCCAGGGCCTTTTGGACAAACGCCGCTACCAGATAATCATCAAGGACATCGAGAGGCTGCGGGAGAAATGCGGACCTGATAAATCTTAACCTGCCGTTTGCGGCCCTGCCCTCCTCCTCTATAATGCCCAAGCTTTGCGAAGGAGGAGGGAATGAAGGAAATCCGTTGGCATGGCCGCGGCGGACAGGGAGCGAAGACCGTCTCCCAGATCCTGGCCCAGATCAACCTCCGCGAGGGCAAGTTCGTTCAGGCCTTTCCTGAGTTCGGGCCGGAGCGCTCCGGCGCTCCCATGCGCGCCTATAACCGCATCTCCGATACCGAGATCCTCGTGCACTCCGGCGTCTACGAACCGGATGTGGTGGTTGTCCTTGACGAAAGCCTTCTGGACTCCGAGCG
>JACIWM010000066.1 GCA_014360945.1 Candidatus Bipolaricaulota bacterium
GGCTTCCCTGGGAGGAGCGCTGGCTTCGGCTGCGGACCTGGGAGGAGGTGGCCGAGGCCATTCGGAATTTACGAGTGCGGGGCGCGCCGGCCATCGGCATCGCCGCGGCTTACGCCCTGGCCTTGGCCGCAAAGCATCCCGGTCCCGGACATACCCCGGCCGAGGAAGTCCAGCTTGCCGTGGAGGGCCTTGGGAAAACCCGACCCACGGCGGTGAACCTCTTTTGGGCCCTGGAACGGATGAGCCACGTCCTTCAGGCCTGCCCTGAGGAGGAAAAGCTCGGCGAGTTTCTCCTTTTGGAAGCCAAGCGCATCCACGAGGAGGACATTTCCGCGAACCTCCGCATTGGAGAATTCGGGGCGGCCCTCCTTCCTCAGGGCGCGCGGGTGCTCACGATCTGCAACACCGGGGCTTTGGCCACGGGCGGCCACGGCACAGCCCTCGGCGTCATTCGTACCGCCTGGGCCCAAGGAAAGATCCGCATGGTTTACGCCTGCGAAACCCGGCCGGTTTTGCAAGGGGCCCGGCTCACGGCTTGGGAACTCCTGCGGGAAGGGGTCCCCTTCCGGCTTATCGCCGATTTCGCCGCGGGTCTTCTTTTTCGGCGGGGTGAAGTGGATGCCGTTTTGGTCGGGGCTGATCGCATTGCCAAAAATGGCGATTTTGCCAACAAAGTGGGGACCTACGTCCTCGCTGTTTTGGCTGAGCGCCATGGGGTCCCGTTCTACGTGGTGGCCCCCACCACGAGTTTTGACCCCAGGCTTCACTCCGGGGAAGAGATCCCCATCGAGGAGCGGCCGGAGGAGGAGGTTTTGCGGCCCTATGGCTGGCCCTTTGCTCCGGAGGGAGCGCGGGCTTGGAACCCCGCGTTCGATCTTACCCCGGGAGAGCTCGTCACCGCCTTCGTCACCGAAAAAGGGGTGATCCGTCCACCCTATGCCCAGAACATCCCCGCGACCCTTTCGGGTTAAAGTGGCCCAGGCCTATCGAGCTCTCGGGGAGCTTGGCCTCATCTCCCATAGCTCGGGAAACGTCTCCTTACGCGTGGGGGAGAGAATACTCATCACGCCCACCGGAGTCCCTTTTCGCCGGTTACGACCTTCCCAGATCGTGGCCATGGATGGAGAAGGCCGCGTTCTTGGGACAGGATGGCCCTCCTCGGAGTGGAGGCTGCATGTCGCAATTTATCGGGTGCGGCCGGAGATAAACGCCGTGGTCCACACCCACTCCCCCTTTGCCACCGCCGTGGCCTGTTCTTTTTCATCGCTTTCGGTTCTTCACGACGAGGGTCTTCTCATTTTTGGCCCGAAGATCCCGGTGGCCGAGCATGCTCCGCCGGGGACATGGGAGCTGGCCGAGCGGGCGGTCGCGGCTTTGGGACAAGGCCGGGCCGTGCTTCTCGCCCGCCACGGTGCCGTGGCCGTGGGCCGCACCCTTGACGAGGCCCTCACCCTGGCGGGGAAAATTGAGGAGGTCGCGGCCCTTTTCCTACTTTCTCAGAACCTTCATGCAGGGTTTCCTCCTTCCCGCTAGCCCGCAAATCCCTAGACCGCCGGGCTTCTACAAGCTTTGCTACACTAGGGTAAGTCAGCAGTTCCTTTTTGGATGCGGGATCGACGCTCCCTTCGAGAACAATTTCGATGAGCCAATCCGTGTCCTTGCCTTAGGCTAATACCCGCGCTAACATGTTAGCAAATAAAGGGGGGAAAATGTTCGAGGATTTTCAACAAGCTCTTAAGGAGTATAAGAAAAGGCATCCGGAAGTTGACGAGATCATGAAGATATTTCAGATGTCGCAAGAGGTTTATGAAAGGGCCTTAAAGGCAATCATGATTCCTGTGAGAAGAGAAGGGCCAACTTATAGATTAACCACCGAGGGGCGATATAATGTCAACGTTTCAACAGCAAATCGACAATATTAAGGACGCAAACCAACACCAAAAGGCGAGAATTGATACCATTCGACAAATTGAAAACCTTACCGGGCGCCCTCTAATTGTATACGCTGCCAATACCCGCCGGCGCGGTTTTGATGTACCGAATAGAATCGATGATTCCGATATCATCGGCTTTTCTGACCTAATCGAAGGAATTAAATCTAAAAAGCTTGATGTCCTCTTACACAGCCCTGGAGGCTCAGCTGAAGCAACGGAGAGGATTGTCAATCTACTCCGGGAAAATTTTGAACATATCCGCTTTCTAATTCCTAATGCCGCCTATAGCGCAGCTACAATGCTGGCGTTGTCAGGGGACGAGATCTGGATGGATGAACGCTCAACCCTAGGGCCTATTGATCCACAGATTATCCTTTCGACCCCTCAAGGGGTAACTTCTGTTCCTGCGCAAGCTATCCTAGATGCGTTCGGTAGGGTACGTGATGTTCTTAAGAAAGAGCCGGAAGCATTGGCAGTATATCTACCCATATTACAGAAGTACGACCTGCATATTCTTGAGATCTGCGAGAACGCGCTGAAACTGTCATTTACTTTGGCTCAGACCTGGTTAGAGAAGTATATGTTCAGGGGCTTGCCGGACGGAAAGGAGAGAGCGAGACGAATCGCAAAGAAACTCTCTAGCCATCAAGAGAACCTATCTCATGGTCGAACTATTGGAATCCGTAAGGCCCAAGAGTGGGGATTGATTGTAAGAGATTTTCGGGAAGAGCCCGAGCTCAGAAAGTACATCTGGGAGCTCTATTGTCTAATTGAACTCTACTTCGACCGAACGCTGGCAGTTAAGCTATTCGAGAACTCCAGAGGTGTCAGTTTGGCTGTGAACTATCCAGAGCAGGTTCTGCAAATCCCGGGTCCACCCCCCGTACCGTCATCGTCTCAGGAACCATAAGAAGGCTCACCTGTCTTGTAGGTGATAGCTTTCGCTCCCCTAAATGAAGTTCGCCAGAAGGTTCTAGATAATAGCCTTAAGCTCCTCTTAAAACGCTATTAAGTTTTTGTCGTGGTCTTCCGTATGGCAGCTTTGCCTCCTTTCGCAACTCTTTTCTACTGTGAAAGCCACCATGCTGCCTCGGGGGCACGCTTCCCCAGAAACTACCCTCATGGCCTTCGTGGCCGCTAGCCTCTTCGCCGTTTAGACTCTGCCACTTCCAAATCGGCTTTGTCGAAGGAGGAGCGATGAACACCACGGAGATCATGGCTTTGGCGTTGGAAATGGCCGGGCTTTCGGAGGTCCCCGCGGATAGCGCCATCCATGTCCCGGGCGAGAGGATCCGGCGGGCGTTGGTGGGGATCGATCTTGAGGGCCCGGAGCTCCTTTGGGCCAAAGAAGCCGGGTTTGATCTTGTGATCACCCACCACCCACCAGGCGGCCTTTCCGCCCTGAATTTCTGGCAAGTCCTCCTGCGCCAGGTGGATCTCATGGTGGCCTACGGTGTGCCCTTTGACCTAGCCCAGGCCGCCGCGGCCGAGCTCGTCCGAGAAAATCGTCTGCAGAACCACGCCCGCAATTATCTTCGCCTTCCTGCCTTCGCAAAGGCCTTGGGAATTGCCTACATGAACATCCATACACCGCTTGATGAGATCGGCAGAAAACGCCTGGTGCAGGCGGTGAAGGAGGTTTCAGAGAAAGTTTCCGTGGGCGCGCTTGTGGCATATCTGCGGGAAAGCTTCGGCGAATTTCGTAACGCCCAAACGGAGATCGAAGTCGTGGTGGGGAATTCTCAGAATCCCGTGGGGAAGGTGGCTGTGATCCACGGGGCGGGCACGAACGGTGGGTATCCCGTGGCCAAGGTCCTGTTTGATCATGGGGTGGACACGGTCCTCTACATCCACATCCGGCCCCATGAGGCCCATCGCCTGGCCCAGGAGTATGGGGGCAAAGGGAAAAATCTGGTGGTGACCGGCCATATCGCCAGCGACTCCGTGGGCATCAATCCTTTTGTGGAGGCCCTGCGCGAAAGGGAGCTGGAGGTGACGCCCTTCGATTTGGTGCAGCCATGATCCGCGCCGGGCTGGAATTTCTCCGGTCTTATCCGGACCTGTGGCGGCTATTTTGGTCCAATGTGCTTTGGAGCACCGGCGCAGGCCTGTACTACTTCGTTTGGCCGAATTACGTGCGTGATCTAGGCGGTAGCCCTCAAGCGATCGGGTACCTCACGGGCCTCATGTACGGGGTCATGGCCCTCACCCTCCTTCCCGGTGGGTGGCTTGCGGACCGATGCGAGCGGCGGAAGGTGATGCTGGCCAACTGGGCCTTGGCTGCCCTTGCCCCCCTTCTTTATGCGCGGGCCCGCACTTGGCCGGAGCTCATTCCCGGAGTTTTCCTGTACGCCTTTTTCTTCGGCTGGCCGGCCATGGAGGCGTATGTTTCCGATCTGGTCCCGCCGGAGAGCCTGGGCCGGGCCTTTGCTTTGACCAATTCTGGCTACGCCCTGGGCGCCCTATTTGCTCCCCTTTTGGGCGCCGGCCTCCTCAGCCTTGTGGGAATGCGCGGCCTTTTCCTCCTTGCCTTTTTGGCCTTTCTTGGCTCCACCACCCTCATTGGCCTCATGCGGCCCCAAAAGCCCATTCCCCATCCAGTCGCCTCCAATCCCGGCTGGAATCGCTCCCTTCTCCCGTGGGTCTTGGTCTTGGTCGTGACCTCCGCGGCCAGCGCCGGAGCTCGGCCATTCCTGGCGCCTTTCTTGGAAGACGTCCTCGGGTTGAATCGGGCCCTGACTTTGGCCTGCGGTTCTCTTCTGGCCCTCGGGGAGTTCCTCCTCGCCTGGCCATTGGGACATGCCAGCGAAAAGAGCCATGTAAGGGCAATCTTCCTGGCGTTAGGGGTTTGTGCCCTGGGTGCTGGGCTTTTTCTCCTTCCCTACGGCTTTGTTCCCGGGCTTTTCCTGATCGGGGCCGATCGAGTTGTGTACTCCCTTTTACGTTCCCTCATCGGGGTCCAAGTTCGAGGTGGCCGCGGCCGGATCTTCGCCACGACCCAAATCCTTGCCACCGGCGCCGAGGCTCTAGCGCCCTTGGCCACGGGCTGGCTTTATTCTCTCAACCCCCATGGACCGCTCATGTTCTTCCGCTTCGTCTTCACCTCCTTTGCCGTGTTCCTCCTCATCTGGCCCCGTGTCCGGCGGAATGGCATATAATCTTTTTGAGAAAGGAGCGCCCATGCGTTGTTTGAGCAAAGCATTATGCGTAACATTCTTGGGCCTTTTTCTTTCCGGATGTTTTTGGGTCCGGCCGGAGCCGTCCTTGAGCCCGGTAGGAAAGAAGATCCTCCTTCCTCTCTACATCTACCCCATGTGGTGGGACGCGGATCTATACAAGTGGGACGAAGTGGCGGCAGCCGCGCGGGATGTGGAGATCTGGGCAATCATTAATCCCGCCAGCGGACCGGGTGGCCCGCCTAACTCCGACTACCAGCGCGGAATCGCTGACCTCCGTGCCGCCGGAATCACCATGCTTGGTTATGTCTGGACCAACTACGGGGCCAAACCGATCGATGACGTAAAGAACGAGCTCGACATTTACGCTGAGCACTTCCTTCCCTTGGGTCTTTCCGGAATTTTCCTTGATGGGGTGAACTCCTCCGCCTCGTTGATCCCCTACTACGCCGAGCTCGAAAGTTACGCTCGGGAAAAGGGATTCCGTTGGGTCGTGTTGAACCCGGGCACCACCATCGCCGAGGAATACTTGGCCCAGAAGGTTGGTGACGTGATTGTGATCTTCGAGGACAACTACACAAACTTTCTGGCTCACACGTTCCCGGATTATGTCGGGCGCTATCCCTCAGAAAGGTTTGCCATCCTTATTTGGGGCGTGCCCGGGCTGGCCGAGGCCCGGGAAGCCCTGGCCCGTGCGCAAAAGATCGGGTTTATTCACTGCACCGATGATACGCCGCCCAACGAATGGGATACCCTCCCCTCCTTCTGGGAGGAATGGGTGGAGCTTTTCCGCCAACCCCTTTATTACCTGCCCTAGCGGGGGACTTTCTCCCAGTCCGCAAGGAACCGGGCGATCCCCTGGTCGGTGAGGGGGTGCTGGAAAAGCCTTTTCAAAACAACATAAGGCACGGTAGCAATCGGGGCCCCCAAGGTGGCGGCAGCTACCACATGTCCCGGATGCCGGATACTTGCGACGATGACCTTCGTGGGAAATTCGTAATTTCGAAAGATCTGGAGGATCTCGGCCACCACGCTCATCCCATCCCCGCCGTGGTCGTCGATGCGGCCCACGAAGGGCGAGACGTAGTCTGCCCCGCATTTGGCGGCCAAAAGGGCCTGGGGCGCGGAAAAAACCAGGGTCACGTTGGTCTTTATTCCCAAAGCCTTGAGCCTTTTCACGGCCTTGAGGCCCTCCACGGTGAGGGGGATTTTGATCACGATGTTGTCCGCAATTTTCGCGAGTTCCTGGGCTTCCCGGACCATACCTTCCTCATCCTGGGCCACCACCTCCGCGGAGACCGGGCCCCGCACAAGCTCACAGATTTCCCGCAACACCTCATGGAACGGCTTTCCCGCCTGGGCCATCAGAGTGGGATTAGTGGTGACCCCGTCAATTAGCCACGCGAATTCCCGGATCTCCTCCACCTTCGCCGTGTCCAAATAGATCTCCATGCTCACCTCCAAAGGGCGAATTTACCCGATTCCCGGTAGAATGTGGTCACAAGGAGGGGCAATGGCCATCGTCGGTTGGGCGATTCTGGGGGCTGTGGCTGTAATTCTCATTTGGGTGGCGTACACCTACAACAAGCTTGTGCGGCTGCAGGTGCGGGCGGAGGAGGCCTGGCGCGGAATCGATACCCTTTTGCG
>JACIWM010000067.1 GCA_014360945.1 Candidatus Bipolaricaulota bacterium
TGGGTGGGGCGCGAAAACACGCGTTTTTCCGGCTTGCCGACCTCTACGTTTTCCCCTCTCGTCATGAAAGCTACGGCCTCACCATGATGGAGGCCATGGCCGCCGGGCTCCCGGTTCTCACCACCAATCACCGCTCCGCCCAGGACCTGGTACGGCCGGAATTCGGACTCGTTGTGGAGCCGAAACCCATGGCCCTTTACCGGGGCCTATCTCGACTTCTCTCGCAACGGGAGAAGCTACGCATCATGGGCGAGAAAGCTCGGGAATTCGCGGTTTCTCAGCCATTCTCCCATGCCGCCGACCTGCTCGCACAAAAGCTTTTTGGGCTCGTAGAAAAACAAAAACTAGCCCTTCAAAAGAAGCTCCTCTAGTTGCAAGGCATTTTCCGGGGCCCAGGCGTTCCAGTCGTTGTTGAAGTAGATGAACACACGTTCCACAGGAAGGCTTTTTATTCGCTCCGCCCAAGTGCGCAACTCCCGCATGGAGTAGCGATACGCATACCATGCGCCTTTCCCATGGAACCGCACAAAGGCATGGGACGCGGTGGCCGTGACGTATTCAGGAAGACCCGGCGCGCTCACGATGCACATGGCCACGCCCCGCTCGCGCAAAAGCTCCTCCGTCTCCTCCTGAAACCAGCTTTCATGGCGGAATTCCAGGGTGTTGGGGAAGCGCGGATCCAATTGGTCCAGAATGCGCAAAAGAAGGTCGCGATCATATTTTAGGCTTGGCGGAAGCTGAAAAAGGAAGCCGCCAAGTTTTTCCCCGAGCCTTTCGCCCATGGCGTAAAAGCGGCGCACAAGTTCTTCCGTCCCCTTGAACTTGCGGAGGTGGGTGATCCCCCGAAAAGCCTTGAGGGTGAAAAGGAACCCCTTCGGACCCTTTCTCTCCCAGGCTTGCACCATTTTCTCCGTGGGGAAGCGGTAGAACGTGGCGTTCACTTCCACCGTGTTGAACACTTTGGCGTAGAAATCAAACCATTCCCGCTGGGGAAGATCCTCCGGGTAAAAGAGGCCGGCCCAATGGGGGTAAATCCAGCCGGAGCAACCCACCCGATACTCGGCCATCCTGAGGGAAGTATACGAGCACGGGTAAAATCAAGAGCTATGGCGCGGGTAGCGGTCGGCGAGCGCTTCCGGATCAAAACCAAGCTCAAGCCCCGCGGGGACCAGCCCAAGGCCATCAAGGAATTGACCGAGGGAGTCCTCGCCGGGCTCCGCTACCAAACTTTGCTTGGCGCCACAGGAACGGGGAAAACGTTCACAATAGCTCATGTCATACAAAACGTGCAAAAACCCACCCTCGTCATCGCCCATAACAAAACCCTCACCGCCCAGCTCTACGGAGAATTCCGGGAGCTTTTCCCCGATAATGCCGTGCACTACTTTGTTTCCTACTACGACTACTACCAGCCGGAGGCCTACATTCCCGAGACCGACACTTACATCGAGAAAGACGCGGAGATAAACGAGGAGATCGATCGCCTGCGCCATGCCGCCACCGCCAGCCTCCTTGAGCGTCGGGATGTGATCGTCGTCGCCTCCGTTTCCTGCATCTACGGCCTGGGTTCCCCGCAGGACTACTATGCCATGTCCCTCACCTTGGAAGCCGGACGGGAATACGATTTGGACCAAGTTCTCCGCCAGCTTGTGCTCCTCCAGTATCGCCGGAACGAGCTCGCGTTCGAGCGGGCCACGTTCAGGCTCCGCGGCGACGTTTTGGAGATCATCCCCGCTTCGGAAGAGGTGGGCTATCGCATCGAGTGGTTCGGCGACGAGGTGGAACGGATCACGGCGATCGACCCCCTCACCGGCGACACGCTTGCGGAGCGAAAACGCGTGACCATCCCGCCGGCCACCCACTACGTGACCCCGGAGGAGAGGCTCCGGCGGGCCATTGAAAGCATCGAAGAGGAACTTGAACAGCGCTTAAAGGAACTTCGCGCCCAAGGAAAGCTTCTTGAAGCTCAAAGGCTGGAACAGCGCACCCGGTTCGATCTCGAGATGCTCCGGGAGATGGGCTATTGCCCGGGGATCGAGAACTACTCCCGCCATCTCGATGGCCGAAAGCCCGGGGAGCCGCCGTGGACCCTTCTTGACTACTTCCCGCCCGATTTCCTCGTGGTGATCGACGAATCTCATCAAACCGTGCCCCAGCTCCGCGGGATGTACCACGGCGACCGCTCCCGGAAAGAAACCCTTGTGGAATACGGGTTCCGCCTCCCCTCCGCCCTGGATAACCGGCCCCTCACCTTCGAGGAGTTCGAGGCTCGGGTGAAGCAAGTGATCTTCATGTCCGCCACCCCCGGTCCCTACGAGCGGGCCGTTTCCCAAAAGATCGTGGAGCAGATCGTGCGGCCCACAGGCCTCGTGGATCCCGAGGTGGAGGTGCACCCCGTGCGGGGCCAGATCGATCACCTTGTCTCCGAGCTCCGAAAAGTCACGGAGCGGGGCGAGCGGGCCTTGGTCACCACCCTCACCAAGCGAATGGCCGAGGATCTCACCGACTACCTGGTGGAGCTGGGGTTCCGCGCCCGCTACTTGCACTCCGAGATTGAAACCCTCGATCGCGTGGAGATCCTGCGCGACTTGCGTCTTGGGAAATTCGATGTCCTGGTGGGCGTGAACCTCCTCCGCGAGGGCTTGGACCTTCCCGAGGTCTCGTTGGTGGCCATCCTCGATGCCGACAAAGAAGGTTTTCTGCGCTCCGCCACCTCCCTCATCCAAACCATCGGTCGGGCGGCCCGGAACGTGCGGGGGAAAGTGATCCTTTATGCCGATGAGATCACCGACGCCATTCGGGAGGCCGTGGACGAGACCAACCGCCGCCGGAAAATCCAAATCGAGTACAACCTGAAACACGGGATCACCCCTGAGACCGTGCAGAAAGAGGTCAAGGACATCGTGGGCGACCTCACCGGAACCCGGCCTGAACCCGTCACCATCCCCAAGAAGCCTGAGAAACTCTCCAAGGAGGAGATCCTCGAGCTCATCAAGAAGCTCGAGAAAGAAATGAAAGCCGCGGCGGAGCGTCTGGAATTCGAGCTCGCCGCGGCCTACCGCGACAAAATCCGTGAGCTTCGAAAACTCCTTTAGGGTATCAGGTCCGTCTCGTCGGTGATCCGGGCCACGGCGTAAGCAATTAATTTTGCGGCGTTTTGCAAATCCGTGAAGGAGACGAGTTCGCAGGGAGAGTGCATGTAGCGGTTGGGGATGGAGATGAGGGCCGTGGCCACGCCGGCACGGGTAATCTGGATGGCGTTGGCATCCGTGCCCGTGGCCGCCGGAGCCGGCTCAATCTGGTAAGGAATCTTCTCCTCTTCCGCCACCTTCACAAGGAGCTCAAAAAGCTTGGGGTTGATGTTTGCACCCCGGGCGATCACCGGACCTCCGCCCACTTTTATCTCACCGAGCTTTTTCTTATCGCCCTCCGTGCCCGGATGGTCGGTGGCATGGCAGACGTCCACGGCAATTCCCACCTTGGGATCAAGACCAAAGGCGCTCGTGCGGGCCCCGCGCAGCCCAAGCTCCTCCTGCACCGTGGCCACCGAGAACACCGCCGCCTTGGGATTCAAATCCCGCACAATGCGCAACGCCTCAAGGACCACGTACGCACCGATGCGGTCATCGATCCCCCGGGCTACGAGGAGATCCTCATTGAGGAACGCGGGATCCCAAGCAAGTACGACGGGATCGCCGATGGCCGCTTTTTTCAGGGCTTCTTCTTTGTTCTTCGCCCCGATGTCGATCCATATGTCCTCGACTCGCACAGCTTTTTTGCGCTCCTCGTCCTCGAGGAGATGGATGGGCTTCCGTCCCACCACGCCGAGGACTCGGCCCTGTTTTGTGCGGATCCACACCCGCTGCCCAGGGAGGATCTGAGGATCCCAGCCGCCGATGGCCCGAACATAGATGTAGCCCTGGTCCGTGACATGGGCCACCATGAGGCCGATTTCATCCATGTGGCCGGCGAGCATCACCCGCGGAGAACCTTTTTCGTTTACTACCGCAAACGCGTTTCCATGGAGATCCCGCCAAGTGCGCTCCGCAAATTTTTTGGCTTCCTCAACCCAGACTTGGGCTGCTTCCTCCTCGAAGCCGGAGGGACTGATCGTGGACAAAAACCGCACGAGAAACTCCCGATTGCTCACCCTAAGCCTCCTTTTCGTCCACCATTTTAGCAGGTGAGGTGCAAAAGGGCCGCCACCCGCTTCTTCAGTGCAAGTTCATTGTAGCGTTCCACCGCGTCCTTTGTCGGAAGGACAATGAGCTCGATTCCCTTTTGCGTCAGAAGTTCTTCGGTTTCCTTAGCCACCCTGAGCAGCCCGAACGCGCCGGTGCCGATGATCACCGTTTCCGGAAGAAGTTCGAGGACCTCGGCCAAATCCTCAGGATAAACCCAATGCCCTTCCTTGCGGCGCCAGGATCCGGTTCTTCCCGCGCAGATCCAAAGATCCTCGCGCCAGGGAACACCGTCCACCTCAACCCGTCCGAAGCGGTAGCCGCTGAGCTGCATGTGGCCTCCTTCCCACGACGGCTAAAGTTTATTCCACCGGTTGTTACCACTGGGCAGCCTCCACGTTTGGGAGTAAAGTGGAAAGTTCTTCTTCGCCGGGGTGGGAAGGGGGACAAGGAGGCGGTTCTATGCGAAAAGCGTTCGGGGTTTTATCCGTGCTGGCCCTGCTTTTGGCCGGGATTTTCTCTGGCCTTGGGCAGGAGCCCGCGTACCAGCCGTTCCTCCCGGAGGTGGAAGCCCTGGCCCGCGCCCAGGCCCAAGCCGCGGCCCAAGCGGCGGCAGAAGCCCAGGCGATTCTCACCAAGGCCGAAAAACTCCTGGCGGAACTGAGTGTCGCCCAGTTTCTTTCCGCGGCGGAAGCGGCCAATGCCCAAGCCCAGGCGTCCGTAGAGGCCTGTGCCTCAGCGGTGGCGCGGGCCGAGGCCGAAGCCAAGGCCAGTGCCGCAGCCTGCGCCCTGGCTTTGGCTCGAGCACGGGCCAGCGTCCAGGCCTGCGCTGCCGCCATAGCCGAGGTGGAAGCGGCCGCCCAGGCCTTCGCCCAAGCCTGCGCGAGCGCCCAGGCCCAGGCCTCGGCTTCTGCGGCCGCTTGCGCCCAAGCGGAAGCGGAGGTCTCCGCCGCGGCCGAGGCCGTGGTCCAAGCCATTGCCAAAGCCCAAGCCGAGGCGGAGGCCAGCGTCCAAGCTTGCGCTGCAGCCCTTGCAGAAGCGAAAGCTTATGCCAACGCCGTGGCCGAGGCCTTGGCCCAGGCTGAATCCGAGGCTTATGCCCAGGCCCAGGCTGCGGCCGCCGCCTATGCCGAGGCCCGCGCGGAAGCCCAGGCCTGCGCGGAAGCCGTGGCCCAGGCCAAAGCCTATGCCCAGGCCGTGGCCCAAGCCCGCGCCTACGCTCAAGCCCAGGCCGCTACCACCGCCACCGCTTACTCCCAGGCCCGCGACACCGCGCGCCTGGTGAGCGAGCGAATCAAAACGGCCATCCCCTGCGGGATGGTCCTCACCGAGGTGGATGGCACGGTGGAAGCGGTGGTCACGGCCATCGCCCGAGCCAGTGCTGCCGCTCAGGCCGCCGCTCAAGCGGCTGCCCAGGCTGAAGCCTTTGCTCAAGCCCAAGCCGAGGCCGCGGCCCAGGCCCAAGCCCGCGCGGAGGCCGAAGCAGCCGCATGCGCGTTGGCCGTGGCCCAGGCGGAAGCGGCGGCCAAGGCCGTGGCCCAAGCTAAAGCGCGGGCGGAGGGCGAGGCCAGCGCGGCAGCGGAGGCCATTGCCCAAGCCTACGCCGCGGCGGAAGCCCAGGCCAAAGCGTGCGCCGCTGCCTATGCCGAGGCCAAAGCCGCGGCCGCTGCCGCAGCTAAGGCCGTGGCCCGCTCCCGTGCCTCTGCAGAGGCCGAAGGAACGGCGATCGCCCAGGCCTGTGCCCAAGCCCAGGCCATGGCCCAGGCCATCGCCACCGCCAAAGCCAAGGCTGAGGCCCAAGCGTCCGCATGTGCCCTGGCCTGCGCCCAAGCGGAGGCCGCCGCCAAAGCTATGGCCAAGGCTGTAGCCCAAGCGCACGCTCAGGCCCAAGCGAGCGCGGCTGCGGCAGCAAGTGCCTTCGCCCAAGCCCAGAGCGCGGCAAGCGCCATGACCAGCGCAGTTGCCGAGGCCGTAGCCCAGGTCCGGGCCCATGCCCAAGCTGCTGCCAGCGCCGCGGCCTTGGCCCAAGCCGAAGCGGAGGCTGTGGCCCAAGCCGTAGCCAACGCTTCCACCGAGGCCCAAGCCCAGGCTCAGGCCGCGGGCACCGGGACTGCTTATGCTCAGGCTTACGCCCAAGCCGAGGCTTTCTCCGCCGCAGAGGTTCTGGCTCATGCCCAGGCCGAAGCGGAGGCCGCTTCCTCCGCATATGCCCAGGCCGAGGCCGCCGCAGCTTCCGGTATCCAAGCCTGCGCCCAAGCTGCTGCTCAAGCTCAGGCCCAGGCCCTCGCCTGTGCCCAGGCGGAAGTCCAGGCTGAGGCCCAGGTGCGCGTGGGCGTCCAGGCCATGG
>JACIWM010000068.1 GCA_014360945.1 Candidatus Bipolaricaulota bacterium
GGCACGGGATTTGTCTCCTCTCCCTACGATGCTCTTTCCGTAGAAATCCTTCCCGGTGCTGTTCAAATTTATAAAGAGCCCGCAGTCATCGAAGCCCGGGTGGGCGATACCGTCACCTGGACGATCACTGTGGAGAACACCGGACTTGGTCCCATCCACAACGTGGTGGTCACGGACACCTTGGGTTCAGGCCTTTCCTACGTGAGCTCCACTCCGTCCGGCGCTCCGGTGGGCCAAGCGGTGACTTGGGCGCTTGGGACACTTGAGGCCGGTGAGGCTGTGCAAATTCAGCTTCAGGCTCAAGTGGTGGCCTGTGAGGGGCTGGAAAACGCGGCGGATGTGCGCTTCGGCTGCGACGACGGCTCCGTCTGTTTTGACACGGCCGAGCAAGGGGGAACGGCCACGGCCTCCATTCATCTTCTCGTGGATAACCCCCTTCTGGAATTCAATCCACCGGTGATCCAAATTCCCTATTGCGATCCCGATGGGACCATGGTGAACATGTCGGTCACCAATAACGGTGCCGGCCCGGCCAAGAACATTCGAATTTGTGTGAATTTCCCGGTCTCACTTTTGATCCAAAACGTTCAAGCCCCGGCCACGTGGGATGGCTCGTGTTTTCATCTTCCCGATCTTGGGGCCGGAGAGTCCTTCGAACTCATCTTTGATGTGCTTTACACCGGGGATTGGTGTGCGGGCGGGCCCTCTGGGACCCTTTATTGGCAGGCCATTTACGAAAACGTGTGTGGCGACGAATTCCGACCCCCGGCAAAGTTCGGGACTTATGGGACAAGCTACGACACCGCCGGTCCTCCGTCCCTCTCCGTCTCCCTTTCCGGAGACGACCAGGTCTACATCTGCACCGAACACTCCTACTCGCTGGACGTGGGCTTTTCCGGCCTTGGTTCCTGCGGAGGCGAGACCACAAGCGGTATTTCGGTGACGGTGAACGTTCCTCAAGGATTTGTGGTGACTGACTCTGGCGGGGGGACGTGGACGCCGGGCGAGGACGGGACCGGCGGGACGATCACCTGGATCGGGGTGGATCCGGCCGTGGGGCTCTCCACTTCCATTGGCCTTCGGGCGCCGGGGACGGCACAGTGCGGCCAAGTGGCGACCCTTACGGCAACGGCCACGGCCACGGACTGCTGCGGCTGCGAGCTTTCCGCCTCCGACTCCATCCCCATCGCCATCGAGTGTTATCAGCTTGTCACCTTCACTCGGGAGGCGGACCCGCCTGTCCAAGAAAAATGCGGGACGATCACGTATACGAACACCTTCGTCTTCGTTGACGACGCGGCGCTGGACGGGATCAGCTTCGATGAGCTTGTCTTCACCGAGTCCGCGGCCAATAACCAGGACTACGTGGAGGGAACCCTTTCCATCACCATCGACGGAAGCCCGGTAGATCCGATCATAGTGGCGGACAACACTCCCGGCGGAACCTTTGCGATCCAAGGGATAAACGACACAAGTTCCGTACGGGGCCATACTTTGGTGATCTCCTACCAAATGGCCTTTTCTTCGAATTCCCAGCCCACCTCTTGTCCGAGCTCCTACACCTTCTACGACTGGGCCTCCTTGGATCTTGGCCAGGACTGCGCCACCGGGGACCAATGCACCGAGCCCTGTCAGGCCACGGAGGTCCTTTCCATCACCACGGCCACACCATCGATGAGCGTTTCCATCACCGGTCTTCCCGATGATTTCGTGGATCCATGCGGAACGTACACCGTGACCATCACCCTCACCAAGACTTCAACTTACGATCCGTACAACGTCCGCTTACAACTGGAAAACCTGAACTACTACATCGTGGACCTTTCTTCCATCACCTGCAGCGGGATCTGCCCGGTGAGCCTTGTTCCCACCGAACACGGAACTTACTACGAGTGGGACTATGGGAACGCTTTTGTGGACCAGCCAAACGGAGCCCAATCCGTGTTGCAGTTCCAAGTGCGGAAGCGCTGTAACCCCGGCCGAGAATTGGTGACCACGGCCTTGTTTGAGGATTCTTGCGGGTATTCCTCGTGCTCCGTGAGCGCCTCCGATGTGCCTTCAATCCTGCGGGAGCCCCTCCTTTACGTGTACAAGACGCCTGAGGTCATTTACGCCACCCAAAACACGGTCACCTGGACGATCTACGTCACCAACGGCGGCGCTGGCCCGGCCTACGAGGTGTGGGTGGATGACATCCTCGGCACCGGGCTTGAGTACCAATCCAGCGTGGTGGACCCGGATGTGATTGTGAATCCCGGGCAGGACCACACCGGTGCCACCATAAATGGGGTGGGCTTCTGGATTCCCGTGATCGCGCCAGGAGGCACGCGCACGATTCAAATCACGGCGCGGATGGTGGCCTGCCAGGACCTCACCGACGAGGTTTGGGTTGGGCAAAGCTGCGGCGATGTCGAGTGTGTTACGCCCATTTACGATAGCTCCTACGTCCTCATCCCCTCCACCTATGTTGTGGCCACTTCCGTGACCAATTCCCCCATGGACGCTTGTTCGCAAAATGTGGCCAAGATCACGATTCGCAACGCCGGCGATCCCGCGGTCTACCACCTGGTGGTGGAACAAACCCTGCCCCCGGGTCTGGAGTACGTTTCCGGCTCCACTCAATGGCGGAAAGGCGATGGGACCTGGACCGCGGGTGGAGACCCCCAGGTTGTGGGGGACATTTACACCGGCTACACCTTGACCTGGACGGAATCCGAGATATCTGGGCTTGATGAACTCCGCTCCCGCGTGACCTTGGAAATCCAATTCGAGGTGAAAGCTTCGTGCAACTTTACTGGCGGGGATTTCCAGGTCCAGGTGGCCTACAAGAACGTGTGCTCCGAGGACGGGGCCCCAGCCGTGGGGACTTTTACAATCCTCGCGCGCCGTCCAAACCTCACGGTGACCAAGACCCAAATTTCTCCAAGCGGTCCCGTGGATTGCGGAGGAACGATCACCTGGGAGATCCGGGTGACGAACACCGGTGATGCTCCTGCGGACTATGTCTGGGTGGAGGACACCTTGGGAGACGGCTTCACCTACGTGAGCTCCGACGGGGACGGAGTTTATGCCGTGGACAACGGTTACAACTCTGGCCAGCTTGTGACCTGGGCGTTGGAAGATCTTCCGCCCGGAGCCACCGCGATCCTCCGTCTCACCGCCCAGGAGAACGGCACTTGCGGGGATCTTTCCAACTTTGTGGAGGTGTTCTGGGGCTGTGGCAACGATCTTGATGGAAGTTCGGCCACGAACGATAGCACCTGCCTTTGGGAGGTCTCGGCCACGGCCACAACCCAGGCCACCCGTATGCCCACCTTGACCCTCTCCACCGCCCTTGACCCCGGAACTATCCCCGCCTGCGGCGAGACCACCTTCACCCTCACCATCCAAAACAATTCCACGGCCACGGCGCGGAACATCGACGCCCGCGTCACTCTTCCCACCGGGCTTTCCTATGTCCTCGGCAGCACGGAGATCGACTGCGGAGGCGGGTTTGCCCCCGGGTTGGATCCTCAAATCATTGGACAAACGCTCGTCTGGTATGACGAAAACGATAACCTCAATGACCTTTGCGACGAAATTCCGCCGGGCGGGACCATCCGACTTCGGTTCAAGGTGAAGGCCTTCTGCTACAGCACCGCGGGCAGTGCCTCCATTCGTGTGTGGTACTTCGATTGCTGTGAGGAGACTCAAGGGTACAGGGATGCATCGCGCACCATCTCCCCGGCCCTTCCGAACATCACGATCACGAAGACCCCGGCCTCCGTGGCCCTGGACTGCCATGATCCGAGCGACACCGTGACCTGGACGATTACGGTCACGAACACCGGCTCAGGCCAGGCGGACTGGGTGCGGGTGGAGGACACCCTGGGAGCGAGCCTCGTCTACGTGAGCTCGAACCCGCCGGCCACGTCCATGGGCGAGCAGAAATGGGGCTGGGAATTCGGCCCTCTTGGCCCTGGTGAGTCTGCGACCCTGGAATTGACCGCTTACCTTTCCCGGCCTTCGGAAAGCTGTAGCGCGGCTTTGCGCACGAACACGGCCAGCGTCTACTGGGGCTGCGGAGAGTTTGACGGTGATCCGAATACATCGGAGGGATGCCAACTCGGCGGGCCGTTGAATGCCTCGGCCGTGGTAACCATACCCGATCTCTACATCGCTCCGAGCGACATCGTGCCCCTTCTCACTTGTTCTTCTGATGGGAACTATTCCGGCGCGGTGCGGCTCACCATCCGTAACAACGGCGACGCTCCCATAAGCGAGGATTTCCGCCTCACCTTGAGCGAGGCTAGCACTGGCTGGACCGTGTCCGGCTATTTCCAAGCGGACTTCGACGGAACCCTTCCCATCAACCCCAACTCCAGCCGCCCCATCACTATCCTTGGTTGGCCCGTAACCTGCGAGGTCTGCACCTACCAGTTCACTGTGGAGCTCGACACCGCGGATGAGATCTGCGAATGCATCGAGGGGAACAACACGAACAGCCGCACCTGGACCCTTACCCTGCCCGACGTCAGCGTGCGGGCCCAAAACCTCTCCATGAGCTGTGTGGGTGACGGTCAAATTCGGATCGCCGGTACGGTAACCCTGGGCAACGAAGGCTGTGGAGAGAGTCTCACCGCGAACGTTCCCGTGCGGTTCACGCTTTACAGCGGGCCAGGCTGTGCGGGAGAGGTTCTGGATCAGTGGGCTCAGGATTTCACCGTGGATATCCCCGCTGGTGGGGAACAGACCTTCACCATCTCCCCACGCACGGTGAACTTGGACGCTTGCGCCGAGGCCACCGGATGCAACCTCTACCTTCTCATCGAAGCCGATTACACCCAAAGCATTTGCGAGTGCGATGGCGAAAACAACAGCCTCTGCGCGGAGCTTCCCGTGGATATCTCCGACCTCATCGTGGCTGATGAAAGTCTTGCTCTAACCTGTGCTGGTGACGGGCTGGTCAGGATTTCGGGCACGGTGACCGTAGGGAATCAGGGCTGCGGTAGTACCTTCACCGGAAACATCCCGGTGCGCTTTACCCTCCGCGACGGAAGCGGCTGCACGGGAAACGACCTCCACACCTGGAGCGAAGTTTTCAGCGGGGTAAACATCCCCGCCGGTGGGGAGCAGACCTTCACCGTGGACCACACCTTCCCCATGGACCTTTGCGCCGCGGCCTCTGGTTGCACCGTTTCACTCCTCATCGAGCTTGATTACACGGGTTCGATCTGCGAGTGCAACGGCGCAAACAACACGCGCTGCGTGGACTTCCCCGTGGAGATTCCGGATTTGTCTGTCCTTTCCGTGGAACCGGAGGTTCCCGATGCGTGCACTCGGGGCACGGTGAAGGTGACCGTGGCCAACACCGGCTGCGTGCCCATTGCCGCGGGAGTTCCCGTGCGCATCTCCGGCAACGCCACCGGTGAAGCTCTTCTGCCGTCCATCCTCCCTGGAGAGACCAAGGAAATTTTTGTCCCGCTGAACGAGGTCCTCCCGTGTGGAAGCTACACCATCACCGCCACCGTAGATCCCGACGGCTCTTTGTGTGAGTGCACGGCGGGGAACAACGCCCTTTCCGTTCCGTTCGCCGTGGTGGATCCAGACCTCACCGTGGAGAACCTCGCCGTCTCCTGCAACCCCGAGGGGACGGCTACAGTGAGCTTGACCGTTGAGAACGTTGGAACGGAAGGCTCTCCGGAGACCACGGTGCGGCTCTATATCGACGGCCAGCTTGCCCACACGTGGAACGTCCCGGCTCTCGCCGTTGAGGAGGAACACGAACTCGTTTGGGAAACCCCGCCTCTCAAATGCGGCGAAGCTCATACGTTCCGAGTGGTTGTAGACGAGGATGATCTCATCTGCGAGTGCAACGAAGGAAACAATGAAGACTCCGTCAGCTGGACCTGTCCATGTCCGGCGCTGGTCACGGAGAAGCAGATTGCGGAGATCTTACGCGGTGGGATCCCCATCTCGTTGGGTACGCCTATCCAACCCGGGGACGTGATCCTTTATCGTCTCGTCGTCACCAACGTGGGCGGGGCCAACGCCTACAACGTAGACCTCTACGACACTCTTCCCATGGAGTTCTTGTACATACCCGGCTCCACGAGCGCCACCTGGCCCGGCGGCTCCTATACCTCCGATCCGGCCGGATCTCCCGGGCCAGATCTTTTCTGGAACACCTCCGCCGTGCTCGGTCCGAATGAGAGCCTCGTCTTGGAGTTCGAAACCGTCGTGACGAGCGCGGTGGTTCAGGGCCAGGTGTACACGAACACTATGCGGGCCACCGGCGAGGAAGGCGAGGGCACGCCTATCCCGCCGGACATGAGCGGGACCATCCCCGAGGACACCGACCCTGACGACAGCGACTCCATCTCGCACGTAGCGGCCGCGGTTCCCGC
>JACIWM010000069.1 GCA_014360945.1 Candidatus Bipolaricaulota bacterium
TCGAAGATCCAGTTCGAACCGTCGATGGGGTTCCACGGATCCACAAGGAGGTTGGAGCTGGCTGTGCGCAGAGTGCCACCTACAAGACGCTCGCCTGTGGCGGGATCAACAAACCCCACGGTCAGGCCCCAGAGATACGCGCCGGAGATACCACCGGCGAGGTCCGCGGCGACCTGGACGTTCTTCGCGTAGGCCTGGTAAGAGAGCTGGTTTACAACCCACACCCGTACCGAGTCCTTCATGGAGAGTTCCAGAGCTTTGGTCATAAGCTCCCGCCGCTCCTCAAGGGTGGTGAAGTCCGAGGTCCACAATTTTTCGCAAACTTCGTCGAACTCGGGACTGGGCTTATAGGCCTGCCATAGAGGCGAACCGCTCCCGCGCGGGGTGTAGAAATACCCAAAGTTGTCGGCTTCGCTGCGCGCCACCACCGTGGTGATCCATCCGCCGGTGTACACGTGCCACTGCCCCTCCGCCGGATCCCCGCGCATCCAGATCGGGGAAGCCTCGCGGGAGGTCTTGTACAGCCGGGTTACGGTGAAGCCCAACTGCTCAAATAAGGTGGCCACATAGTCACCGATCTGGCGGCGCTCGTCCTCAACACGGATGAGGAAGATCAGTTCCACCGGCTGGCCCTTGTAATACCATTTGCCATCCACAAGCTCCGCGCCGAGCTTTTGCATCTCCTCGAAGATCACGGCCTTGGCTTTCTCCGGGTTGTGGGCGTACTTCAACTCCAAGGCGCGGGCCACATCAGCGTAGCGTGCGTAGTCCGGGAAGAACGGACAGATGCAGAAGTACCGAGGCACTGCGGTGAGGCCGCCGTAGAACTCGGAGACAATGTAATCTCGGTCGATGAGCCAGTTCACGGCCTCGCGGATTGCCGGAACGGAGAAGGGGTTGAGGCGGCCATCCTTGAATTCCGGCCCATAGGGGTTGAAGGTGAGCTCATTATAAGTGCCGGCAAGCTGAGCGTAATTGAACTCGGAAACAATGATTTTCACCAAGTCGGGATCGCTTATGTCCCACCAATAGAGGTCGATGGCGCCAGTGCGGAGCATATCGAGACCCTTCGCCGCATCCGCTTCCACCTGGAACACCACCTCGTCCACCCAGGCTCCGGTGCGAACTTGAGCCCAGGCACCCAGGCCAAACATCGCTACTAGCAACAAAACCCAAAACTTCCGCATACTTGACCTCCTTTATCCAAAGCTTCTGTGAGACAAATCCAGCCGCTCCACCTCCTAGCTGATCTTGTAGCCCACCACCTTCACCACCGCGGCCTCGAGGTCCACCCCTTCGGGGATCTTCACGCTCACCAAAAGGATGCCCTTGGGAGCAAGGCCATCCCCGGGAAGCGTGATCACCCAGTACATGGGGCCGCCCTCAATGACCGCCGGGCCGGTGCCCTTGAGGGCCAAAGCTCCGGTCACCGTCCCCTCCACGGAAAGGGAAATGCCGAACTTGTTCAGGGAGAAGTCCTGGGCGTTTGGAATCACGAGGAGGATATAACCGGGAGCTCCGGCCTTGACCTCGTAGCCGACCTCCACCACCTGTTCCACTGTGGCAAGGCCGACTACCCCGAACACCAGGGCCGCGAGGGCCAACGCTAGTACGCCCCGCATGACCACCTCCTGGCAAAACTTATAGTAGCGTGAAACCGATCTCCCTGTCAAGAACCTCTGGTTCTTTTACGATAGGAATTGGCAAGAGATGAGGCACGTGTTTTAAATCTGGATTTCAGCTAACAGCAATTTATACTTTGGTGTGCGCAAAATTAAGTACAGCCGCTATTTTTGGGTCTTGGGCGGCCTGGCCTTGGGTGGATTGGCCGCGGTAATTATTGGCTTCTTTGTGTTTTGGGTCTTTCCCACGGCGCAAAAGGCCCGAAGTCCGATTGGGGAATATGCAGCTCCCCCCATTGTTGTCCGGTTTATTAAAAGCTCGTCTGTGGCCCAAAACTTGCCCGCCATTGCTGCGGACTTGCGGCAAAGCTGGGAAAAGGCATGTAAAACTCTGGGTTTCTCGGAGCGAGAGCTTCCTGCTCTTGTTTATCTCTACGTCCACGCCTCCCCGGAAGAGCTATGGGAGAGCCTGGCCGCCCGACAAGATGAGGAAAGGACGATCCTGGCCGCGACCGATCTACTTTTGGGTCGCAAGGTGGAGGGCGAGCTTGGCCGGCTTGCGTGCTCCTTGGCCTTTGGCCGGCCCGGAAACCCTTGGGTCCCTCGGGGCGTGGCGTTGTACTTGAACGATCCGCAATATCCATGGGCTGCGGAAGCCTGGATATGGATGGAAGACCTTTCCCCAAGCGCTATTTGGCCGCGAGCTGATCAGCTTTTGCCTAAGGACCCTTGGGAGGACCTATATTTCCAAGTCAATGCTCCATGGACGGAGGCCACCATAACCTTGGAGAAGATGCGCGTTCTCCTCGAGACTTTTTCTCAGTCCCCGCGGGGCAAGACGCGAACGGGCGAGCTGTTTGCGGCATCCCTTGTGCATTGGATCTTGCAGGATTTTGGTCGCGAAGGGTTGCAACAATTTTGGAAAACGGGGACATGGGATAAGGCGGCGGCCGGACTTAAGGAAAATCCAGCGAATTTGGAGCAAGAATTTTTGGCATTCTTGCAGGCCCAGTTTTCGGCTTATGAAAGGCGCGAGAACCTTTTGGCCTTAAGACACTTGTATTCCGGTCATCCGAATGCAGCACTTCTTGTTTTGGAAGGGTTGAACGACGAAGAAGCTCAAGAGATCAAAGGATTAGCGTATTTGGCGTTGGGACAGGTTGATGAGGCCATTTTCTTTTTGCGCGAGAAGCACCCCGAGCTTGAAAAATTGCGCGGCCTTGCGGTGTGGGACTACGACCGATTCGTGGTTGTGGGAGGGGAGCCGGAGGTATTGGCATGGTTAAAGCAGGCCGAGCTGGTCGTTCAGCAGGCTCGCCTAATCTGGCCAGATATTTTCCCCTTCCTCCCCGATCGCTTGACTTTTTATGTGGCAGAGCCTCTGGATATTTCCCTTCCCTTTGGCACGGCTTTTGTGCGCACTGGTGAGCAAATACCGGAATTGACGGCTCGCCTGATCTTGGAGGCCGTGTCCTCTGGCAAGTTGCCAGGATTTGACACTTTGGTGGAGGGCACGGTGCTTTGGCTCACTCATCCTGAACGGGATTTCCGCCAAGAAGCGCTGCGGATCTGGCAAGCCGAGCGATGGGTCTCCCTAACCCAGCCTCTTTTTGGTGTCTATCCCCAGGAGGTGGCGGAAGGGGAGGCCGGAGCTTTTGCGGTATTCATCATTGAACAATATGGTCCAGAAAAGTTCCGAGAGCTTTGGAAAGTCCTGGAAGAGGGGGCAAGCATCTTCCGCGCCAGTGAACAAGTGCTTGGCCGTTCCTTTTATGCCCTTGAACAGGAGCTCCTGCGCTGGCTCAGACAACCCTGAACGGATCAAACGCATCCCGTAGAGCATCACCGAGAAAGTTGAAGGCCAAGACGGCTACAGTGATGAACACGCCGGGGATGAGGAGCCATGGATAGCTTTGGATGGTGGCCGCGTTATTGGCTTTGGAGAGAAGGAGGCCCCAACTCACCATGGGCTCACTTATACCGATGCCCAGGAAAGAAAGGCCGCTTTCGCCGATGATGGCCCCGGGGATTCCGAGGGTCACGCTCACGATGAGGTAGGAGGCGAGGTTGGGCACGATGTGGCGAACGATGATGCGAAGGTCGTTGGCGCCGGCAGCACGCGCCGCCTCGGTGAAGTCCATGGAGCGAATGGCCAACACCACACCTCGCACCACCCGCGCACGGCCGGCCCAGCCGATGAGAGCCATGATCCCGGCCAATCCGAAGAAGCGCATGGTGGGTGACCAACCTCGGGGCAGGGCCAGCCCTAATGCGAGCCAAAGAGGCAGGGTCGGAATGGACATGATGATCTCGAACACTCGCTGGAGAAGCATGTCCACACCGCCCCCATAGAACCCGGATACTCCGCCAAGGAGAAGGGCGATGGGGAGGGAAATGGCCTGAACAAAAGGCCCGATGATCAACGAGACCCGGCTACCCATCATGATGCGAGAGAAAAGGTCCCGCCCCATTTCATCAGTGCCAAACAAGAAGATGCGCCCATTTCCTTCCACGCCGAAAAAGTGGATGTTGGTAGGGATTAAGCCGAAAAGTTTGTATTCGAAGCCGCGGACGAAAAAGCGGATTGGATATTTTTGGGATCGGTCCTCTTCATATTCCCAGCGCCAAAGCTCGGTGTTTAAGGTGCGCTTAATGCCGTAAACAAACGGGTGGGTTAGTCTTCCATTTTCGTCGAAGATGTGGATTTTAGTGGGCGGAGCATAGGTGGCATCCCGAAACTGCTGAGTATGGGGATAGGGGCTGAAGAATTCGGCAAAGATCATTATGAAGAAAAGGACGCCGATGATAACTGCCCCAGCTCGCCCTACTTTGTGTCGCCGGAAGCGGCGCCACGCCAATCGCCATTGGCTTACGCCCTTTTCTCCGATTCCCACGCGCTCGTTTTTTTCAGTCATAACGGATCCTGGGGTCCACCCAAGCTAGCATGATATCGCCCAAAAGATTTCCAACCTGCAAAAGGAAGGCAAAGAAAAGAAGGCCAGACATAACCACATACTCATCCTGGCGCTGAAGGGCGTTCCAGAAAGCCCTTTCCACTGTGGGGAGTCCCATGATGATGGCCGCGAAGAACGCACCAGCAAAAAGGTCGGGCAAGGACATGCCAAGCATGGTGATCAGCGGGTTTATTGCGTTCCGTACGGCGTGCTTCCAGATAACCACCCGCTCCCGCAGGCCTTTGGCCCGCGCGGTGAGGACATACTGCTGCCCCAAAGTATCGAGGAGCTGTCCGCGCATGTACCGGATCAGCCCTGCGGTTCCAGCCAATCCCACCACGATCAAAACCGGCAGAAGATGCCACATGAAGTTCACAAATTTCGCCCAGCTCCAAGGAGCGTTTACGTACTGCACATCAAAGAGACCGCCGATCCCAAGGCCACGCTCGCCCACCTTGAGCACTGAAACCATGAACCAGAGCACCACCAGAGCAAAGAAAAAGTTAGGGATGGAGATCCCGATGAAGCCAAAGAAGGTGAGGATGTAGTCGGCGACAGAATACTGGCGCACCGCGGAGAAAACCCCAATGGGGATGGCGATGGACCAAGTGAAAATGAGTGTGCCAAAGGAGATGAGCAAGGTCCAGCTGAGCCTTCCCTTGAACAGCGCGTCAAACGCGGGCTGCTGTGTTTCCATGGAGTACCCGAAATCCCCGCGGGTGATGATGCCGCTGATCCACTTCCAGTAACGCACGTACGCGGGCTTATCCAAGCCGTAACGGGCCTCAAGCCGGGCGATCTCCTCTTTGCTGAAGCGGGGATTGAGCTTGAAAGCCGTTGTGAAGTTTCCGGGCATGAGCTGGAGCACGAAGAAGCTGATAACGGAAATAATGAAAAGAACGGGAATCATGTACAGGATGCGCCGCGCTATGTATCCGAGCATTGCCCTTCGCTCCTTAAGAATACAAGAAAAAAGGGGGCAGCCACAAGGGCCGCCCCCTTTTCCATCGCAGGTTTATCCGACCACCTGGTTACCCACCATGTTGGGGTTCTTCTTCCACAGGACCTCCGCGAACCCCAGGGCTCCGGCCAACGGGCTGAACCCTGCGGTGTTCTGGAGGTTCTCGTAGTAGGCGTAGCGGAAGAGCATGTTCACCGTGTAAATGAGGAAGAGGTTCTCCGCGGCGAGGATCTGGTACTCCTTATAGTACTCGTAGGCCTCGTTGAAATCATAGGTCTTGACACCAAGGTCGAAGAGCTCGTCGATGCGCTTGGCCACCGGGGTCGGATCCTCGCAGTCCGAGTACTTCCAGAAGTGGAGGCCGCCGCAGGAGCGCTCCACATTGGCCCCGTTATTGGGTTCGGAGGAGCCAGTGAGGCCAAGGAGGCAGGCCTCGTACTGTCCACCGAGGAGCTTGGTGACCAGCGCGTTGAAGTTGATGGGGTTGAAGTTCACCTTGATCCCGACCTTGGCACAGTCGGCCACGAAGATCTGGCAGGTCTGCTCGCGGATGGTGTTGCCCACGTTGGTGTTAAGCTCGAACTCAAAGGTGGTGCCATCGGGGAAGTCGCGCCAACCATCGCCGTTGCGGTCGATGAGGCCGATCTGGTCAAGCAGGCGAGCCGCAGCCTCCGGATCGTAGTCGTACTTGGGCACATCCGGATAGTAGAA
>JACIWM010000007.1 GCA_014360945.1 Candidatus Bipolaricaulota bacterium
AGGGCCGGCATCTCCCACAGGGTGCGGCCCACACAGAACCGCTCGAAGCCGCGCACCTCCGTCACGTGGAACCGGGCCTCCCGCACCCGGCCATCCTCGCCTAAGTGCACGGTGATGAGGCCGTGCCCTTCGATCCTAGTCACAGGGATGCGGTAATGTCGCACGGCTCCTCCTTCACCCGAACTTCAGATCCGGCCCGGAAAGCTCGGGCTTCTGCCCCAAAAGAACGGGCCGGAGGAATTTCCAGATTCGGTCCGCAGGGGGCGGACATCCCGGAAGGAAGAAGTCCACGGGAACCACGGCGGAGAGGGGCAGGGCCCGGGGAAGGAACTTCGGGACCTCCCCTTCCTCCAAGCCCGGCGGATCGTCCTTGGCATACACGGTGCGCAAAACCTCCTCGCGGGGAAGAGGGTTGCGAAGGCTCGGGACGTTCCCGGTCACGGCGCAATCGCCGAAGGCCACGAGGATCTTGGCCTTTTTACGGATCTCCAAAAGCTCGCGGAGGTGCTCGGTGTTGCCCACCGCGCCCTCGATGAGCACCACATCCACGTTTTCCGGGAATTCCTTGATGTCGGCAATGGGCGAGAACACAAGCTCTGCGCGCTCGGCGAACTCCAAAAGCCTCTCATCCAAATCCAAAAAGGACATGTGGCAACCGGAGCACCCCGAAAACCATACTGTAGCCACGCGAAGCTTAGACACGGGGCCTCCTTTCCGTGACCTCCAAAATGATCTCCGGCTTCTTCACTTGTTCGCTTGTGGCCTTCCCCTTTTCAAAGAGGGCACCGGTGGGGCAGGCTTGCACGCATTTTCCACAACCGGTGCAGGTCGTGGATTTCCCCCAAGGATCACCAAGGTCCGCCTCCACCAAGGTGAAAATGCCCCGGTTGGAGAAGCCCCAGGTCATGGCACCCTCTACCTCTGAGCAGGCCCGCACACACCGGCCGCAGAGAACACAGCGGTTGTGGTCGATCCCGTACTTTTCGTGGCTGAGATCCACGAACAAAAGGGGCCAACGATAGGGAAAGCGCACGTGATCCATCCCTAGTTCCATAGCGAGATCCTGAAGCTCACAGTGTCCATTGGAAACGCAAAAGGCGCAGATGTGGTTGCGCTCAGCGAAGATCATCTCGAGGATCGTGCGCCGAAGCTCCCGGAGCCTGGGGGAATTGGCCACCACCTCCAGCCCCTCTTGCACCGGCGTAGCGCACGAAGGGACCAATCTTCCGCCCCAATTCCGTATCTCCACCAAGCACAGGCGGCATGCGCCCCGCGGGGAGAGGCCCTCCAAATAGCACAAGGTAGGGATACGGATTCCCGCACGTTTTGCAGCCTGGAGAATCGTCTCCCCTTCCTCCGCCTGGACCTTGATCCCGTCGATGGTGAGGGTGATCACGCCGGCACCTCCCGCAGCTCCACAAGGTGGTCCTCGAGGATCCGGCCGTGGAGGACGTGTTCCACCACGATCCTGCGGGCCGTGACCTCGTCCACATCACCGTAGATCGTGATCCTGCCGGGCTCATGGACCTCCACCAGAGGTTCTTTAGCGGAGAGGCCCTTTTCCCCGGTCTGGGTGACCAAAACGTCCTTGAGGTTCCGCTGGGCCACCTCATCGAGGATGGCTCGCAGCACCTGGCGAGCGCCGGCAGCAATACCGGAAGTGCCCATGCCCACCACGATCTTCACCCGGGCCTGCCCGGCCCTTAAACGCATCTCCGCTTCCGCCCGCTCCCGGATCTTCCGTAGCTCCTCCAGCTTCATCCCGCCTCCTTCCACCCCAGGTCCGCCAATGCCTTCCGCATTTCCCGCTCCAAAAAAGAAAGGACCTCAGGGTGTGTGAAGGGCACATGTCCCAAGGCCCGTTTCAACTCCCGTGTGTCCAGGGTCCACGCCTGCTGATCATCCTGGAAAACAAGGTGAAATTCAACGGGCGAGGTGGCGATGAGAGGGACAAGGGTCCCGCAGAGGTCGCCCAGGGGCGGACGATCGGGATGGTCCCAGGGAATGCGGGCCCTGACCTCTGTTCCCTGGCCGGGCGCGGAACGGATGGAAAACTCCCCGCCCAGTTCCTCCGCGGTCTGGCGCAGGAGGGCCAATCCCAAGCCGATGCGCCGGCCGGGCTTCGTTGTGAAAAAGGGGTCCCCCGCACGCCGAAGGGCCTCCCCGTCCATACCCGCTCCGTCGTCCCTCACCCGCACCCAAAGATCTCGTCCTTCCCGACGAAGCTCGATCTCCACTAACTGCGCTCCTGCACGGATGGCGTTCTCCACGAGGTCCGTCAAATGGAACGCCAAATCCTCCACCATCAGGAAAATTCCCGCACGATCCGGCGGGCCTTGGTTGGGTCCAGTCGGCCGTAGACCTCCTCATCGATCATCATCACCGGCGCAAGACCGCAGCAGCCCAAACACCGTACCACTTCCACGCTGAATTTTCCGTCCACGCTGGTCTCGCCGGGTTTAACCTCCAATTCATCGCAAATGGCGTTCAGCACGCGCTCCCCGCCCCGCACATGGCAGGCCGTGCCCAAACACACCCGGATCGTATGTTTACCTGCAGGTTTGGTCCGGAAGAAGTGGTAGAAGGTGACCACACCCCGGACCTGGGAGGCCGGAACGCCCAAGACCTCGGCCACCGCCTCCTGGGCCTCCCGGGGAAGCCAGCCCAAAACGCTTTGCACCCGATGCAGGGCCTGGATGAGCTCCGTGGGCTTTCCCCTATAAGGCCGTACTAACTCCCGCACCTTCTCCGCCACACCCATCAGCTTCCTCCCTTCATGGCCGGGCCGGGGCGAAGACGCCGCCCCTGCCTCCGATGCACCGCCAAAACCAACTCCGAAAAATTCGGGGCCGCCGCGTAAAGTTCGGTCCAGCCCCGCCCGATCTCCTCGGGATAATGAGCATCCGAAGAACGAAGGATACCGCGGCCTCGCAGTTCCGGCCAACGGGTCAGCGCCTCCATCTCCTCCAACCATGGGGAGATCTCCACCGCCGGCCAATCTCCAGCTGGAAGAAGGCCCAAGACCCCCAAAAGTCCGCCGGAAACTCGGTCCACATGGGCCGGGATCACCAGACCCTCCCGCTCCCGCACTCTCCGCACCACCTCCTCCAACGGCAAGGGAACCGGGGAAAGGAGGAGTTTGTCAAGCCTTTTCACGATCTCGTCGTTTTCGTCCACCACCAACTGATCGCCGAAAAGCTCCGGATCACAGGGGATCGGAGGAAGAAGGGCGTAAAGCTCTTTTTGCAGGGAAAGGCAGGCCTCCTCGTCCTCAAAAAGGGCAAGGATTTCCACTTCTTCCATGGTCTGTATCTCCATGCCCATGAGGACCACCGGCGTTTCCCCTGCGATTTTTCGTGCGTACTGCCCGTTTTCCCCGGCGTTATGGTCGCAGATGGCGATGAGATCGAGCCGAGCTTTCCGCGCCTCCTCCACGATCCGTCGGGGCGACATATAAAGCGAACCGCACGGAGAAAGAACAGAGTGGATGTGGAGGTCGATCCGAAACCACCTCATGGAAAAAGAAGGCGGTGGAGTTTTCCTGCGGTGTGGAAGGCATTCTCCGCGGAAACGAGGAGATTCACACCCTCTTCATTGGCCTTTTGGATCACCTCCGGTCCGGGCCGAAGGTCCCGCACGAACACAACCCCGCTAAGCTTCCGCAGCTTGGCCACGGCCACCACGTTGAGGTGCCGTTGATGAGTGAGCCAAAGCTCTCCAGGCTCGGCGTGGGCCAAGACATCGGAAAGAAGGTCGGAAACATAGCCACCCCGCACTTCCGCCTCCGGATCAGCGCGGACTAAAAACTCAAGTCGAAGCTCCTCGGCCACCTGTGCTAGCGTCATCTTTCCTCCTTCGGATCACGGCCCGGATCACCGTGCCCTCGCCTGGCCGGGACCGGATCTCCAATTGATCAGAATTGGCCTCCATGTTGGGAAGGCCCATGCCCGCGCCGAAACCCATTTCCCTGGCCCATATCGGAGCCGTGGAATATCCTGGCTGGCGAGCAAGCTCGATATCGGGAATTCCCGGGCCGTAGTCGGAGAAGATCAGTTCCACACGGTCGTCGTAAACAAGAAGGATCACCCGGCCACCGGGGGTGTAAAGGGCGATGTTCATCTCCCCTTCAAAGCAGACGATCCCGGCCCTTCGCACCACCTCCGGTTCCACTCCTAGCTTTCGCAGAACTCGCTGGACCTCGGTGGAGACCGTGCCCGCTTTCTCCAGGTCCTGTCCGGCCACGGAGAAAACCTCCCTATGGCGCAGGATGCCCGGGAGGCTCATGGGGCAAAGATTTTCGTTTGGCCGGGGGAAGGCCGTGGGTGTAAAGGATTCCGCAGGTCTCGTACATGGTCCGGGAGGTGGCGAGGAGGGGGATGCCAGCCTGGGCGGCGTAATCCACCATGGGCTTGGTCGGCAATTTCCCCCGCACAAACAGGACGGCCACAAGATTCATGACCTCCGCCACCCGCACCACCTGGGGCGTGACCATCCCGGTGATGAGGAGCACCCCTTCCTCCCGGACCATGGCCAGAACATCGGAGAGAAGGTCCGCGGCGAAGGCCGCGCTTACGGTGCGATCCGCAAGATCCCCACCGGTCAGGAACCGGGCCTCCACAAGCTCGGCCACCTCGCGCAGCTTCATCCTAAGCTCCGAATTTGCTCCCGAAATCGCAATACCCCAAAAGCTGGGGCAGGAGGCGTCCGGAGAACCGACCCAGACCCCCCTCGCCCGCGGCCCGCTCACTGAAGTTTCTGGTGCGATCGGGTCGGATTGCCGGTCCAAAGAACAGGGCTGGGACGGGATCGGCCGTGTGCTCTCGCACCGCCGGCGGCGTGGAGTGGTCACCGGAAACGCAGATGTGCAGATCCTTGGGCATTTGAGAGAGGAGCTCGCCGAAGAACTCCCGGTCCACCCGCTCGATGAACGCCCGTTTTGCCTCGGCGTCGCCGTCATGGCCAGCGTTGTCCGTGCCTTTTATATGCACGAAAACGAGGTCGAACGAGGCAAGGGCCTCCAGGGCGGCGCGGGCCTTGGCCCGAAGATCGGTTTTGAGATCTCCGGTGGCACCGGGAACGGAAAGGATCTCCATTCCGGCCAGGCGGGCCACTCCCTTGTAAAGGGCGCCGCCGGCCACACAGGCCGCACGGATCCCGTACGTCTCGGTGACGGGAACCAAATGGGGCATGACCGCCGCCCCCCGCAAAAGGAGGGCGTTTCCCGGAAGCTTCCCCTCAGCGGCGCGCTTTTTGTTCACGGGGTGATCGCGTAACGCCTCGTAGGCGCGGCGGGTGAAGGCGTTGAGGATCTGGGCGGTGCGGTGGGCGGCCTCGCTTTCCTCCAGCGCCCGGGCCTCGGCCACGGGAACACCGACTTCATGAGGATCGGTATCGGACACGGCGGCGGAGAGATTTTCCCCGCGCAGAACAAGCGCTCCCCGATGCTCTGTCGAGGCCCGGAAGAAGAATTCCACCCCGAAATCCCGCAAAGATATGGCGTTCACCGCCTCCTCAAGGAGCTTTCCCTCCTCGAGGCGTCCGGCGCGACGGTCGATCACGATGAGTTTTCCATCGCGCTCCTCCACGGTGGCGAAGTTGGCGCGAAAACAGACATCGCCGCCCCGCACCTCCATTCCGATCCCCAAAACCTCGAAAGCCCCGCGGCCGGTGTAGACCTGGAAAGGATCGTAGCCGAAGATGGAAAGGTGGGCGGTGTCTGAGCCGGGACGCACCCCGGGGGCGATGGGGTCCATGAGCCCCAGGGCCCCCTGGGCCGCAAGCTCATCGAGATTGGGATGGGCGGCGCGCTCCAAACACGTGGCGCCCCCAAAATCCGTGGGCCTTCCACCAAGCCCGTCCAGGATCACCAACAGGGCTGGCATTATCCCTCACCCTTTCCCCTGGATTTCCGCGAGAAGTTGCGCGGCCTTGAACTGGCAAAAGCTGTTCATGAGGGGATAGGGCTCCACGGGGCTGGCAAGGATCTTTTCCAGCACAGCCCTGGCCTCGGCCCAAAGCTCCTTGGGGATGAGGTAGTACTGCACGTAGAAGAGCGAGTTCTCCAGGTAATCGCCGTGCTTTTCCATGGCCTCCTCAAGGAACTCGCGGGCCTTCTCGTAATCTTTGGCGAACGGATGCTTTGCGTGGTAGCCGGCCATGGCCCGAAGGGGTCCGCCTGCAAGGTAATCGCGATCGAGCTCAAGACAGCGGCTCATGAGGGCATTGAGCTTTTTGTCGTCCCCGCGCAACGCGGCGGCAATGAGCCCAAATGCTCCGCCCAGCTCCACCTTCCGCGCCCAGTTCGCATACGTCCAATAACAAGCCTCAACATCCGTGCTGGTCGCCACCGCTTCCACAAACCCTTTTTCCTTTTCCACGCGCACAAATTCCGCACTGGTGCGCAAGGAACGCTCCCCATAAAGCTGGCCCTTCTCGTGAAACTCCTGCTTCTCCCGCTCGGGAAGGAAGACGTCCGCCAGGGTGTAATAGGAGCGGGCCAGCATGTTGAGGATGTGCGTATTCTGGGGGTCGAGATTCAGAGCCTTAAGGTAAAGGTCGATGGCCGTTTCCAATTTGGCTCGTAGCTCGCCAAGCGTGGCCGGATCGTATTGGGAAAGCCAGACCTCCTGGAAAAGGGCATCCGCTTGGGAGACAAGATCCGCCTGGGCCAAACCCAAAAAGAACGCCCCTCCCACCAACACAATTGCCGCAAGCTTCTTCATTGACCACCTCCGATTGTCTGGAACTATAGCCGTTTGTGGGGAGTGAGGCCAACGTGGACCGCGGGTATGGTCCGTGTTATAGTCACGCCACAAAAGGAGGTGGCATGGCACTCAAAGTGGATACGGATTTGTGCACCGGCTGCGGGTTGTGCGCCCAAATCTGTCCCGATGTATTTGAGATCGGGGACGATGGCTATTCCCATGTGAAGGCGGGAGCGGACGAGAGCCTCCCCTGCGTGGACGAGGCCATTGATCAGTGCCCGGTGGGGGCCATCAGCCGCTGAGTTTTGGCCGTTTTTTGCGGAGCCCGGCACAATCGTGCCGGGTTTTTTGTTTTATGCGGCGGCGTTGGACCGGAATGATTTTGGCCTTGGGCGTGGTGGCCATCTCCTGGGGCGGACCCTTGGTGCGGTTCACCACCGCACCATCCCTCACCGTGGCCGCCTGGCGCCTCGCCCTGGCCGCTTTAGCCCTCCTTCCCTTCGGTCTGAGAGGCTGGCGAAGGAACGACGCGCCTTTCGCCATCCTTGCCGGATTCTTCCTTGCCGCCCATTTCGCCTCTTGGATCCAGTCCCTCCGCCTCACCTCTGTGGCGAGCTCCGTGGTCCTGGTGAGCACGAGCCCGCTTTTCGTGGGCCTCTTCTCCTTTCTTTTGGGGGAGAAACCCGGGCGCGCGTTCTGGCTGGGCGTGAGCACCGCCCTTTTGGGCACGATCCTCATTGGCCTCGATGACCTTTCCATAAGCCAAGAAGCCGCCCTGGGGGATCTTTTGGCCTTGGTGGGCGCGGTGGCGGCCGCGGGCTACCTCCTTTTGGGCCGACGGGCAAGAAAAACGATGGAGGCCATTCCCTACGCGTCTTTGGCCTATCTCTCCGCCGCCCTCCTTTTGGTCCTTTGCGCTCGAGCTTTTTCCACGCTCGTTCCTCCGAAAACTGACTGGCCTTGGCTTATTCTTATTGCCCTCGTTCCCCAGGTCTTAGGCCACACCACCGTGAACTGGGCCCTGGGAAGGCTTCCGGCCTTCGCCGTGGCCATGGTCGTCCTGGGCGAGCCCGTGGGCGCAGCCCTCTGGGCTCATCTTCTTTTTCACGAGACCCTGAGCCCCCTCCAAGGCTTGGGAATGATCCTCGTGCTTTTTGGGATTTTCTGGGGCCTGCGGGCCCTGAGGGAGTAAGTTATGATCCCAAAACCATGGACGAGCTGAGGGAACGCGGCTGGGAAAAAATTCGGTGGGTTCGGGATCACATGCCCATTTTGGCGGAGCTTGAGGCCCGTTATGCCCCAACAAAGCCCCTTTCGGGCAAACGCATCTCCATGGCCATTCATCTTGAGGCCAAGACGGCCCGCCTGGCCCTGGCCCTGAAGGCTCTGGGTGCGGAGGTGGCCGTCACTAGCTCCAACCCTCTTTCCGCCAAGGACGACGTGGCCCAGGCCCTGGCCGAGGAAATGCCGGTCTATGCCCGCGGCGAGGCCACCGAGGCCGAATACCACGAGTTTCTCCGCAAAGTTTTGTCCATCCGTCCTCATCTCGTCCTCGACGACGGCGGAGACCTCTCTTATCTCCTCCACGGCGAGGCCTGGGAGCTGGGCGCGGAAACCATCGGGGTCTGCGAGGAGACCACCACCGGAGTGCTTCGGCTGCGCAAACTCGAACGGGAAGGAAAACTACGGTTCCCCGCGGTGGCCGTGAACGACGCCCAGATGAAGTCCCTTTTTGATAACCGTTATGGTACAGGCCAGTCCGTGTGGGACGCAATCATGCGCACCACAAATCTTCTTTTGGCGGGAAAGAAAGTGCTTGTGGTGGGATTTGGCTGGTGCGGAAAAGGCATTGCCCAGCGGGCGAGAGGCCTTGGGGCCGAGGTGGTGGTGGCGGAAGTGGATCCCGTAAAGGCCGCGGAGGCGGTGATGGAGGGTTTTTCCGTGGCCCCGGTGCGCGAGGCCATCCAGCATGCGGATTTCGTGGTCACTGCCACCGGCTGCCTGGATGCCGTCTCATTTGAAGACATTCTGGCGGCAAAGGATGGTTGCATCCTCGCCAACGCTGGACACTTCGATGTGGAGATCGACGTGCGCTCCCTCTACGCAAAGGCCGAAGTGCGAAAGGTGCGGGATCATTTGGAGGAATGCGTCCTTCCCAACGGGAAGAGGGTTTACCTTCTGGCCAAAGGGCGGCTGGTGAATTTGGTGGCCGGCGATGGCCATCCCGCGGAGATCATGGACCTCTCTTTTTCCCTGCAGCTTCTTTCCCTCCTTTGGCTTGCGGAAAAAGGTCGGGATCTTGGGCCCCGCGTCTATTCGGTGCCAAAAGAGATCGATGAGGAGGTGGCCCAGATCTTCCTCAGCACTAGAGGGATCAGGATCGACCGCCTCACGGAAAAGCAGCGGGAATATCTGGGCCTGGATTAAGAGGACCGCGACACTTCTCGACCAAGAAAAACACGGCGATCCCGAAGGCCACGGCCACGTTCAGGGATTCCTTTTGCCCATATTGCGGGATCTCCACGACCAGATCGGCCAAGGAGAGGACCCGATCGTCCACACCGCTTACTTCGTTTCCGACCACCAAAGCCACGGGGAAATGTTCCGGACCCATTTTCTGAATGGGAACGCTTTCATCAGTGATTTCCATGGCCACGATTCGCCAGCCTTCATTTTTCAAGGCCTGCACGGCCTCCACGGTGTCGGGGAAATACCGCCAGGGAACAAGCTGGGTGGTGCCAAGGGCTGTCTTCTCCACCTCTTTGTGCGGGGGTTTAGCGGTGATCCCGCAGAGGATGAGTTCTGAGATGTACGCGCACTCCGCAGTGCGGAACATGGCGCCCACGTTATAGGCGCTGCGGATGTTGTCCAAAACCGCGGCGATGGGGAAACGCCGCGGCGGCCGAAATCTTTCCCAATGCGCGTTCTTCTCGGGATGGGTCAGCTTACGCATGGTCCCTCCCTTTCGGCCTTATGGGAACAAGGATGAACCCGGTCCCTTCATCGCCGAAAACACGATAGCCCTCCTCTCCCCAATACCAAAGGTGGAGGGCAATGTACGCGCAATAGAGGGCGTCCAAAAGGTCCTCTGCGGCCTTGAGCTCCCGGCCTTTCAAGCCGGAAATTTCCGTTTGGGAAAGGATCGGCGCAGTATCCAACGCTGGTTCCGCCTCCGAAAGGCCTCCCAAAAGTTCCCAATAACGCCGAAGTTCCGCGAGTCGAAAGGAGAGGGACCGGTTCGGTCGGGCCTTGTAGCGAAGGATGCGGGGAAGCCCGAAGAGCTCGATCATCGCTGGATGGGGAAAAACCTCCACCACTTGGCGCACAAGCTTTCTTTTCTCCACCCGGGACTGGAAGGTGAAGCCCCGTGCCTTGAGGGCGGCAACGAGGGCTTCGCCGCGCACACGAGGTCCAAGACGCCGGCGATTGGCGGGATAGGCTTGAGCCTGGGCCTTACGGTAAAACGCGGAAAGCTCCCGGTCACAAGGTCTTGTTCCTGTCTCGTTTGGGACTAAAAGGGGGGCGTCCACCGCCACCAGGGCCGGTCCCAAACCCGCGGCCTCCTCCACAAAACCCACGATTTCCTCAAGAGCCCCGAGCTCAGCGGTCCAAAGGAAGGGTTTGCCCCGGTCTCCTTGCCACCTTATGGCCACCCCGCCCGAGGGGTTAGCCTCAGACCAGGCGAGATCGAGACCAATCAGGACCAATTAGGGCTTGACCTCTGCCGGCAAAAGGGAGACGCGATAGGTGCCGGAGCCGGAGCGCCAAACAATGCGCAGGAAAAACCCGCAAGTTTGGCCCCGAAAGCACTCCGTGAGCCCATTGGGAATGGTCACGCACTCCACTCCTTCTTGGCAAGGGGCCTCGAGAACCGTCGGTCCCTGGGCCATCAGACACACGGCCAAATCCGTGCCACACGGATCATGGACAAGGTGCACATCCACCACGAGATCTCCCATGGGCTCGAAATACACGATCATCGCTTCGCCCTTTGGCACGGAAAATCTGTACCAGTCCTGATAATCGCCGGGACCGATCTCGCCCAAATAGTGGCCGAGATCTATGCGCGCGGCATCGCCAGGGCCATATGTGTCAGGAAGTGCGGTCCGCGGCACGGTGTTTAGGTCCAATTCGGAAGGAAGGCACTCCGCCGGGACCTCACCCGGATTACACGAGAAAAGGGGGCCGATGGAGCATAACTGCGGAGGAGGCGAGGGCGGAGGTGTTACCACCGGAGGAGCGGGGATCTCCGGAGGCGGAGGAGGCGGGGGGACCTCCACCACTGCCGGAGCCCGAAGATATGCGGACTCCTGGGAGAACCCCAGGAAAGGAGTGCACATCACAGCTCGCCGCACCAAAACCCAAAGTTCCGGACCGTTAAGCCTTACCGGCATCTCCCCGTAAACTCGGCAGATCCCGAGCTCCTCCGGCCGCAACTCCATGAACCGCCAACTCCAGGGGCTGGTGAGATCCTCCCGCCAGAAGACCTGGATCGGCACATCCCGATCGCATCCGCACTCCGGGCACGGATCGAACATCTCCGCCGTGATCACCAGGGTCCACGTTCCCGGAGCAACCCCCGTGAAATGCCATGAGGCGGTGGCGTACATGCGGGGATCGCCAAGCCAAAAGAGATCGCCCTTCTGCTCGCCCGTGGAGGAAAAAGAAGTCGGGTAAAGATCGGCCGCCAATCCGCCGCTGGCTAAAAGAATCAAAATCGCCAAAAGACGTGCACGCACGTTGGCCCCCTTTCTCACATTTTACGGCCGGGCTTTCTCCCGCGTCAAAATTTGCAAAGCCTCCCAGAGGGCGGAGTAATCGCCGCGGGGATTCCAAAAGAGGTACCCATCGGCGCCGGTGGCCTCGGCCGCCCGCACCTGGGCCACGATGTACTCCGAAAGAGTCATCCATGGCGGAATGGCCATGGCGAAGGCCTGAAGATAAGGGCGAAGCGGCGTTTTCACGCGCTCTTTGCCGTGGGACATGGTGCGGAATACCGTCCCATAGGGATCGTCCTTGAGTTCTTCCTCCACGAAATGGGAGGGATAGAGCATGGGCGAGACCACATCCACGTAGAAAGCTATTCCTTCCAGCCTTTGCCCGATGGGATCGATGGACCTCGCGTTCCAGGGCCACATCACCCGGCCATAGACATCGGCAGAAATAGGGATGGGCAAACTTTCCTTGGCTTTTGCCAAAAAATTTTCCACGACTGAGCAGCGCCCGGAGTAATCGGGACCGATGGGACCGTCATCGGGAAAGCGAACGTAATCGAACTGGATCTCATCGACCCCGAACCCCGCCGCCTCTTGGGCGAGGGCCAGGTTGTACTCCACCGCCACCTCCACAGTGGGCAAAATCCAAGGCGCCGTCCCAACCCCAAGATACTTAGCCAATATAGGATCGTAAAACACGACCTGGCGGAGAATCACGTAAAAACCGCGATCGTGCAGATCCTTTATGAGCCTCGGAAGATCCAAAACGGGGCGGACGGCACCGATGGCCTTGGCCAAAGGCACTTCAGAGGCATAGCACACCTCCCCGTTGTTGTTTTTGATGTCCACCACCACCGCATTGAGCCCAAACCGTGCGCTTTGTTCAAGCACGTAAAAAAAGGTTTGAGGGTTGGCAGCGACATAGGCGGTGAGATAGACCCCGCGTTTCCCATGGATGTCAAAAACTTGGGCCGGCTTGGGCTCCACGGCAGGACTTGGCTCGGAAAAATCTTGGGGAGGACTGGGAGCCTGGACTAGGAAAGCTACGCTTAGGACGGCCACAACCGCAAAGAACACTACGTACCAAGGGATCGTTTTCATCGGGACAAAGCGTATCCTGAGACCCAAGGTCGCTTTGGGACCAAAGGCGGGAAGTCCCGGAGCTTTTGTCTGTTGCCTTCCACACATAACGGGCTTGCCATACGCGTTTTAGAAGATAGCATTCGGCGTATGCCTGTGCGGTTTTGCGCCGACGGCCGCTGGTTTGAGGCCCAAGCTTTCCTCTTTGACAAGGATGGGACCATTATCACCTTCGAGCACTGGTTCTCCGTGATGGTCGAGCGAGCTAAGCGCCTGAGTAGGGTGCTGGGGCTTTCCTCATCGCAGGCCGAGGCTTTAGTCAGGTTCATGCGGGGCAAAGGACCCGGCGATTGGGGGATCATTCCCCTTCCTCGACCGGAAGCGGAGGAAGCCACTGCCCGATATCTGGCGCAAATGCTTGAGATCCCGCCCTCCGAGGCCCTGGCCGTGGTGAAGAAAGTTTTTGCCGAGGTGGACCATGATTTTCCGTTTGAGAAAAACCTTAAGCCCACGCCCGGAGCGGAGGAAATTCTCCGCATGATCAAGGCCGCGGGCGGAAAGATCGGGGTGGTCACCCATGATGTGGCCGCCGCGGCCCGGCTTCATCTGCAAGCCCTGGGATGGGAGGAATTGGTGGACGTCGTGGTAGGGCTGGATCTTTGTCCGGTGAAGAAGCCCGCGCCCGAGCCGGTATGGCGAGCCTGTGAGCATCTTTCTGTGTCCCCAAGGGAAGCGGTGATGGTTGGGGATACTGTCACGGATTTACAAGCTGGGCGGGCTGCTGGCTGCCGCGCCACTTTTGGAGTCCTCACGGGCTTGGGCACTCCGGAGGAGCTCCATCCCCACGCCGACGCAATTCTTGAGAGTTTACGAAAACTCCGAATCGAAAAATAAAAATGGGCCCGCCTGGAGTCGAACCAGGGACCTCACGCTTATCAGGCGTGCGCTCTAACCACCTGAGCTACGGACCCTGGCTCCCCGGGGAGGACTCGAACCTCCGACCCGCCGGTTAACAGCCGGCCGCTCTGCCAACTGAGCTACCGGGGAACTCCTTTCAATCCTACCGGAAAACGCGCGACGGCGTCAACCGCCCGGCCCCACCACGGTGAGGCCTAGGCGGGCCCACGCCGCCAACGCTACCTCCTTGAGCGCCGCCACCACTTCCAGGCGTCCCATGCCCCCCAAGACTCCCAAAACCTCCGGCTTAATTTCCACACGGAAACCTTCCGGTGTGGAGAAAGCAAAGCCCCAGTCCACCAGGTTATCTGCGCCATCGAAAAGGAGGTACTTCACAAACTCCACGTCTTTAGCCCCCAAAAGCTCTTCATTGCATCCCACGCGAATGTTGTAAGTTGCGCCAAAAGAGGTCAACACCACGGTCGGACCGCGGATCTCCACCCAGGGCATGGGAGGTTTTCCCAGCCGCGCCAGGTCTTCCACCGGTCCCTTGTACTCCGGCCAGCGCCGCAGAACCAAAACCTTCTCCACCGGTTTCACGAGCTCCACGTAAAACGGGCCATTGGCCACTAAGAAATGCCCGTAAGCCTCATGGAAACGGGCCAAGGCAGCATACCGTTCCGCAGCTTCTTCTGTGCTCACATATCTTCCGAGGAAATTCGCGTATGGAACGAAGGCTTCTTCCTGAGCGATCTTCAACGTCTCGGCGAGGATGGCCAAGGTCGGCCCGGCAAGGAGGTTAGCCCACTCGGCTTTCTTCGTTTGGGCCTTGCTTTGGGAAAGGGCGAGCTTCCCCTCCGCCTCGGCTCGAAGGAGGAGGGCCAAAACATGCCAGGGCCCTGGCCCTGTGTCGTAAAACGGATAGAAAAGGGTGGCCGCTTTGGCCGCAAGCCATTCCGCGTCCAGAACGCGGAGGTCCGTGTAAACCTCCACCACCAGGGGATCAAAGCTTTTTACGCAGAGGCTCCGGAAATGGGCCATCAGGTTTTCGTAAGCGGGAACAGCACTCTCATCGTAGACAGGACTTTGTTTCTTGGCCCGGTCGAAAGCCAGAACGAACCGCAAAAGAAAGTCGGCAGGAGAAAGCCGCGTTCCATCATGCCAGGTTTTCTCCCACAAATCCGAGCGAAAGCGCAGAACAACTCGGGCGTTAACAGAAAGACCTTGGGGATGAAGTTCTGCCACCGTCAAAAATCGGGCCCCCTCCGGATCCCAATCGACCCAAGCCTCCTTGGGCACGACGATTTTCGGCACGGTTCGCACTTCCACCCAATCCATGCTCTTTTGGATGGGCACGCCCTCCGCCACTTCCACCTCCGCCCGAACAAGGTCCACAGGAAGGTAAAGGCCGTTGTAGGGATGTGGAATAAGGGGCGCGTCACCTACGGCACGAAGCAGGGCTTGGTCATAGATGGTGAAGGAACCGGCCACTGGGTTAAGGGGAACGGAAAGGAGGCTGGGTATACCGATCTTCACCGTGTCCCGTGGAGCGGAAATGGTGTGGGCCCAAATTCCCGTGGCAATTCCGGCGGCGAGATCCAGAGCAAGGTTCAGCTCAGAGGAATGTGGATAACACGCGGAACGCACGGCCAGCCAGACCTGGCCGGAATCCTCCATGGCCATGGCCAAGGCCTGGGCCATGAGGGCCTCGCGCTCCGCAAGGGACGTGTAATCCCCGCGGGCCAGGCGTTCGGAGACACTTGCCAGTTCCGGGCTGGGCCGCAAATATTGCCAAGGTGGGGTGGGGAAAACCGGGGTGTAGTTGAGCTGGAAGGTGCTGGCCTCATCCCGCTCGATCAGGGATACCACAAGGGCATTGGTGTAAATGTGCCAGAGGCCTTCCTCAGGGGGTGCGGAAAGGATGCGTAATGCTTCAGCATAGGTCGCATACGTTCTGGCCACCACAAAGCCGAGGCCTTCCAAAAGTGTGGCCACGTAATCTCCCACGGCCCGGCGGGCGTCGGTGCGAATAAGCAGGCGTATTTCCACAGGCCTCCCCTGATAAACCCATTTTCCTTTCACGTATTCGGCTCCCAAAGATTCCAGGACCGCGTAAAGGGCCAGCCGGCCGCGCTCTGGGTCGTGTTGGTAGCGCAATTCCAGGGGGCGCGCGTATTGGGCAAGACGGGCGTAATCCGGAAAGACGGGGCGCAGGGGCAAAATCTGAGGGAGTCCGGCGCCGCCCAGAAATTCCTGGACAATGTAGTCCCGGTCCAAAAGCCAGTTCATGGCCTCTCTAGCTCGTGGGTCCGCGAAGGGGTTGAACCGGCCATCCTGAAAAAGCGGGCCGGCAGGGTTGAAGCTGAGGTGCCAAACGACGTTGTAGGTAGGGAAGCAAAGAACGTTGGGAGCTTGACGGATCTGCTCGAGGATGGTGGGGTCGGCCACGCCGGCCGCGTAAAAATCGAGGGCCCCGGTGCGGATCATGTCCACAGCCTTGGCTGCCGTGGGTTCCTCCACGATCACCAGGGTCTCCACGGAAAAAGCAAACCACCCGAAAAGCAGGGATAGACAAAGGCTGGCCCACTTCATCCCTCATCCACCCCCGTCTTAGCTTCCCACAAACACGTAAACCACCCGGTCCTTGGGGCCATCGAACTCGTAGAAGTAAATCCGCTGGTCCTCGCCCAGAACCATTTTTCCGTCCACCACCACTCCTACCTCGGTGGGCGCCACCAACGCGGCTTTCGTGTATTCCGGGGCGATCCGATCGGGGTTCACCGCGTCCAGCATCTCATCGAGTTTTGGGGCCTCCTCCTCGTTCAAGGCGCGGTGGATGCTCACCGCCGCAGCGTCATGGGGAACGTAAATGATGACGAATCCCTCCCGCACCCCGGACGCTCGGATCACCCGCTGGACTTCGTCCGTGATATCGAGGGCCTCCTCTTGTTTTCCGGTCTTGATGGGAATTTTGGCGATCATACCCCCTCCTTTTCCGGGGATTTTATCCCTGGCCGGAACGAGGGCCACGTTGCGCCGGGTCAACCCCTGGCTAAAATACCCTTTTGGAAGTAGCTCAGCAGAAAACTTTAGGGCCTTTTCCAAAAGCCCTTCTGAGCTTTTTCCGGTGAAAAGCCATGAAAGTGAGGGTTGCTGTGTTTGTGGACGTGCAAAACGTTCAGGAAACGTTTGAGCGCCAAGGGTACGAGGTGCGCTACGACGCCCTCAAGGACTATATTCTCACGCAATTTGGGCTCGATGAGCGGGAGGTGAAGTTCCTCGCGTTCGTGCCGTATCGGCGCGAGGACGAGCGCCGCATCCGCCTCATCGACGCCCTCTCGTTCATGGGCTTTCGGGTCATCACCAAACCGGTGCGGGAGCACCCCGATGGTGGGCTCAAGGCCAACATGGATACGGAGATGGTGCTGGAGGCCATGGAGCTGGCCTCGTTTGTGGAGGAGTTCATCCTCGTCACCGGGGACTCGGACTTCGTGCCCCTTGTGGACTATCTCAGCCGACATGGAAAGCGCGTGACTTTGTTAGGGCCAGGCCGGGGTTCCACCTCGGTGGAGCTCATCCGTGCCACCGACCACTTCCAGAACATCGACGAGATCCCTGGGGTTTTGGTGCCGCGGCACATGCCGGAGGGCGCGGGCGCCCTCGGACGCTAAGTCAGGGCCACGTCCAAGGCGAGCATCACCACCGCTCCCAAAAGGAAGCCCAGGGTGGCCAGGCGCTCCCGCCCCTGGCGGTGGGTCTCGGGGATGATCTCGTCGAAGATCACGTAGAGCATGGCCCCGGCGGCAAAACCCATGGCGTAGGGAAGGAGGGGCCGGGCCAGCCCCACGGCCACGGCCCCCAATATCGCTAACGGAATTTCCACCAAACCCGCGCGAATTCCCACTATCCCGGCATAAAAGGTGCTACCCATCCCGGCGCTGAGGGCGCTCGCGGCCACGGCCAGCCCCTCGGGAATGTTCTGGAGCCCAATGGCCAGGGTGAGCTGAAGCCCGCGGGCGAGATCCCCTGAACCCAACCCCACCCCCACCGCCAGGCCCTCCGGCATGTTGTGCAAGGTGATGGCCAAAATGAAAAGCCAAACGGCACGGATTCTTTCCCCGTGTATCCCTTCCCGCCCGCGCTCCAAGTGCAAATGGGGAACGACTCTGTCCACCACGGTGAGAAACACGGCGCCCAGGGCGATCCCCGCCACCACCGGGCCGAGGCCTCCGGCCTCAATCCCGGGAAGGATGAGGCTGGTGAAGCTTGCGCTGAGCATGACCCCTGCGGCGAACCCGAGCATGGTGTTCACCACCCGCGCCGGCGGCCGCGGCCAAAGGAAGACGGAAAGAGCACCAATGGTGTTGAGGAAGGTGATGGCCAACCCCCCGAAAAGCCCTAAAACCCACGGTGACAGCGCTTCTCCCCAGAAAACCACGGGTGCCCCTTGCCCGTCCCAGTTTAGCCCAGGGGAACATTCGGCGCCTATAATAGAGCGATGAGGTTCAAAGCGCTTGCGTTTTTCCTGGTGGTTTTGGCCTTAGCGGGGGCGGGTCAGGAGGTCTGGCTCCTCAATGTGGAGGGGGAGATCGGCCGGGGCATGGTTTCCTATTTGCAGAAGGGCCTGGCCGATGCGGAGAAAGCCGGTGCGGCCGCGGTCATTCTGGAATTCGCCACGCCCGGAGGGTTGCTCGACGCCGCCCAAGCCTGCCGGGATCTCATCTTACAGGCCAAGGTGAGGACCATCGCTTATGTGAACCGCGAAGCCTATTCCGCTGGAGCCCTTTTGGCCATCGCTTGCGAAGAGATTTACTTTGCGCCGGGCGGGGTGATGGGCGCAGCCACCCCCGTCTATTTCGATCCCCAAGGCCGCATGGAGGAAGCGCCGGAGAAGATCGTGTCCGCGGTGCGGGCTCTTTTCCGGGCCACCGCGGAGGTCCGCGGCCGCGATCCCAAGGTGGCCGAGGCCATGGTGGACAAGGACGTGGAGATCCCCGGCCTTGTGGAGCGGGGAAAACTTCTCACCCTCACGGCAAAAACCGCGGCGGAATGGGGTTATTCCAAAGGGGAGGCAGCGTCCTTGACCGAAGTTTTGGAAAAAACCGGGCTTTCCGGCGCGGTGGTGCGTGCCTTTTCCTACCGCTGGACGGATTGGTTCGTGGATGCCCTCACCAACCCTTGGGTTGCCGCCCTTCTCATCGCCGTGGGCGCCCTCGGGATCTTGGTGGAAATGTTCACCCCGGGATTCGGAGTCCCCGGAACCTTGGGCCTGGCCTCCCTGGCCCTGTTCTTCTGGGCCCATTATCTTGCGGGCCTTGCTGGTTGGGAATCCTTGGTATTCTTCATCGCCGGAATCATTGCCATACTTTTTGAGGTCTTCGTTTTCACCGCAACAGACTTTGGCATCGCCGGGATCATCGGGCTCATTCTCATCGGGCTTGGGTTCTACACGGCGATGACCGGGCCATTGACCCAGCCGGATCAGGCCCTGCGGGCCATGGGCGCGGTGGCGCTGGCCTTGGTCGCAAGCCTTGCAGGCTTTGCCGCTTTCCTCACCTGGGTTCCTAAGTCCCGGCTCCGTCTGGGCGGGGTTATTTTGAAATCGGCCATTGAGGAGCGGGCCGTGGGGAAACTCGCGTCTGAGCCCAGCCCCTACGTGGGAAAGCGGGGAAAGGCCCTGACCGATCTCCATCCCGTGGGGAAAGCGGAGTTCGAGGGGGAACAATTGGACGTGGTGGCGGAGGAGGGGTTCATTCCCAAGGGAAGCGCAGTGGAGATCGTGCGCGACGAGGGGTACCGCAAAGTGGTGCAGAAGGCGAAGGAGGGGTGAAATGTGGATCCTGTGGATCGTTGTGGGAATTTTGGCCTTCGTGGCCTTGAACATTTTCTTCTACTTTGTCCCGGTGGGGCTATGGATCTCCGCCCTGGCCGCGGGAGTTCCCGTGGGGCCGCTCACCTTCATCGGGATGCGCCTGAGAAAGGTCAATCCCCACCGAGTAATCAACCCCATGATCGCCGCGTGGAAGGCAGGGATAAAGCTTTCCGTCTCGGAACTGGAGGCCCATTATCTTGCCGGCGGGAACGTGGAGCGGGTGGTGCGGGCCCTTATCTCCGCGGACAAAGCGGGGATCCCCCTCACGTTCAAACGGGCCGCGGCCATTGATCTTGCCGGCCGGGATGTTTACGACGCCGTGGCCATGTCCGTGAACCCGCGAGTTATCCAAACCCCGAAAGTTTCGGCCGTGGCCAAGGATGGGATCGAGCTCATGGCCATCGCCCGGGTGACCGTGCGGGCCAACCTCGACCGTCTTGTGGGCGGGGCCACGGAGGAGACGGTCATCGCCCGGGTAGGAGAAGGGATCGTCTCCGCCATCGGCTCGGCCAATTCCTACAAGGAAGTGCTGGAAAACCCTGATTCCATCTCCAAGCTCGTCCTCTCCAAGGGACTCGATGCCGGGACGGCCTTCGAGATCCTGTCCATTGACATCGCCGATATCGACGTGGGCCGGAACATTGGAGCCGAGCTTCAGGCCGCCCAGGCCGAGGCGGATCTCAAGGTGGCGCGGGCTCAAGCGGAGGTGCGACGGGCTCAGGCTGTGGCTCGGGAACAGGAGATGAAAGCCCTGGTCTGGGAGCGCCGGGCAGCCGTGGTGGAAGCCGAAGCGGAGATCCCCCGCGCCATCGCCGAGGCCTTCCGCAAAGGGCAGCTCGGGATCATGGACTACTACCGGTTGCGCAATATTCAAGCCGATACTCAAATGCGGGAGCGCCTGGCCCGGGAGGAAGGTTTTGCCCCGGAAGAGCGGCCTGAACATGGCCAGGGAGCGATGCCATGACCCTGGAAAAGGAGCTTCGGGAGATCCTCAAGAGAAACCCCGGGCTTGCCATCATCCTCGCCGAGATCCTTTCCCCGCCGCCCAGCATTTCCACACTGCCTCGGCCGTGGGAGACCTGACGAAACCGATTTTTCGCGAGGTCCCGGGCGGGGTGGAACTTGAAGTTTGGGTGCAGCCGGGGGCGATCCGCTCGGAGATCGTTGGATTTCACGGGGAGGCGCTGAAGATCAGGGTCGCCGCCCAGGCCCGCGAAGGCCGGGCCAATCAGGCCCTGGTGGAATTCCTCGCCGACGTCTTCGGTCTACCAAGGTCCCAAATCTCCATCGTTCACGGCGAGAAGACGCGCAAGAAAACGGTGCTCATCCGAGGCCTAAGTTTGGAAGAGGCGAGGCGAAGGCTCGGCTAAAACAAGCTGCTCCAAAAATATCCGTTCATCGGGCCGAAGCGGGAGAAGGGCCAGACCCGGAAGAACGGGCAGCCGATGAACTCCTCCACGGGCACGAACCCCCAGTAGCGGGAATCGTAGGAGTTGAGGGTGTTGTCGCCTAAAACGAAATAGTGGCCCGGGGGAACCAGAGTGGGTTCAACGCCGTAGCGGATGCCCATCCCCGTGCGGGCATAGGTCATATGCGCAAAGATCGGGGAGGGCTCGCCATTGATGTAGATTTTCCCGCCTGGTGCGATCTGGACAGTCTCGCCGCCCACGGCCACCAGCCGCTTCACATACCGGGCGCGCCGGGCTTTATAGTCAATTCCCAAATCCCCAAGGTTTTTCGCGCCCGGGGGAACCTCCACCCAAGTCTCCACCACCTGGGCCTCTTGAGCCGTGATCTGGCGAAGGACGGTGAATTTCAGGGAGCCACCCTGAGCCGCGGTGATACGGCGGGAGAGGGTGATCAGGGAGGGCACAGGTTCCCCGCCAACACCGATATCCCAGCGCCCAGGAGCGACGATGTAATCGCCCGCCTGAAGGCCGGCCTGCGCCGCTGGGCTTCCAGGCTTAACTTGGGTTATGCGCAGCTCCTCCAAAAACCAAAACACCACGATGCTTCCCGGAGTGGGCTGACGGAAGTGGTAGGAGAGGATATCCACGAAGAACGAGTCGCCGGGAATGATGGCGGGGATCATGGACCCGGTGGGGACAGTCATGCGCACCGTGACGAAGGTTATGATGAGCCAAAAGAGGACCCCGACCTCAACGATGGTCTCGACCCAGCCGATGACGCGCTCGGTTTTTGGCGAGAGCTTATAGCGGCGGCGCAGAAGGCGCACAGCCCAAGGCGGCTTCTTTTGCCGGCGCCGGCGGCGCTCCCAATACCACCGCCAAACCCGCACCGGCCAAGAAGCCTGCTTCTCCCGGGTGCGCCCAGCTCTCATTGAATCTTGTGGATGCTGGTGATGCGGCGCAGCCAATATGGGCGGCTTTTCCGCACGGTGTTGCGCTTCACCACCTCAATGCGCGCGATCTTCGGGGAGTAAAGGGGAATGGTGCGCTCCACCCCCACTCCCGCCGCCACCCACCGAATGGTCACGGTTTGGCTCGCGCCGGACCCGGAGATCTTCAGCACCACGCCCTCCACGGGCTGAAGCCGCTCCCTTGCGCCCTCGGTGTGGCGCTCGTAGATGCGGATGATGTCCCCAGGTCGGAATTCCGGGATCTCGTCGCGGATAAAGCGCGCCTCCACAGCCCTGATGAGATCGTCCATGCCCGTCATGGTTCCTCTCCTTTTAATCGGTCCAAAATTATGGCCACTGCGGCTCGTACCGAAAGATGGTTATAACCACCTGATCGTACCGCAGGGAGAAGGCCGTCGCACGCGGCCAAAAGTTCGTCGGTCATGCCATGACCGGTACCGAAAAGGACCAAGGTTGGCCGCACTCTGATGAGCTCCCGCGCCTCCTCCCAGGAGATCTTCCGGTACGGAAGGAGGTGGGCCCGGGCGGTGGTACCCAACACCACCGGTTCTTCCCCTTCCTCCTGGGCGATCTCCTGAAAAACCTCTTCCAAGTCCTCCCGAATGGCCACGAGCTCCAGTGCTTCCCGGCGGGTGGGAAGCTCCTCCTCGCTCACCCAAAAGTCCCTAAGCCGCGCGGCGATCCGGCGCTGGCTTTCCACAGGATGCACGATGAAGAAGCGCTTGACATTGTAGGTGCGGGCGGTGCGAGCGATGTCGGGAACGTCCAGGGAAGTGAGGGCCGTGACCACTACTTGGCCCTCTCTATTTCGCATAGGAAAGTGAAGGAGGGCGATGTAAAGCCGGCTCATGGTGGCCAAAGCCTAAAAGACCCTGGGCTTTCCGGCAAGGTCCCAAAATTTTGCGGCCGGCCTAACCTGGGGTAGACTGGCATTGATGTCGCGTTGGGCATGGGCGGTGGGTTTGGGCATCGTTGGCGTTGATCAAGCCCTGAAGTTCTGGGCCGTTCATTCATTGTCTTTGGGGGAGAGCCGTCCCCTTTTGGGCCAAATTTTACGCATTACCCGGGTGCATAACTCTGGCGCGGCGTTCGGTCTTTTTCCCACCGGTACGACTGCGTTCCTCGCCGTTTCCGTAATCGTGGCCGCCGGCCTTTTTCTCTACCTCCTTTTGGCTAAGCCCACGGGGCTTAAACTTTGGGGAAGCACGTTCATCCTGGGAGGAACTTTGGGAAACCTCATCGATCGGGCGCGATTGGGCCACGTGGTGGATCTCTTTTCCCTCGGGAATTTTCCGGTGTTCAACCTCGCTGACGCGGCTTTGGTGGTGGGTGTGGGCCTTCTGGCCCTGGGAATCCTTCGGGGCTCCCGATGAAGCCGCTTTTCATCGTCCTGGAAGGGCCGGACGCCTCGGGAAAGTCCACCCAGCTTCGCCTTCTTTCCCAGGCCCTCACCGCCCGGGGAATCCCGGTACTCACAACCCGCGAGCCGGGCGGAACGCCGTTAGGCCAGAGACTCCGGGAAATCCTGCTTGACCAAAAAAGCCGCATGCGCCCCCTCACCGAGCTTCTTCTCATGGTGGCCGACCGCCACGAACACGTGGAAGAAGTGATTAAGCCGGCGTTGGCCCGGGGCCAATGGGTCTTGTGTTCCCGCTATACCCTTTCCACCCTCGCTTACCAGGGCCGGGGCCGCGGGCTCCCTTTGGACCTTATTCACACCCTGAATCGGCTGGCCACCGGCGGCCTGGAACCGGATTACGTCTTCCTTTTGGACCTTCCTCCCCAGGTGGCTCTGGAGAGGACGGCCTTCCGGGACCGGTTCGAGGGGGAAGGCCTAAGTTTCTTCACCCAGGTACGCCTGGCTTATTTGGAGTTCATCCGCACCGTTCCGCGCGGGTACGTGATCGACGGGACTTTGCCTCCGACACAAGTCACCGCGGAAATCCTCGCTCGCCTTCCCCTTTCTGGATATGATTCCTCAGCCAAGGAGGGGAAATGAACGTCACGCTTCGGCGGGAGGATCTGGAGTTTGGAGTGCGCACAGTAAGCCATGCCTTGGGCGGCCGTACGGCCATGCCCATCCTGAACGGCATAAAACTCGCGACCATCAATAACGAGGTGGAGTTTGCCGCCACCGATTTGGAGCGGGCCATTCGCTGCCGCGTCCCCGCGCAGGTCGAGGAACGAGGGGCGGTGGTTCTTCATGGCCAGATCCTGAGTCAATTGGTGGGGCGACTGCCGGAGGTCCCGGAGATAAAGATCCAGTCAGCCGACGCCCAGGTTCGCCTTCTTTGCGGTTCCGCCACTTTTGAACTTCCTGTCCTTCCCGCCGAGGACTATCCCCAGCTTCCTGAGCCCATGGACGAGCCCTTGGGCCAGATCCCCACCCCCCAGCTCCTCCAGGCCATTTCCCAGACGGCATTCGCTGCCCTCAAGGCTTCGGAAACCACGCGCCTGGCTCTCACCGGCGTGGACATCGTGGTGAAAGAGGGCAGTGCAAAATTCGCCGCCACCAACGGCTATCGCTTGGCCATAAAACGCGTGCCCATTTTGGGGCTTCCCGAGCGGTACGAGGGCTCGTTCCTCGTGGATGCGGGGGTCATGAGTGATCTGCAGCGTGTTCTTTCCGGGGTGGTGACCGAAAACGCCGCGTTCTACGCGGAGGCCGGGCAGGTCCACTTCCAGGCCGGCCCGGTGACCTTCTCCTGCCGCCTCATCCAGGAACAGTTCCCGGACTTCGAACGAGTGATCCCCAAAGATAACCAGATCGGCCTTTTCCTCCCCCGAGAGGAGTTCTTGGAGACCCTGCGGCGCATGGAGCTTTTCGCCGCCGAGGAGTCGGGCGCCGTTACCCTTCGGGCCACAGCCCAGAGCACGGCGTTGGAGGTCTCCGCGGCCTCCCGGGAGCGCGGAAAAAGCTTGGAAGTGGTGGAGCTCACCCGGCCCCCGGCCCGGGGGATCGAGATCGCCTTCAAGGCCGAATACCTTATCGACGCCCTGCGAAGGATGGAGTCGGACCAGGTGGCGCTGTGGCTCTCCGCACCGGAGCGGGCTGGACTCCTCGAGCCTGCGGGAAACATCTCTCCCGCCGACGAAGGCTTCATCTACGTGTGCATGCCCGTTCGACTCCTCTAATCAGGGAACAGGGACTTCCAAGGTCTCGGAAACGCGACCGATGATCTCCCGCACCCCGCGGAGGAAGAGGGCCACGTACTTTTCCCAATTTCCCTCTTCCCGCAGCTTCTGAAGGTCGGCCAGAAGTTCCAGGGCCTGAGAATACAGATCCTCGCGCCCCAATGCTTTGGCAACATGAAGGAACGTGAGCTCCCGGCGCTCCAGGGCCGCCCAGAGCTCGGGCGATGGTCCAGGAACAGGGCCCTCAAGAAGATTCCAAAATTGGACGATGTCCTCCGTGCTCCGAATTTCCTGCACGTGTTTCCTGGCCTCAGGAAACAGGGGGTTCACCATGGCCGTGCAGGTTCCAAGGAGTTGAAGCTCTGCTTGATACAAAACCTGCGCCTGGTCAGAGATCTTCGTGGAGAGCCAGGCTCGCCACCCCGGCTCCCATGCGGCCACGTAGTTTTCCCAGTCCAAAATAAAGGAAGGCAGGGCGGAGAGGAACTCCTTCCACCCCATTTTTTGCACCAAAAACTCCACAAGGCTTGCTCCTACTTCATAAATCAAGGGGAAAGGCGTGTCGACAAGGCTCCCTTCCTGTGCCCACACAGCGGCCAGCTCGCGGCACCTAACCAAGATCTCGGGAGTAGCGCTGACCTTGGCCTCGGTGTACCTGGCAAGGCCCTCGAGGAGAAGTGGAGGCACGAGCTCATCTGGAACACCATTTTCTTCAAGCCAGACATGGAAAACCCAATGGGCGATTTCATGAAAAATGGACCAGGAAATGAACGGCTCTGGAGTTATCTCCACGAATGCCACGAACACGGTTGGCGGAAAATTGCGGCCAAGAAGATCGCAGATCCACGGCTCCCAGGGGAGTTCGGCACACCCCCATTCACCATCGGGCATGAACAACCCACTGATCATGTAGTTTCGGAGCTCAGCATTGAGAAGCTCAACATCAGGAAAAAGCATCAACACAAGTGGACTGATCTCCCGCTCCCCTAGCTTAAGGGGCCGGATGATCCAATATGTATCGGGCTCCAGAGTGGGAGCAAGGAACCCTAAAGGCGAAAGCCTCCCCTCTGCCACAAGCTGGGCCCGAAGAGCCTCCCTGTCCGCTCCCTCCGCTTTCTCTGGGACCCACCACTCTCCAATGGTTTCCGGAGAGGGAAAGCCGAAGAACTCGAACATATTGGCGACGATCCCCGCCGGAGAAGGGTAACAACGAGGCAGAGGCAAAGGATTCATGTCAACCCAATAGATGAGACCAAAACGAAAAGGAGTTGGGGTAATTTGCGGAGCGGCAAGGCCCACCACACTCACCAAAAGCACAAGCAAAACCTTCCTCATGGTCAAAGCCAATTATACTCAGCCGCGCTTGAGTATAGGGCTAAAAAAACTCATCCCGGCCAACCGCCATAGGGCTTCTTGCCAAGAAGTGCTCTCCTCCAAAGTTAAGGGCTCATCAACATCGAACCGTTCTTTTCGCTGGAGCTCCCGAAGATTTCGAAGAAGCTGGGAAAGACGGCGCTGGAAATCTTCGCGGAACTTCGCGCGCACCCGGCTCGGAACCTTCGGCCAGATGGAAAGAAAATGGGGAAGACAAAGGCCGTCCGAGCCTTCGTAGGCCGCCCAGAATTCCGGATCGGCCAGAAGTTTTGCCAAAAACCAGCTTTCCCGCTCCCCCGTCTCCCGGGCCACCTCACACAGGGGGCATTCCTCACGTTCATCCCGGATTTTTTCGTGCGGACGGGAGAGCCGCGTCAAGGCCTCGGCCACCGCGGTCTCATAGAGCCGGGCCACGCTTGCGGGCGACACAAGTTCCCTTTCCTCCACCACTTGGGCCATGAGGGCCGCATGTCCCCGGCAAAGCCCGAGGGAATCAGCAAAAGACCGGTGAACCTCCGGATCGCCGGTGAGCTCGTAAAGAACGTTCCAGATCCAACGCTCCTCCGCCTCCCTGATCCGGCGGCAAAGAGGACACCCGTGCTTCTGCATGGCCCGGGCAAAATACACCGCAGCTAAACCAAGTGTTGGCTCCTTGTCCTGTCCACGTCTCTTCTTTTTCATGTGAGAGAAGGAGAGCAGAAAACAATCTTCATTTGCCCTCACTTTTGGGAAACCAAGTCGGCTGAACTCCTGCCCAGTTTTGAAAGATGGCTTTTCAGCTTGTCTGGCTAAGGAGAGCGCGGGCTTGGTCCAGGGCGGTGGCTACGGCCTGTGACAACGCCTCGACCTTAGGGCCGCCACCCTGGGCAAAATTCGGTCTTCCCCCGCCGCTTCCGCGCAGAACTTTCGCCCCAGCCTTCACTAGCTCTCCGGCGGAAACTCCGTCCACACCGGAAACCTTGGCCACGAGAAAACCTCGGCCGGAATGGGCCGTGCCCAGGACCACCACGCTCCTTCCCAAAAGTTCTGCGAGGCGGTCAGCCAAGACTTTCACCGATTCCGGATCGCCCTCCACAACTGCCCCAAGGAGTTTCACGCCGGCCACGTCCTCAGCCTTCGCCGCGAGCTCCTTCGCCCGAAGAAGCGCAAGCTCCTCCCGCAAACGCTCGTTTTCTCGCCGAAGCTCGGAAAGCTCTCCCAGGATTTTCTCGGCTTTCGGAAGGATTTCCCCTTCAGGAGCCTCAAGGAGGGAAGAAAGTTTCCTTCGCTCCGCGCGGAGCTCGGCGAGATATTTCCGGGCCCGCTCGCCCACAAGGGCCCGGATCCTTCGGGTTCCGGCGGCCACGCTCTCTTCGGAAAGGATGACTATGGGGCCGATCTCGCCGGTGCGGGAAACGTGGGTCCCCCCGCAAAGCTCCATGGAGACGCCGGGAACCTGCACCACCCGCACCTTTTCCTTGCCCCGGTACTCCTCCTCAAAGTGGGCGATGGCTCCTTTTCTCTTTGCCTCCTCAAGGGGAAGCTCCTCCACCACAAGAGCGATGTCCTGAAGGACCGCGGCGAAGGCCTCTTTTTCCACCTGCTCCAGCTCATCGGGGGTGAGGGCGGAGAAATGGGTGAAGTCGAAGCGCAGCTCCTCCGGGCCCACCCAGGAGCCGGCCTGGATCACGTGCTCGCCCAAAATTTTCCGGAGCGCGGCATGGAGAAGGTGCGTGGCCGTATGGGCCCGCTGGATCGCCCTTCTTCTTTGTTCGTCCACGGAAAGACAGCAGCGATCGCCCGGCCGGAACTCCCCTTCTAAAACGCGCACCTTGTGGAGCGTTCCCTGCGGGCTCTTTTGGACGTCCAAAACCTCGGCCCGACCTGGTCGGGAAAGATTCTCGATCCAGCCAGTATCAGCAATTTGCCCACCAGCCTCTGCATAAAACGGGGTTTCGGAAAATACAAGATGTCCTTCTTCCTCCGAGGCCAGGGAAGAACGAGCTTTCCCATCCACACTTAGGATCACTTCCAGGTGGGCCTCGGCAGTCAAAGTGGTATAGCCCACGAATTTTGTGATCCTCATGACGACCGCTTCTTCACTGGTTGGATGAGCAGAGTCGTAAGAAAGCACCAACCGGGATCGGGCTCGCTGAGCCTCCAACTCACGCTCGAAACCCTTCCAGTCCACGGAAAGCCCGTGCTCCTGAGCCTCGGCCTCGATGAAGTCCCGGGGGATTCCGTGGGTGTCATACCAGGTGAACGCCACCTCCCCAGGGATGACCTTGAGGCCCTCTGGAAGTTTGGCGAAGAGGCGATCCAGCGCCTCCTTTCGGCGGGAAAAGACTTGGGCTTCGGCAAGGATCACCCGTTCCACTAAGGCCCGCCGCTCCACGATCTCCGGATAGACATGGCCCAGGGTCTCCACCACCGGCTCCACCAACCGCACAAGCTTCTCCCCGGGGACCCCCAGCCGATCCGCGTGGCGGAACATGCGCATGAAAACCTTCCGCAGCACGGAACCGCGGCTTTCCTCGCTATCGGGAAGGACTCCATCGGCCACAAGGAAGACCACGGCCCGGATGTGATCAGCAACGACGTTCCGTGACGCGTGATCGGTGATGGGTGATCCAGGACAGCTGGCGAGGGCCTCGATCTCTTCGAGGATCGGCCTAAAAAGGTCAGTCTCGAAGTTCGAGCGCACGCCCTGAAGGACAGCGGTCATGCGTTCTAGGCCCATGCCAGTATCGATGTTTTTTCGGGCAAGCTCCCGCAGTGTTCCATCGGGCTGGGCGTCGTACTGCATGAACACCAAGTTCCAGATCTCCGAGAATCGTCCGCAGTCGCAGGAAGGCTTGCAATCGGGACCGCAGGGCGGATCGCCCCAGTCCCAGTAGATCTCGGTGTCCGGGCCACAGGGCCCGGAGTCGCCCACTGGTCCCCACCAATTGTGTTCTTTCGAAAGCCGCACGATCCGCTCCGCAGGAATCCCCACGACATCGCGCCAGATCGCGTAGGCCTCGTCGTCCTCCTCATAAACTGAGACCCAAAGCCGCTCCGGCGGAAGGCCAAGTTCCTTGGTGAGGAAGCGCCAGGCGAGGGTGATGGCTCCCTCCTTGAAGTAGTCGCCGAACGAGAAATTTCCGAGCATCTCGAAGAACGTGTGGTGGTAGGGAGTGAGGCCGACCCGCTCAAGATCCGTGGTGCGGAAGCATTTCTGGCAGGTGGTGACCCGCGGATAGCGGGGCGGAAGCTTCCCCCAGAAGATGTCCTTGAATTGCACCATCCCTGCCGAGGTGAAAAGGAGGGTGGGGTCCTGGGGAACAAGGCTCGATGAGGGCAGGATCACATGCCCGTTCTCGCGAAAGTACTCCAAGAAAGCCCGGCGAAGTTCCGCACTTTTCATGACCCGGAATTCTAGTGGCCGGGGGCCTTCCCTTCGACCCGCCAAAGCTTT
>JACIWM010000070.1 GCA_014360945.1 Candidatus Bipolaricaulota bacterium
CCAGAAATCTAAACCTTGGAGGTTTGGCCCAGGATTTCTTTGGCTGCGCGAACTACCGTGTCCACAGAGATCCCGAGTTTTTCCAGGACCACAGAGCCGGGGGCGCTCGCGCCGAACCGGGAAATACCAAGCACTACCCCATCAAAACTTACGAACCTCTCCCAGCCCAAGGGACAGCCGGCCTCCACCGCCACCCGCGCCCGCACCGCTCGGGGAAGGACCTCCTCCCGGTACTCCTTTGAGGGGCACCGTATAAAGCTTGAGGTCAGGCCTGCCCGTTGCTCAATTTTTTCGTGGTTATCGCACAAACCATGAGCGCTTGAGATCAGCAAGCGTAAAAGCCATAGCAAAAAGAAACAAGCCGACCCCTAAATGCGCCAGTTTTCTTACGAGGAGTTCATTTCGCGGTAGACCAGAAGTGCTTAACAATAGAACAAACCAGTTAATAGTACGAAAACTTGAAAGCGACCTTCCTGTCAAAACAGAGAGAAAAGAAAACCCCCACCAGGCAAGGCTAAGCCCAAGGCCTGCTTCCTCACCCAAGAAAAGGCCGAAAAGGAAGGCAACACTGCCTAATGCCAGCCCAGGCGCGATGATCAAGAGGTACTCAGCCGGCGACACTGCAGCAATTGCCACCAGGACTAAAAGCAGCAAAACAAACAGGGATCTGAACAAGAAAATCATTCCTTTCTTCTTGGGCGTTCCCACCAAGACCTCAAGGGTATGCCATTGCTTTTCCCGCTCAAGAATTGTAAACATCAGCAAAGGGAAAAGAACTGGATACACAAATTCTAAAAAGACAACCCACCCCACCCAGATCTCGGGCACTTCCGGCGAGAAGGCTTTGGTCAAACGCAGGATGCTTACAAAAACTGACAGTAGGAGGAGACGCCAGGACATAGAAAGCTTAGCTTCGTAAAAAAGGTGGTTGATCACAAGCGAAGCAGCGCCAGATAAGCGTCCTCGAGGGAGGGGGTGACCAGGCGCCCCTCGGGCACCTCGCCCAGTACCCGCATTGCCCGACCCCCCTCGATGCGTTGGGTGGTCAGTACGCGTTCCCCTAAGGCTAGGAGTTTTTCTTTCACCGCTTCCTCTGGGACCACCAGTTGATAAATACGACCCTGAAACTGTGCCACTAACTCCCCTGGGGTCCCAAAGAAGCGTAGCTTTCCTTCGCTGAGGATAGCCAGACGATCGCAAATCATGGCCACGTCCTCCACAAGATGTGTGGAAAGCACGATCACCCTATGGCTTCCAAGGTCCATCAAATATTCCCTAAACCGCACTCGTTCCTCAGGATCAAGGCCGGCAGTGGGCTCATCCACAAGGAGAACCTTAGGATCGCCCAAGAGGGCCTGAGCAATGCCCAACCTCCTCAGCATACCTCCTGAGTAAGAGGTCACCCTGCGGCGGGCGACACCGGAGAGGCCGAACCGGTCAAGCAGGGCGTTGATTTGTTCCTTAGGATGACGGACCCCTTTGAGAGCAGCAATATACTCGAGGTATTCGTAGCCGGTGAGTTTGGGATAGGCACCGAATTCCTGCGGAAGATAGCCCAACATTCTGCGGATTGGAATGCGCTCACGCACCACATCATAGCCGAATACCGTGGCCCGGCCGGACGTAGGAGGAAGGATGGTGGCGACAATCCTGATGAACGTGGTCTTCCCAGCCCCGTTGGGACCAAGAAGGCCGAACACGCCGGTCCCAATTTCAAGGTCTACCCCTTTGAGGGCTTGGACATGGCCGTAGTGTCTCGTCAAGGCCTCCGCCTTAATCGCCATCCCCGCCTTCTAACAGCATCCGAATGTAGTTCTCATGGCCAAGATCCTCTCCCCGTTGCCAATGTTTAAGGATCTTTCGCGCTGCTTCAGGGTTAAACTGAACATATTGACATAACGGTTCGAAAACTTCACACACCACTACTTGAATGTCTTCTTCCTCTTTTAGTTCTTGTGTCTGTAAGATTTCGGCCAAGGTAGGACTAGTAGCTTGGTTTTGAAGCCATATTAATGATTTTTCTACCTTTTCTTTGTCGCAACAGGCCACCGAATACAGCGTTAGGTAGCATCGAGCCAGTTCATCAAGCCCCGAAGAAGCGGTCATCGCCCAGGCAAAGAGCCACATCTCTGAAAGCGCGCGCCCGGTCAACCCCTTTTCTCCTCACCCCTAACCTCGGACCATTAGGACTGGATACATCTCTTCGTCCATCTTGGGCATAAGGTTTTCCGGGGACGTCCCGCAATCAATTGCCGAGCTTTTGTGCTCATGTGTCTCGCCCGCGTTCACGCCCCCATCGCCCCGGCCCGGCTTCTGTAAGCCGGCTCCTGATAAGGCTTCCCCGCAATATGTGGCCTCAGCCAAATGCCTCCCCACGGCTCCCACCGCTTTCTGGTGCCCCCTTCTCTGAAGGATCCGGGCGTAAAGTTGGCTGACATGGCGGTGCGGGTGCTTGCGGTGGTAACAAGCCACGACATTCGCGGCCTCACCGTAGGCCCACTTCAAGTACCGATTCACGTCCTCACTGGTCTTCCCGTGGCGGACCTTAACCACCGCTCTGTTGGATTCTGGGGACCATCCCCGCATAGGAAGCAAGATGCTCTGGACCAGGGAACCGCCGCACATCCCCAACCTCCAGAGCAATCACCGTGGCCAGAATTAACCCCACCCCCAGGAAGACCCATGAGAAGCTTCACCTCTTTAGAGGGAGCAAGAACTTCTTCCATCCTCCTTTCCAAAGTCGCGATCCTCTGGTCCAAAACCTCAACTTGTTCCAACATCATTTCGGTTACAGCCCCCGTTTCGGGAGGAAGTTCCGCAATTTTCCAGGTAAGAAGCCGCCTTCCCTCGACCCCAAAAGGATCACTCACCTCCTTGACGAGCAGACCGTACTTGGACAGGGGAGCATGTATGCGCTGCTTGAGTCGAGTCCTTTGGCGGACCAGGACCATTCTCGCCCGAGTAAGTTCTCGCTTATCTCGAAGCTCACCAGGAGGAATCCACACGATGGGGAGGGTTCCGGTCCGCTGGAGTTTGTTCAACCCCCGGGCATCGAGCTTGTCCGTCTTATTCACCATCCCCAGCATAAGCTTAGCCTTGGCGGCATGGACCAGCTTGGGAATACAACCGGCTTGTTCGATCTCCTCCACGATCCAGTACCAGCCCCCCCACTGTCTCCACTGCTACTGGGCTTCATCTTTGAAAGAGCGCTGTCAACGCCCTACGCTTATGCATGAGCTTTCCCTCCCGTTTTATCTGACCCTTCTCGTCCTCCACCACTGCATAGGCGCACCGCTTGTAGCAGTCAAAGGCGATATACTCCAATTTGCGCTCTCCTTTCTTTTCCCGGCAGGATAACCCTGTCCAAGGGCGCGCGCTTTCATAACATCAATTAACGGGACGCTACCTTCGTTTCGATCCGCAGCGGACGCACCATGTATCAAGCTTGGGTTTGACAGTAAATCCACAAATTAGCTTGCAATGTGAATTTTCGGATGCAGGACCTAGGAGCGCAAAAGTTTGCATGTGTACCGGATTTTATCGGTTTTCCATGGCACTACATACCAACCAAAGGCCGATCCGAACATAATTTTCATGCATTGAGCACAGCCTTCAATTAATCCACTTAGAATGCGGGTTTTCGCCTTCGCTGTCAAACTGAAATAGCCTTCTGCTTAGGCGCCCTGTTCGCCCTCCTCCACATTCTATACCGCGCTCCCCTTTATTATCGGTTTTGGCATCCCACACCTCTTGTTTCAAGTGTTGGGGACTGTAATTTGAAGACTCTCAAAAATTTTTCGTATTATCTCAGCAATCTCCGGGTATTGTCTAACGGTATTTCTAAAAGCTTCTGCAAGTTTAGCGTTAAGCTCTTCAGAACCAAGCACTCCATATTTTTTTAGTACCAAGGAGTAGCGTAGAGAGATGCTCGTTTCGTCAAACTCGTATCCCTCAGCTTTAACCCACCAGCCTACTTGATCAGCCCACCAAGCAACGCCTTCCCTTTGTTGTTGTCCTGTCTTTGCGCTGTATCTCACTGCAATGGCCTCATAAGAAGTCCAGTATGTACTCACTGCGCTTTTTCCCTCCTCTGCGATCTCTATCTCAACGCCTGTGCTCACCAGACGAAAAGAGGTTGGACCTTGGCCAAAGAGGCCTTTTCTAGCCAGCTCTAAAAAGAACCCGCGCTCGGGACCAGGTTTGGCACCGGTAGAAATAAACTCCACTGGCAGAGGCCATCGCATATAAGGTCGAAAGCATTCCTGAGTATATATAACCAAAGATAGCAGCGTTGTGTGACTTATTACTGCCACGACCCAAATCTCAGTATCCAAAAGTTTCATCCCTTTTATAGCAAGGAACGTTACCTCCGAAACATCCCACAGGACCTGCTTTTTTGACACCTCTCGATATACTTCAGCATGGTAAACCCAGTACATTCCGTCCTGCCAATGTGTAGAATTTTCTTGTTGTGCTAGAACCCCCCAACTCACCGCTAGCGTAATCACTAAAAGAACCATTCTCATTGCGCCTTCTTTCACCCGGGGCAAGGTGAAATGGTTCGGCAGCGTATATATCCCTCACAACAATAAGATGGAACATAACATTGTGCCCAGCAAATGCCTGGACAAGCTAAAATACAAAACAGATTCTTTCCGCATGTAATTACACAAGTGCTCAGACAAAATCCATAGCACTCCCAGTCCATTCCGCCACATGTCTTTGTGCAAACAACGTAGCAATATGTTCCGCCACCGCGTGGATCACAAATGACCTGGGGTTCTTCCACCAGCCCCTGCTTGGGTGTTGGCCAAGGGACGCTGCCGTCATCCGTGGTCTGAGCCAGCCCTAAAACACTCGCAATCCCAATAAACGTTAACACCATCAACATTCGCCAAAACATATTTCACCTCCTTCTTTTTCGCTCACCAACCTGGCCAGTACCTCTTTCAATAAGCGTTCTAGACTTTCCTCCCCTTCCCAAACCCCTTCTACCACCCCCTTTCCGCCCACGAAGAAGAAAGTCGGGCTGCGCCTGACATTGTAAGCCGTGTTCACCGATAAACCCTCCACCCAAAGGTCCAAAAGAACAAAGGCTTTCCCACCTGCTTCTTGCGCCTGTTTCAAGAATTGCACAAGCCGCCCGCGGCTCTCCTCAGAAATTCCAGGCCGGCCCACGACGGCCACCAAGACCACGGGAACCTCCTGGGAAAGCCGCACTAACACAGGCAACGCCCCCCAACATGGCGCACAGCCCAAGAATATGAACGCCAAGAGAAGAGGCTTTGGAAGATCGGCAAAAGCGAGTTCCTCGCCGTCTATACTTTGAGCTGAGAAATCCGGAGCAGGGTTGCCCAAAAGCTCCGTAGGGTTGGGGAACGCGATAAGAAGCGATTCCGCAAGCTTTCTCAGAAGAAGTTCTTCGGTGAAGGGCCAGTCCAGCTTCTCCATGGAGATCCCCTCCACGAAAAGGAGCACCGTGGGCGCGCGCCGAACACCAAAAAGTAGGCCGAGCTTTCCACCATCGTCGATAAGCACGAGCATATTCTCGAGCGCTAGTTGTCCAAGCTCTGGGGTGGCTGAAGGAACGACAAAGGCGAAACGGATCTCCGGGAAAGCCTCGGCGGCGTGGTTGAACCACTGGATCACCTTCTCGCAAGCAGGGCAGCCGGGGACAACCACGAACGCCAAAGCCCAGCGGCCCTTCCCAAGACCTTCCAAGGCAAAGGGCTCCCCAGCAAGGGTGGCAAGCGAAATTAGGTCATCTTGAGCAAGACAGAGGCTCACAGATACAAAGAGGCCCAAGAAAAAACCCCAGACCTTCATGCTCCTCACTAGTTAAATACAAAAAAAAAGGTGTGGTGTCAAGGCCAAGGGGGCCAACTACTGGCGAGGCCTTTGGCTTTTTGCGAAGCGGAACCTAGGCCTTTTGTAATCGGCCTAGAAGCTCCTTGGCCTTGCGGACCACGGCCTCGGTGGAGATGCCAAGCTTTTCCAAAACTACGGGGCCGGGGGCGCTGGCGCCGAAGCGGGAGATCCCCACCACCCCGCCATCCAGGCCCACGAACCTCTCCCAACCTAAAGGACAGCCGGCCTCCACCGCCACCCGCGCCCGTACCTCTTTGGGCAAAACCTCCTCGCGGTACTCATCCGGCTGGGCCAAGAAGAGCTCAAAACTTGGCATGGCCACCACCCTCGCGTTGATCCCCTCTTCGGC
>JACIWM010000071.1 GCA_014360945.1 Candidatus Bipolaricaulota bacterium
CGTGGGACCCTCCGGGCCATCCTACGTCAGGCTGGGGTGAGCGTGGAAGAATTTTTACGCGCTTTGTGATCGGTGGGGCCGTCGAATTCCTCAGCGAGGAGGTCCATGAGGATCAGGTTGTGGAACTTTCCGTCGCGAAAGAAGGCGCGCCGGCGTACCCCCACTTTCTTAAACCCTAAGGCTTCGTAGCAGCGTATCGCCCGAGTGTTGAACTCAAAAGTTTCAAGCTCCACACGATTTAGGCCAAGCTCGAAAAAGGCATAGCGGAGAAGAACACGGATGGCCTCCCGGCCGTAGCCCTGGCCCCAGAAGTTCTTCTCGCCGATCACGATCCCCAAAACTGCTGTCCTGTTTTTGAGATCGATGCGGTGGAGACCGATATTGCCGATGTGGGTCCACTCATCTTCCACCAAAACCTCAATGGCCAAAATAATTTCGTCAGCGCGGGAAAGGTGCTCCTCAAACCACTTCTCTTCCTTGGCCCTGGAAAGGGGCTCGTGCATGACGACGAACTGCCGCACTTCAGGATCGTTGAACCACCGCAAAAACCGGGGGATGTCCTCGCGCTCAATGGCCCTGAGCCTTAAATCTTTCCCGTAGAACATGGCATCCCTCCCAAGAAAAAAGAAAAAGGGGGTGGCGCGCCACCCCCTTTTCGTCAGTCTTCAGTTTGACCTTAGCCGCCTATTTTGACGTTGATCGTGGCAGCCCTGGTCTTGCCGGCGGCGGTGCCCTCCACGGTGAAGCTGTAGTCGCCAGGGGCTATGTCCGGGGCCGCGGAAATGGTCACGGCGACCTCGTTCCCCGTAGCCGAAGCTGGTTCGACCGCCACGGAAAGCTTGTCCGGCTTGTTCTTGACCACGCATTGCACCGGGGCCGTGAGGTTGGTCCGGGTGATGGTGATTTTGACCTGGGCACTTTCACCCGGCTGGAGGGTCACCACGGAGGGCTCGGCCTTGAGGGTGAAGTCCACGGGCTGGACTTTGAGCGTGAGGGTCGCAGTCTTATCCGCGATGCCTTTGGCTTTTCCGGTGATGGTCAAGGTGTAGTCCTTAGCCTCCACCGTCGGCCCGACCTCGATCTTGAGGGTGGCCGAGGTCTTGTCCGCCGGCACCTTAGCCGGCTCCACCGTGGCCGTCACCCCCGTGGGTGCGCCTGTCACTGCGAGCTCCACCTCGTCCTTCATGGTCTCGGTGCGCTTGATGTTCACGGTGACCGTGCCCGTGGCACCTTGGTTTACGGTGAGGGTGGCCGGGGAGACTTCAAGGGTATAGTCCGGGGCCGCTTGGACGGTGAGGGCAAGCTTGCTCTCACGAGTGACCCCGCCGCCCTTGGCCACCACGGTGAGGGTATAGTTCCCGGTTCTAGCAGCACTCGTGATCTCCACGGTCAGCGTCGTCTTCTGGGCCTTCTTCTGGTCATCGCCGGCTTTAACCGTGACCTTCGCTGGGTTGAACGTGGCCTTGACCCCAGCGGGCAAAGTTTCCTTTATGGAGAAGGTGATGTCGCCGGCGGGAAGGCTCTTCCCCTGAGGCGGGGTGAGGGTGATGTCCAACGTGCCCGTTTTGCCGATGGGCACGGACAAAGAGGACGTGGCGGGTGTAATGGTGAAATCGCCCTTAGGGCGGGTCACCAGGATTCCCACCACGATGCCGATCACCGCTAACACAACTACACCAATTGCAATTTTCGTTTTCTTGCTCACCTGATCCTCCTTTCACTCCGCGCTTTGAGCCCAAAGAATAACAAAAAACGCTATTTCCCTCGGTGGCTCAGCCAGGAAATGCCGTGTGCCCTTACTTCCCACACGGCTTTTTAGGCTGTTTGGGCGATTCCGGTTTTTTCTCCTTAAGCAACATCAGCACCCTCCTTGTCGCCTCGTCCGGGCGACTAGTTAGCCAGTATAGACTTGTCCATGTTTATTGGCAACATCGCCGAAGGTCCTGGCTAGTCTATGTGTTTCGCGGGCAAGCTCGGCCAAGCGCTGGGCGGGCTTGGGCTTGCTCAAAAGTCGCCAGGTCCAATTCCCCTCGGCTCGGCTGGGATAGTTCAGGCGCGCCTCGCTTCCCAGGCCCAACACATCCTGCATGGGGATCACCGCCAATACCGCCCGGCTGCGGAAGGCTAGAGAAATGAGAGCCCAGGGGATGTCTTCCTCTTTGGATGCGATGATCCCTTGGGCCGAAAGATACTGTTGCACCCGCGTCCTCACCTCTTCGGAGACTGTGCGGTACCAACCCAGGGCCGTGTCGTTGTCATGGGTCCCCGGATAAACCACGACCCGGCCATGCTCCGGAAAATTCTCGGGAAGATGGGGATTATCGGGCTTTCCGTCGAAAGCGAACTGGAGAACTCTCATTCCCGGGAATCCGAACTTGTCCCGCAGTTCCTCCACATCGGGGGTGATCACGCCCAGGTCCTCGGCGAGGATGGGAAGTTCTCCGAGCTCCCTGAGCATAGTCTGGAAGAGTTTTTCTCCGGGAGCGGGGACCCAGCGGCCGCGCACGGCCGTGGGCTCCTCGGCCGGGATCTCCCAGTACGCGGCGAATCCCCGGAAGTGGTCGATACGCAGAACATCGAAAAGGCGCAGGGTCTGGCGGACCCGGGCGATCCACCACCGGAATCCTTCTGCCTCGTGGACCGGCCAGCGGTAAAGAGGATTTCCCCAGCGCTGGCCGGTGGGCGAGAAGTAATCCGGAGGCACTCCGGCCACCACCGTGGGCCTTCCCTCGGAATCGAGCTCGAAAAGTTCAGGGTGAGCCCAAACATCCGCGGAATCATAGGCCACGAAGATCGGGATATCTCCGATGATCTTGATTCCTTGTTTGTGCGCGCAGTTTCGAATCTCCTGCCATTGGCGGAAGAAAATCCATTGGGTCCAGGCGTGAAAAAGCACGTTTTCGTCCTCTTCGAAATCAACGAGGACTGAGGCCTTGCGGTGGCGAAACTCCGGGGGCCACTCGTTCCAAGGCCGGCCGCCGAACCGGTCTTTCAAGGCCATGAAAAGAGCATAGTCCCAAAGCCACTCTTTTTCTTTCTCCCAAAAGCGCGAAAACTCCCGACGCTCCTCAGGATCGCCCCGTCTGAGAAAGCCCTGAAAAGCCCGACGAAGGAGGTCCCACTTCCAGCGATAGAGAAAGCCATAGTCCACCCGCTCTTGGGGGATCTTGGGCGGCTCTTCTTCCGCCAGCCATCCGCGGCGGATGAGGTCCTCCGGGTCAATGAGATAGGGGTTTCCGGCAAACGCGGAGAAACTTTGGTAGGGGGAATCTCCAAACCCGGTGGGGCCAAGGGGAAGAACCTGCCAGAACCCTGCTCCTGCTTCCCTAAGCCAGTCCAAAAACGCCCGGGCCTCCTTGCCCAAAACGCCGCAGACCCAAGGGCCGGGAAGGCTTGTGGGATGAAGGAGGATGCCGAAGGAGCGGGGAAGTTCCATGGCTAGCTTTCCGGGTTCAACCGGGCGATGCCACACAAGATGTGCACGGGCCGCCCAGCGCGGGCCCGCTCCAGGGCCTGGGCTGCTTCATCCCAAAGCCGGTCGCGCTCCTCCCGATCTTGGTAGGCCACTTCCATGCGCAGGAGGTATTCCCCCTCCCGGGTGAGCAGGGCCCGCAGGCGGAACGGCCGACCATGGGCGACGAGGATTTCGTGGATTTCAGAAAGAGCTTGCTCCAGCACCTCTCTGAGCAAGGGATCCACCTCTGCCCGGCGGTTTATGCGAAAGTCCCCAAATTCCTCAAGCAAGCCCATATTTTTCTAAAACCGCAGGCTCCAGCTCCCAATTGAGCTGCTCCCGGTAATTCCTATGCGGCCGATAGGGCCTTATGGCTTTCTCCAAGGAATCACCCACCACTTCCCAATTCTCCCGATCTAATTGCCCCAAGCCGAAGCGGGCACAGTATACCAAGTACCCGATTCTTGCGGGAGAAAAGCCCATGAGGGTGGCCGCGGCCGCATCCACCGCCACCGGGTCGCTTCCCACCAGGACAAACCCGTGGGACACGGGATCACCATGCACCGGTCCATCACCCTCCATTCCCTCCACTCCGTCAATTACCGTGAGATGTGGAGCAAGTTCTTTGGCCAAGAGGGCCAGGTTCAGATTGATGGTGGGGTACCCTTGATGGATTTTGACCTTGTCCGGCTTTTGGATAGCTCCCACGACGAGGTTTTTCATCCCCAGGGTCACGATCACACAGTCATGGGTCTTTTGTTTGGCTAAAGTCACGCGAAAACTGCGCAAGGCCGTCTTAGAAATGCGCACAGGAATGTGTTCGCCGTTTTCTCCATGGACGTTGCGGATCTCGTAGGCATCTTGGTTTAAGTCCAAAACCTCTGCCCCGAATCTTTCGGCCCATTTGAGGTATCCGAAGTTTTTGAAAGCCCGAAGAGTATCCTCGCTTGAACCCTCGCCGAGGATGAGTTTCTTTGGGCGGAGCTGGGCGAGAACCTCCAATGCGGACCGGACGGTATCGGCATGGGTGCTGGCGAGTTCCCTTTGGGCGGAGACGCAATTGGGTTTCACCAGGACCTCTTTTCCTGAGACTTGGTCGCCCTGCTCCTCGGCCCACTGCTCCAACAGGGCCCGCACAGCCAAGTATCGCTCGCGCACGGGAAACCGGAAATAAAGTCGCGATTTCACAGGAGATTCTAACTCCGGCCTTGCCCTGGGGGCTGGCCTGGGTAAACTTTCGGCTTCGATCGGTCGGATCCGATATATGGTGGGGCGAGGGTTTCTGCGGTACTGGGTTTTGCGTCTCCTTTCGGAGGAGCCGCGCACGGGCTATGCCTTGGCTAAGGAGCTTGAACGTCGCTTGGGCTGGCGTCCTTCGCCCGGCTCCCTCTACCCACTTTTGGGAACCCTCGCCGAGCAAGGCTTGATCGTGCGGGAGGGAAAAGGCCGCGGCCGCTGGCGTTTAACTTCCCCGGGCCAAGAGGAATTGGCCAGGCTGGAAAAGGGGAAGGAGGAGTGGAAAACCCTCCTGACCCTTACCGCCTTAGCCACAAAAAATATTCCTGATCTTTCCCGGTTCTTGTGCCTCTTAGCCCAAGCCGCAACAACCGGAAAAATTTCCGAGCTTTCCAAGCTTTTGCCAAAGCTCACCCAGGAACTGGAGGCCATCGTTGGAGGTGAAGGTGATGGAAGCGGTGACCGTTGAAAACCTCGTGAAGATTTACCGTGGTGGGATCCGCGCCGTGGATGGCGTTTCCTTTTACATAAACGAGCAGGAGATCTTTGGGTTTCTTGGCCCAAACGGCGCGGGAAAGTCCACCACCATAAAGTGCATCGTTGGTCTTCTTCGGCCTACCACGGGGACAATCAGGATTTTTGGAATGGATGTGAGTAGGGATCCAGGCGTGGCCAAACGGAGCATCGGTTATGCGGCCCAGGAGACCGCGGTGGATGATCACCTCACCGGCTGGGAAAATCTTTATCTGCAAGGGCGTTTTTATCACCTCCCTCGGGAGGAGATCCGCAAGCGGGGCGAGGAGGTCCTCCGCCTTTTTGGCCTCTGGGAGCGCCGAAATGATCTAGCTCAGACCTATTCCGGAGGCATGCTCAAAAGGTTGGATATCGCGTGCGCCCTCATCCATCGGCCGAAGATCCTGTTTTTGGATGAACCAACCTTGGGCTTGGATGTGCAGACGAGAACAGCCATTTGGGAGTACATCCGTAAACTGCGTGAAGAGCACAAGATGACGATCTTCCTCACCACCCACTATATGGAGGAGGCTGACGAGCTTTCCGATCGAGTGGCCATCATCGATCGCGGGAAGATCCTGGCCTTGGATAAGCCCGGGGCGCTCAAGGCTTCGTTGGGTGGGGACGTGATAACTATTAAGTTCGCATCCGCGGACGACCGTGTGCCCCAACTGCTTTCGGCCATCCGGGCCTTGCCTGGCGTGCGGGATCTGCGCTCCTCGCCGGACGGGATTCATTGGATTTGGGTGGAGCAGCGCGGCGATCGCCTGATTCCCGAGCTTGTTCAACTCGCCCTCGCCCACGAAATCCAGGTGGACTCCGTGCGGCTCAAGCGCCCCACCTTGGACGATGTGTACCTCCACTACACGGGGAGAGCAATTCGGGAAGCCGAGGTCAGCCGCGAGGAACATGTGCGCACCAGGATCCTGCAGAGGAGGGTGCGGCGATGATCATTGTGGACGCGGCTTATGTGGCATGGCGGGAACTCCTCAAATTTTTTCG
>JACIWM010000072.1 GCA_014360945.1 Candidatus Bipolaricaulota bacterium
TTTCTCGTTGCCCAAGAAGATAATATGGTTGTAGGGTATATTATATTTTGGATAAGGTTTGAAAATGAGGGACATATCATATCACTAGCAGTTGACAAGAAATATCGCCGCAGAAAATTCGGAACAAGGCTTGTACAAGCGGCAATAGACATTTTTGAAAAATTTGGCGTTAATATTGTTAAATTAGAGGTTAGGGCGAAAAATGTAGGGGCTATAAAATTTTATAAGAGCCTAGGGTTTAAAGAAGAGAATAGGATACCACATTATTATGAGAATGGTGACGATGCAGTGGTGATGAAAAAAGAACTATAAAACTGGTGATCTAATGGTTAAAGAAGCTAAGCTTGCCCTGGAGGATGGAACCCTACTCAAGGGTGAGGGTTTCGGTTTCGAAACAGTTAAAAGTGGAGAAGTCGTATTCGCAACTGGTATGACAGGCTATGTTGAAGCACTCACCGACCCATCATATAAGGGCCAAATTTTAATGTTAACATATCCCCTCCAGGGAAACTATGGTATATCAAGTAAATGGTACCAATCAGATGGTATAAAAGCAGAGGGACTTATTGTAAGGGAACAATGCAAAAGGCCATCACATCACATGATGGAAAAGACACTTTCAGACTTCCTAGAAGAATATGAGATCCCTGGAATCAGTGGTGTTGATACAAGAGCCCTAACAATAAAAATAAGGGAAAAAGGGACCATGAAGGGGGCTCTAGCGACTGAGGAGATTGATGATGATGAACTTCTAAGATTGGCCATGGAACAACCAGACATACGTGAATTAGATCTTGTAGATAAAGTCTCCGTAAAGGAGCCTAAGATTTTGCATGAAGAACACAACAATAGAATCGCTATAATAGACTGCGGAACAAAAAACAATATAATAAAAGCCTTCCTGGAAAGGGAGGTTAGCGTGGCCCTTCTACCATATAATACAAGCCCAGATAGGATACTGGAATATGACCCTGATGCCATACTAGTATCAAACGGTCCTGGAGACCCAACAAGGGTCAAAGAGGCTATAGAAACAGTTAAGAGGTTATCAGAGAGGCTTCCGATATTCGGGATCTGCCTTGGTCAACAAATAATAGCATTAGCATTCAATGCGAAAATATACAAGATGAAATTCGGACACAGAGGAGCCAACCAACCAGTTAAAAACCTAGAAACGGGAGAAGTCTCCATAACATCACAAAACCATGGCTTTGCAATAGACCCAAAATCAACAGACGAAAAAAGTATCAAAATAACCCACTTAAACCTTAATGACGGGACAGTTGAAGGAATACAACATCGAGAACTACCCATTATGGGCGTCCAATACCATCCAGAAGCCGGACCAGGACCACATGACACATACAACGTTTTTGACAAATTCGTGAAGATAATGAAAGAATATTAGGGGATCACAGATGCCACGGGATAAAAGCATAAAAAAGGTGCTTATAATAGGTTCAGGGCCGATCCAGATAGGACAAGCGGCCGAATTCGACTACTCAGGTTCCCAAGCATGTAAAGCCCTGAGAGAGGAGGGTGTTAAGACAATACTAGTCAATTCAAACCCAGCAACGATCCAAACAGACATGGAGATGGCTGATAAAGTCTATATTGAACCATTAACACCAGAGATAGTGGCCAAGATTATAGAAAAGGAAAAACCAGACGCTCTACTCCCAACTATGGGTGGACAGACAGGCCTAAACGTTGCAACAGGACTAGCACAAATAGGGGCACTAGAAGATGTTAAGGTCATAGGCTCATCCATTGAGACAATAAGGAACGTCGAAGACAGAGACCTCTTCGACAGCCTCATGAAAAAGCTTAACGAACCAGTACCCAAGGCAAAGGCTGTTGAATCAATTGAAGAGGCCTTAGAGGCCGTTAAAGAGATAGGTTACCCTGTTATCGTGAGACCAGCATTCACACTAGGAGGGACTGGTGGAGGAGTGGCCCACAACCCAGAAGAACTCAAGGAAGTGGTCACAAGAGGCCTTGAAATGAGCTTCATAAACCAGGTCCTCATAGACCAATCAGTACTAGGCTGGAAAGAATTCGAATACGAGGTTATGCGGGACAAAAATGACACATGCATCATCGTCTGTAACATGGAAAACATAGACCCAATGGGCATACACACAGGTGAGAGTATAGTTGTTGCACCAGCCCAGACACTAAGTGATGAAGAAAACCAAAAGCTCAGAGACGCGTCCCTCAAGATAATAAGAGCCCTTAAAATCGAGGGAGGATGTAACATACAATTCGCAGTGCACCCTCAGACAGGGGAATATAAAGTCATCGAAGTGAATCCAAGGGTTAGCCGGAGCAGTGCACTAGCATCCAAGGCAACAGGCTACCCCATAGCCAAGATAGCTGCCAAGATAGCCATAGGCCTCACACTCGACGAAATACAAAATGATATCACAAAAGAAACACCAGCCTCATTCGAACCAAGCATAGACTATGTAGTGACTAAAATACCCCGCTGGCCATTCGACAAATTCAGGGAAATAGACAGGCACATTGGGGTCCAGATGAAATCCACAGGAGAAGTCATGGCTATCGGCAGGACAATGGAGGAATCCTTGCATAAGGCTATAAGATCATTAGATATTGGAAGATATGGTTTTGAAGAAGTTCCATTCACCACTGGCGACCTTGCCAATCCCACCGATGAAAGATTATTCCAAGTATACACAGCATTAAAAAATGGGATGAGCATTGATAAAGTCTATGAACTTACAAAGATTGATAAATTCTTCCTATACAAAATACTTAAGATAATAAAGTTTGAAAAGTCCCTCAAAAGGGGGGGAATAGACCCCAAAACATTAAAAAGGGCCAAAAGATTGGGTTTTTCAGACAAGAAAATAGCCCAACTTACAGGTTTAAAAGAAAAGGAAATACGTGACCTACGCAAAAAGCATGATATAAAACCAGTATATAAGATGGTTGACACCTGTGCCGCCGAATTCGAAGCCAAAACACCATATTATTATGGATCCTATGACATGGAAGATGAGGTGGAGGTTTCAAAGAAACCAAAAGTCCTAATAATAGGATCAGGGCCCATAAGGATAGGCCAGGGCATAGAATTTGACTATTGTTGTGTCCATGCGACCATGGCCTTCAGAGAGGAAGGATTCGAAACAATAATGGTAAACAACAACCCAGAAACAGTAAGTACGGACTATGACATATCAGATAAACTCTACTTCGAACCCTTAACCCTAGAGGATGTGCTAGCCATAATCAACAAAGAAAAACCAGACGGAGTCGTGGTCCAATTCGGAGGCCAAACATCAATTAACCTCGCAGTTCCACTCGCAAAAGAAGGGGTAAGGATACTTGGAACGCCACATGAGAGCATTGACAAAGTTGAAGATCGTGAAAGATTCACAAAGGTCTTGGAAAAACTGAAGATACCCCAAGCCCCATATGGTATAGCAAAATCATTCGAAGACGCCAGACGCGTCGCTGAAAAAATAGGATACCCAGTGCTTGTAAGACCATCATACGTCCTCGGTGGGAGGGCAATGGAGATAGTCTACGACGAAAAAGAACTTGAAGAGTATATGGAAGAGGCTGTCAGAGTTTCCCCAAAACATCCAATACTCGTTGACAAATTCCTAGAGGATGCCATAGAAGTTGACGTCGACGCATTATGCGATGGCGAAGAAGTCTACATAGGGGGGATCATGGAACATATAGAAGAAGCAGGTGTCCACTCAGGAGATTCGGCATGTGTCATGCCACCACAGACCATCCCAGAGAATATAATAAAAATCATAAAAGATTACACAAGAAAACTTGCACTAGAACTAAAGGTTGTGGGGTTAATAAACATACAATATGCTGTTAAAGCCAATGAAGACCCACCAGTCTATATACTCGAAGCCAACCCCAGGGCGAGCAGGACAGTACCTTTCGTGAGCAAGGCAACAGGAGTGCCACTGGCAAAAGTCGCCGCGAAGCTCATGCTAGGCGAAAAATTATCATCAATGGGCTTGACTTCAGAAAAAGAAATAGACCACGTGGCGGTTAAGGAATCTGTATTCCCATTCATTAAACTTCCAGGGGCCGACTCAGTCCTTGGACCCGAGATGAAATCTACCGGTGAAAGCATGGGTATCGATGAAAACTTCGGCCTCGCCTATTACAAGTCACAACTTTCAGCCAATATGGAATTGCCAGTAGAAGGTAAAATCTTCATAAGTGTTAAGGACCCTGACAAGGCAAAAATAGCAGACATAGTGCAAAAAGCAGAGGAACTGGGATTCAAAGTTATAGCGACACGCGGCACTGCGGAGGCTGTGAAGAACATCTCAAAGGTGGAAGTTATAAATAAGGTGAGCCAAGCTTCGCCTAACATAAAAGACGCCATACTCTCTGGTGAAGTGGGACTTATAATAAACACGCCCTCTGGTAAACAATCAGCCGATGACGGATACATCATAAGGAGAATGGCTATAGAATTGGGAATACCATATGTCACAACACTCGCGGGTGCAAGAGCGGCTTTAAACGCCATAGAAGCTGTTAAAATGGGTAAAATAACGGTTAAATCCCTCAATGAGTATCATGCATCCTAGTGTAGGATCCACCCCATAGAATGTGGGGATTTCAAGGTTTTTTTCAGGGATTCAAAATGCTCGTTATTGAAAATGGTATTGTATTAGAAGGTATGGATTTAGACCCTAAAAGGGTGAATATTGCAATAGAAGATGGTAAAATAACGGAGATAAGTAGGGAAAAAATCCCATCAGATCATAAAATAGACGCAGAAGGGTGCATCATAGCCCCTGGGTTTATAAATGCACATGTACACACTGCCGACAGCATCCTAAAGGACTTGGGTGATGGTAAAAGTTTAGATGAGATAGTGAAACCCCCAATGGGATTGAAACATAAGATGCTCGAGAACGCAAAAGACAAGGAAATCAAGGAGGCTACTAGGGCTTCCATTATAGAAATGATATCCACTGGTACCACAACCTTCATAGACTATAGGGAGGGGGGGATAAAGGGCATAAAATTACTTAAAAACGCACTAAAAGGTTTGCCTATAAATTCAATCATACTAGGAAGGGACCCAATCTTTTTAGAGGAAAACCCAAGCACGACAAAGTTGAAAAATAGGATAATAAAACTTCTAAGATTCGCTGATGGGATAGGTCCGAGCGGATTCGGCGAAATAACCGATGAAACAGCTCACAAGATCGTGGAAGAATGTGAAAAATGGGATAAAATAGCATCAATCCACGTAGCCGAAAGTATTAAAGCTCAGAGATTCTCAGTGGAAAAGACAGGTAAAAGTGAAGTGCAAAGGGCCATAGATGCAGGATTCCATTTACTTGTACATTTTACCAACCCACTCCCAGGGGACCTCCAACTAGTCTCAAAGAATAAAGCTACAATTGTCGCATGTCCAAGATCAAATGGGATGCTAGCAACAGGGATACCACCCATAGCAAAGATACATAAGAATGTTAACTTGCTCTTGGGAACCGATAATATAATGTTTAACGCGCCAGACATGTTCAGGGAAATGGAATACACCCTAAAGGTTACAAGAGCCCTTAAAGGGGGCTATTTCCATCCCAGGGAAGTTTTGAAGATGGTGACAACAAACTTTCACAGATTCTTTGACAAAAAAATAGGATGCATAGCTGAGGGTTTCCAAGCAGATCTTATAATAGTTGAATCCTTATCCAAGAACCCCTATCTTTCACTTATTAATAGAAGCCAATCGAAAAATATAAGATATGTTATAATAAAAGGTAAAATAGTTAAGAGGTGAA
>JACIWM010000073.1 GCA_014360945.1 Candidatus Bipolaricaulota bacterium
GGTCCCCCTTGTGGTTTCTCCGGGCGCGGCTTTCTTGGGAGCCATTAATTTGGCCCGCCGTTACAACCTCGGCCTCATCGGCTTCTTGCGGGGAAAACGCTTCAACATCTATTCTGAACCGCGCTGGCTTAAAACAGACCCTTGACTTGGCCCGTCTCCACGTCGATATCGATCCTTCGGAAGGCCGGATCCGAGGAGGTGCCGGGCATGAGGGTGATGTCCCCGGCCATGGGGCAGAGGAATTGCGCGCCGGTGAAGATGAGGATATCCCGAATGGGAAGCTTCCAGCCCTTGGGCACACCTTTTGTGTTCGGATCATGGGAAAGGGAGAGGTGGGTCTTGACCATCATGGTGGAAAAGTTTTGGAAAGCCGCGTTCTTTTCGAATTCCTTGGCTTTTTCCTCAGCTTCCGACGTCCATACCACTCCGTCGGCGCCGTAAACCTCGCGGGCAATGAGCTCCACCCGCTCCCGCAACGGCATCTCCAATGGATAAAGGAAGCGAAAATCCACGGGCTTTTCACAGGCCTCGATCACAGCGTCAGCCAGCTCCAAGGCGCCTTCGCCTCCCCGCAGCCAGTGCTCGCTCACTACACAGGCCGCGCCCGTTTCTTTTTCCACGATGCGCCTGATGAGCTCAAGCTCGGCCTCGGTGTCGGTGGCGAAGCGGTTTATGCACACAACGGGATGCACTCCGGACTTTTTCACGATGCCGATGTGGTGCAAAAGGTTGGCCACCCCTTTTTCCACGAGTTCCAGGTTCTCTTTTTTGTAGGCCTCGGGAAGAGGCCGGCCGGGCACGACCCGGGGCCCACCGCCGTGCATTTTCAGGGCCCGCACGGTGCACACGATCACCGCCACATTGGGAACAAGGCCGCTTAAACGGCATTTGACGTTCCAGAATTTTTCAAAGCCGATGTCCGCACCGAACCCCGATTCCGTCACGTGGTAATCCCAAAGCTTCAGGCCCAAAAGGTCGCCGATGATGGAGGACTGGCCCACGGCGATGTTGGCAAACGGCCCGGCATGGACCAAAACGGGCTGGTACTCCACGGTGCAGCAGAGGGTGGGGTTGATGGTGTTGCGCATCCAGGCGGCCATGGCTCCAGCCACCTCCAGATCCTCACAGGTCACAGGGTTCCCACGCTTATCGTAGGCCACCGTAATTTTTCCGATTCGTTCTCGTAAGTCCTTTAAGTCCTTAACGATGGCCAAAATGGCCATGAGTTCGCTAGAGACGGAGACTTGAAATCCCGATTCCATCATGAATCCGTCGTTCCTTCCCCCGAGCCCGATGATGATGCGCCGCAGGGCCTGGGCACAGAAATCTATGGCCCAACGCATTTGCACATTTCTTGGGTCGATATCCAGCCGGCGCAGTCCCCGCTTTGCCAGCTCTTCGTCGGAATAGTTGAACTCGTGCTGAAGCCGCGCGGTGAGAGCCACCATGGTCAAGTTGTGAGCGTTTGTTATGGCGTCGATATCGCCGGTGAGGCCAAGGGAGAACTCCACCATGGGGATGAGGAGGGCGTTTCCTCCGCCGGCGGCCGTGCCCTTGATGTTGAACGTGGGGCCGGCGGATGGTTGCCGGATGCATCCGCCCGCGCTTTTCCCCCGCTTGGCCAAGCCTTCAATGAGTCCGAGCGTGGTGGTGGTTTTCCCTTCCCCAAGAGGGGTGGGAGTGATGGCCGTGATATCGATGTATTTCCCGTTTGGTCGGTTTTTGATGCGCTCCCAAATTTTTAAGTAGTCAAGTTTGCAAATGCGGCCGTAGGGAATGATCTCGTCCTTGCGCAAGCCCAATCTCTCCGCCCATTCCTCGGGGGTGGGCATATTCTTTTCCGCTTCCGCAGCAATCTGCCAGTCCGCCAAAACCGTAGGATCGTAAGGCATTGCCCCTCCTTTCAAATCCCGGTGACTCCCAAAATGTTTGGACCGCGCTTTTCCCACCCCAGGGGAATCAAACGCATGCTTTGGTAGTCGCAACGAACCTTCCTAAGGTGTGCATCGCTTCTATGCATGTCTTTTCCTATCCCCGGGTTTTGGGCCTTCTTTATCTTCTGAATAACCTCTTCTACCACATGAAAAACCCTGTGTTCAAAGAAGCGCAGGAACGGCACGTCCAAATCGTTCATTTTAGACCAGAACCCAAAAAGCCTCAGGATTGTACACAATCTGTCTCTAAAGGGAACTAGCTCAAACGAGCTCAACTGGCGCATATTATTTTTCTTATGGCAATTTTTGTCGAAAGAGACAGAAGTTTCACGAACACAGAACGTCGGGCTACCGGAGGCGGAAGATGTCCAGTCCCTCAAGCTAGGCCAAAGTAAAGCACCTCTGCAACTTTGTCTGCTGCCTCGGCTCACTCATCTTCCTATGCTAGCATAAAGGAGATTGGCGACCTCTACTATTTATGAGGATCGCTTACACCCAATCCGTTATATCCGATCATCCTAGGACTCCCTATTTCTGCAAGGAACGGCTTCCCTTGGATACATTTTGGAAGCCGCATGCGCTCGCTGAGCCTTCGGTCCATGAGTTGACGGATTTCAGAGCTTGTGAAACTCTTGCCTGAGATCCACATGGAGGCACACCTTGTTAACGCCGAAGTGCTGGAAACCTTCGACAAAATAAAGGCTCAGGTTATCTTCTGTTACGGCTTTAAAGAATAACAGCACAAGCAACAGAAATGGCGGCCAAAGGGGATAGGGTCACTCCCCTTCATTTTAGAGAATAAGCCGCCAATCTCCTTCCTTTAGCACCTGTGGCTTTTGCTTCTTTGATGACAAGGGGGCATGGCATGTCGTTCAGGGTGAGCATCGCCTGGAATTCAAGGCCCTCAGAGCTTGGACCTTCTCGCCAAGCTTTGCAGCTTTGGCTATACTGCTTTTTGTGGCACGGGATTCTTTGGAAGAAAAGCGTGAGCACAGGTTTTTTCAATTGCCATAGGAAGGAGGAATTGATGGCTTCAGTCCTGGAGCAAAGGCGCAGTCGCTGGCTTTTGGTTGGGGTGGGATTTTTGGCCAATCTTTGCATGGGCTCGATCTACGCGTTTAGCGTATTTCGGAAGCCCTTAGAGGCCTTATGGGGCCTTTCCGCGACCTTAAGCGGGCTTCCGTTCATGGTCTTCCTGGCGGTGTTCGCCGGAGCCATGGCCTTAGCCGGAGGCCTTTTGGAAACATGGGGACCGCGCCGAGTCTCCATTCTTGGAGCGCTCTTTGTGGGCGCGGGCTGGCTTTTGGCTGGATTTTCCCCAAATATCGCGGCCCTGACCGCATTTTACGGAGTGATCGCTGGGGCTGGCGTGGGCCTGGCCTATGGGGCGCCCATCGCCGTGGCCAGCAGATGGTTTCCCGATCGGCGGGGACTGGCCGTAGGTCTCACTGTCATGGGCTTTGGTGCTTCGCCCCTTGTCACTGCCCCTATCATGAACGCCCTAATCTCCACGGTAGGACCGCTGCGCACCTTCACCATCCTCGGTGCCGTTTTCCTTGGGCTTTTGGTGCTTCTGGCCCTTCCTCTGCGCTTTCCTCCCAGTGATTCGGCTCCAAAAAGCCAGGGTGGAAAAGCGGAAGCTGGAAAAGGACTTGGCCCGCGGGAAATGCTGCGCATGCCCGCGTTCTACGCCCTTTGGACCACGTTCACTATCGGCTGTCTTTCTGGGCTCATGGCCATCGGGATCGCCGCACCCTTTGGCCGGGAGGTGGTAAACCTTTCCCAGACCCTTTCCGCCGTGGCTGTTTCCATATTCGCTGTGTTTAACGCCTTCGGACGCCCGCTTTTCGGTTGGCTCACCGACCGTCTTACCCCGCGCTATTCGGCCATCCTCTCCTTCGGTCTCATCCTCCTCTCCTCCTTAGCATTGGGCCTTTTTGGAAAAGACAACACCGCTCTGTACTTCTTGGGCTTTGGGATACTCTGGATGAACCTGGGCGGGTGGTTGGCCATCGCGCCCACAGCCACCGCCACCCTCTTTGGCACGGAAAATTACGGCCGAAACTACGGAATCGTATTTACCGCGTACGGAGCTGGCGCCATCCTAGGAAACATTCTCTCCGGGCTTCTGCGGGACCTAACGGGAAGCTACCTGGGTGTGTTCCTGCCTGTGGCCGGGCTTGCCACATTCGGAGTTCTTGTGGCCTTCGTCGGCCTCCGCCCAGTCCAGCAGGCTAAAGGGATGTGAAAAGTGATTCAGTTCCGTTGAAAAGGAGGGAAAAGAGCTCCAGCCGCGCAATATCTGTCATGTCGACGAGAAAATCCTTTCAGAGACGCTTGCCTCTCGTCACCCATTCTGAACTACATGAGTCTGTCGCAACTGATGCGTATAAACCTACTGGATCATGATCAGGGCCGCTCTGCAGAATGTTCTGTTTTCGCGGGCAAGTTAGTTTATATCCAAAAGGGCTTGGCCGATGGTTAGGGAAAATTAGTGACGTCCAATGGGAGAACGAAAGAGTCCGATTCGCTCACGGCAAGACTAGCAATAGTTTTTCTCAACTTAGCCTCACCTGATGCTCGCAGGCGGTGACCGTGTTCCAAATAAGCATGGCCACGGTCACCGGGCCCACTCCGCCGGGAACAGGGGTGATGGCCTCCGCTTTCTCCAACAAGGCCTCAAAATCCGTGTCTCCTACCAGTCGGAAGCCCGTTTTTTCCGTGGGATCGGGAACCCTGTTCACGCCCACATCGATCACCACCGCTCCCTCACGCACCATGTCAGTGGTGATGGCCTTTGGCGAGCCCATGGCCGCCACCAAAATGTCCGCTTGCCTTGTGAAATGCGCGAGGTTCGGAGTCCCGGTGTGGCAGACGGTCACGGTGGCGTTAGCTCCCGCTTTTTTCTGGATAAGGATGGCAAAAAGAGGCTTCCCGCTGATGTTGCTGCGGCCGCAGATCACCACGTGCTTTCCCTCCGGAGAATAGCCGCTCCGTAGGAGAATCTGCCATACTCCGTGCGGGGTGCACGGAAGAAGGTAGGGTTCGCCGATGAGAAGCTTTCCCACATTTAGGGGGTGGAAGCAATCCACGTCCTTTTGGGGATCAATGGCCTCGATGACCTTGCGGGGATCGATGTGGCGAGGAAGGGGAAGCTGCACGATGATCCCGTGGAATTTGGAATCATCGTTGAGTTTTTTGATCTCCGCCAAAAGGCGCTCCTCAGAGGTATCCTCTGGAAACACGATAAACTTTGAATAGATGCCCATTTTCTGGGCGATTTTCTCCTTCTGCTTCATATAGGAAACGGAAGCTGGATCTTCGCCCACACGAACCATGGCCAGTCCTGGAACAATCCCGTGGGATTTCAGGCGATCGATGCGTTCCTTTAGCTCGGCATAAACTTGGGCAGCAATCTTTTGACCAGAAAGAATTTGCGCAACCATTGCTTTCTCCTTGCGCCGCTATTATAGCCGTCCAGAAAACCTACACGACGCTTTTCCTATGGGAATCTTTTGCTTTTTCCGTTAAAACAACGCTCAAAAGGTGTAGTGTCTCGGTAATTGTATCTGT
>JACIWM010000074.1 GCA_014360945.1 Candidatus Bipolaricaulota bacterium
CGAGCAGGATTGGGAATGCACCAAAGTTTCGGTCCGGAGGGCTCAAGGGTGACCACATAAAGCCAATATTCCGGACCCAGACGGTGGGCCATGAACCACTCGTTCTGGGTGAGGGTCACCGGGCCGGGCTTGGCGCGGGCCTTCACCTCGATGTACCGCACCTCCTCCGGCCCTTCCGAACGCACGTCGTAGCCCAGGTTCTCCTGGGAAACGTCCACGGGATTCCGGCCCTGGGCCCGCTCATAGGCAAGCACGGCCGCCATCCCGATGCGCTCCATCTCCGGATCGGGCGTAAGCTCCTCTTCAGCAGTAACGGGCGCGGGAAGGACAGCACAGATGCCGACGATGCGGATCTCTCCGGGGATGAGGGTCGTCTCGCGCCGGATTCTCTCTTCGAGATTTTTTCGGCGAAGTTCGATTTTTTCCCGCTTCTTCCGGGCTTGCTCGAACACCACTGGAGGGATTTCTTCGCCCGCGGCTCTCCGGGTCTCCAAATCCAAAAGCTGGCCTTCGGCCTCAAGGAGGAGGCTTTCCAGGGATTTTAGGCCGTAGCGGCGGCGGATCTGGGCCTGGCGCTCACGCTCGGCTTGAACTTCCGCAAAGAATCGGGGAAGCAAACTCTCGGCCACGAAGGCCCGGATGCGTTCGGGATCGGGCGGATCCCAAGGGACGGGGCCTTCGCGTGGCTCAAGGTCATAAAGGATCGCGGGATGGATGGGTTCGAGCTTTCCATCGGGCCGAGAAAGGACGCTGAGCACGCGTTTTCCCGCGATTTCGCCGTTTCCATCCACCACGGTGGCTTCGACGAAGAAAATTGTGCCGGCAAGGCGTCCCAGGAGATCGTGGAAGACTGCGCCTTTTTCGCAGTCCTGGGCGGTGCGGTGAAGGATCTCTTCCAAAACGGCCTCGAACAGGGGATGCCCGGGGGCGATGAATTCCCCGCCCTTTTTCAAGGCCTCGTCCTTGTGAAAGGTAAGCCGCCGGTAGTGTTCGCGGATTTCTCCAAAGCGGGCGCGAAAGTCGGCGGAGCGGTTGCGAAGCCAGGCGGGCACAGGTCCCACCCGCCAAAGCCCGTCCTCGCCTTTTCTGGCACGAATTCCCAAATGCTCCGCAGCCTTTTCAAAGAAGGCCTCCACATATTCGGGGATCAGCCGGTTCTCCTTGGCCCGGCGTTCCTCGCCCAAGATGCGCGAAAGGTCGATGTGGCGGGTGGCCAAGGCCTCGGCGGTGGCGGCGCGAATGCGGGCAATGGCTTCGGTGTTGGGAATGGCCTCGATTTCCCGAACGATTTCGTCCAGGGTGCGCCGGCCGGCGATCACTTCCAAAATCAGGTCGGCCAGAGAGCGGCCATAAAGCACCTCTTGGATCACGTCGAATACGCGGTCCGAGCCCATGGCGGCCCGGATCTCCGTGAGTTTCTGGAACAAGCGGCGCAGGACTTCGCCCTCAACAGTTCCTCCGGCCACTAGGTTGAAGATGTGCACCTCCTTTTGTTGGCCGTAGCGGTGAATGCGGCCCATGCGCTGCTCCAAGCGATTGGGGTTCCAGGGAAGGTCGTAGTTGATCATGAGGGAGGCGAACTGGAGGTTTATGCCCTCGCCTCCGGCCTCTGTGGAGACGAGGATCTGTGTTTGCTCGCGAAATTCGGCTTCAGCGCGAATGCGCTCCTCGAGGCTCATGCCGCCGTGAAGGACGGTCACGGCGTAGCCCCAGCGCCGCAAATGGGCAGCAAGATACTCCAATGTGTCCCGGGATTCCGTGAAGATCACGAGTTTTTCGCCGGGGTGGTTTTGCGCCAAAGTTATGAGGAGATTCCGAAGCTCGTTGAGCTTGGTTTCCACACCGGCGCGTTCCAATTCCCGACCGCGGGCGATAAGGGCCTCCAGGGCGGCGATTTCCTCTCGCAGCTCGTCTAAAGTTTGAGCGGCGGTGAGCTTGGAGAGAAGCTCCTCTTCCCTTTCCCAGCGTTCCTTCTCGGAGAGATCCTCAATCTCTTCCTCGTCGATTTCGCTCCGTACCTGCAAAAGTTCCCCTTTTTCCAAGAGCTTTTGGAGGCGGTCCTTTCGGCGTTCCAAGGATTTGCGGGCCGCGTAAAGGGAGGAGGCCAACCGCCGCTGAAGAAGAACCAGAGCAAATTGAACGTTGCGGCGTTCGGCGTCCAAGGCGCGGTTGAATTGGTCCTGCACGTAGCGGGTGAGGGCCCAGTAGAACTCCATCTCCTCCGGGGAAAGGGTGAAAACCACGGTATGCACGTGCCTGGGCGGGAAGAGCGGAATGCCGTCGATGGTCTTCAGGTCCTCCTTTAAGCGGCGAAGAACAAGGGGATTTTCGCCCTGCCGCACGGCCTCCTCGATGAGCTCGGCCTTGGTGAAAAGATCAGGGTCTAAGAGGGCCAAAAGGAGCCGAAAATTCTCGGGGTCGCCCCGATGGGGCGTGGCCGAAAGAAACAGAAGCATGCGGGAGTTCTGGGCCAAAACCTCACCCAGGCGAAAGCGCTGAGTCTTTTTCGTTTTCTCGCCGTACCGGTAGGCCGCGAGTTTGTGGGCCTCGTCCACGATAACCAGGTCCCATTCCACGTCGGCTAGGGTTTGCAGGACGTCTTCCTGCTTGGCGAAGTCCATTGAGGTGAGGATTTGAGGAAATTCTCGCCACGGGTTTTGCCCGTACGCGTTCTGAAGGAAGGCTCTGTCCACAACGCGGAAGGTTTCCCCAAATTTCTCCTTGAGCTCCCGAAGCCATTGGTCGCGAAGGTGACCCGGCACCACAATGAGGATCCGCTCCACAAGGCCCCGATATTTGAGCTCCTTCAAAAGAAGACCGGCCATGATGGTTTTTCCCGCGCCGGGGTCATCGGCCAAAAGGAAACGCAGTCGCGTTTTAGGAAGCATGTGGAAATAGACGGCGTCGATCTGATGGGGAAGAGGGTCGATCATGGAGACGTGAAGGGCATGTAACGGATCAAACTGGTGGCTTAAACGGATGCGCCTGGCCTCAATTCCTAAGAACAAGGCTGTGGGATTCCCGGAGAAGTCCGGTGCTTCCGGCTTGGAAACGGAGATTTTTTCCAGGTCCTCCGGGCGCAGCCAACATTCGCCGTAGAACCGCTGGGAGGCCTCGCCCAGGACCACCAAGCGCAGAAGGCCACCTTGTTCCTGAACTTGGATGACCTTTACAGGCTCCGGCCAAAATGGGCCGGTCAAACGCACGCCAGGACGAATCTCCGTCATCTACGCGATGGTACCTCAAGGCAAAGAAAAAAGGGGGCACGGAGTGCCCCCTTTCTCCTCTGGCAATTCTGCTAGTTCGAGAGAGAAAGCACGTATGGAAAGGGCCAGGGACTCATGTCCCACTTGATGAGGAGGACGAAGAAAAGGGTCCCAGGCACCGGTGCGTCGCCCCATTGGGTGAGGGGCTGGTAGGTCTGGGGCCGGTCAAGGGCTACAGAGATCCCGCCGCCGGGCCAAGGCGACCAGGCCATGGCCGCGTTCCAAAAGTTCGGAACGGGCACGATCCACAGCCACACGAAGGTGTTGGGCTGATCGTAGGTCACGGTTGCGCGGAGGGAGCCTCCGGCGGTGCTCACCCAAAGGCCCAACACCGCAAAACCTCCGGGCAAAGCATCCACGATGATGGGGTCCTCAGCATCGCTGAGCTTGGGTTTGGTCTCCGAGCCCTGGACCTGGACCTCCGCGCCCGTGGCTTGGAGGGCGCTCAAAAGCTGGGCCGGGCTTGACCAGGATCTCCTACGTTTTCCTGATGGCAAAAAGTTCTGTGCAGCACATAAGTTCCGCCGAAAGGAGGACGATGCGCGTCGTAGCTATCGTGCTTGCCGTTTTGTTCGCGGTCTTAGCCTGGGCTGATCCTGGGGAACTTGTGCGGCAAGCGGAAAGCCTTTACGCGGAGCGCTATCAACTTCCGGTTTTGGAGCACACGATCGAGCTTTATGAGCGGGCGCTTGCGGAAGCTCCGGGAGACCGTGAGCTTCTCATCAGGCTCGCCCAGCTTTGGTACGAGTGGGCCGTGCTGAAGCCTGAGGAAGAGGAGGAGCCGGGCTGGCGAAAGGCCGCGGACTATGCCTCTCAAGCCTTGGGCCTCTCCAGCCTTGATGACGTGTTGAAACTTTCCAACGAGGAATTTCGAGCGTTTGTGGTCTCCGCCACGGATGCTCGGGCTCTCCTTTGGCTCGGCCACGGGTGGGGACAGCTCCTGGGAAAGATGAACCCGTTCTCCGCGTTTTTTGCCCTCCCCAAGATCCGCATCATCTACGAGCGCGCCATGGAACTGGATCCCGCCTACATGGGCGGATCCGCCCCCCAGGCTTACGGCGCCCTCCTCGCCAACCTTTCCGACTACGGGATCCTCTTTGGCGTGAAGCTCTCTGAGGCCAAACGGTACTTCGAATGGGCCATCGAGCTTGACCCCACCTACCTCGAGAACTACGTGGCTTATGCGAAAGAGTACGCCGTGCGCGCCAAGGACCGCGCCCTTTTTGAGCAACTTCTTAACCACGTCCTTGAAGCACCTATGGCAAATTGGCCGTTTTGGAATCGCCATGCTAAGGAAAAGGCTCAGGAGTACTTGGCAAAAATCGACAAGTACTTCCGATAAGCTAGGCCGAATCCACGCGGGGAAGGAAGGCCCGAAGCCCCGCACCATCCCCTAAAACGCGGAAGGGGATACTGTAGGCTTTCTCGAGGATCTCCGGGGAAAGCACAGAGGAAGGCTCTCCCGCGGCCAAAGTTTTTCCGGAGTTCAGAAGAAGCACTCTTTTTCCGTAGAGGAGGGCAGAGTTAGGATTGTGAGTGGTGGCCACCACTCCTAACCCTTGCTTAGCGAGATTTCTCACCACGGAAAGAACGCGGTGCTGGTTCGCCGGGTCCAGATGGGCGTCGGGCTCGTCCAAAAGAAGATAAGGTGCTTCTTGGACGAGGCCGCGGGCAATGAGAACTAGCCGACGCTCGCCTCCGCTTAGGGTGTTCACCGCTCGTCCCCGCAGGGCCCAAAGACCCACGAGCTCTAAGGCTTTCTCTGCCTTTTCCCAATCTTTCTTTCCTGGTTGGCCGAACGGGCCCACACGGGGAGCACGGCCGAAAATCACCATTTCTTCCACAGTGTAGGCAAACACCGCTTCCGGGAATTGCGGCACATAGGCGATGCGTTTAGCCCGCTCCCGCGGGGAAAGGGAGGAAAGAGCTACCCCGTCCACGACAACTTCGCCTTTTTGCGGGAAACGCACGCCGCAGAGGCACTCCAAAAGCGTGGTTTTCCCGCTTCCGTTGGCGCCAAGGAGGAAGAAAACGTCTCCGGTGTCCACGCGCAGACTGACCCCGTCCAGCACGAGCTTTTCCGGCACGTAGGAGTAGGAGATCTCCCGGGCTACGAGGCTCATCGCCACCCCCCGCCTTTTCTTATTTGCCGCATGAAAAGGAGGAAGAAGACGGGAACGCCGATGAGGCCGGTGAGGATATCCAAAGGGATTTCCGTGGGTAGAGCAGTGCGGGCG
>JACIWM010000075.1 GCA_014360945.1 Candidatus Bipolaricaulota bacterium
GAAGATGTTGTGAAGGCAGCTGGCACTAAATATTCAGCCTGCCCAATATTCAAAGCAATGGGAGGATCCTAATTGCCCTTCAAAGTTGAAAGGAAAGCTGAAATATGTAAAAGAAACTTCAACAGACCAGGTTGTTGCTGGTACCTCTGCGACAACCGAGACGAAGAACAATGCAAAGGCTGCTTCTCATGTTATAACAATTGTCCACACGAAGTCTATGAGGTAATAAACGGAGAACCACAACCCATAAGACACGAAAATTGCGTAGGATGCCGTATATGCGAAGAAATGTGCCCCAATAATGCTATAGAAGTAAATGCTGTCGCAGAGGATAGGAGAAATGTATGGTCACTAACAGATCTCACCGAAATACAGCGAAAATCAGAGGAGGGCACTTACAAGGTTAGAGGATGCGGCGCACTACGCAGAATACCAACATTTGACGACCTGGTCCTAGTACCAGCACAAGTTTCAAGACCACCCATAGACAAATACCGGGAACCATGTAACACAAAAGTCATACTAGGAGACAGATATGCGGAAAAACCCCTAGAACTCGACACCCCAATAATGATAGCCGCAATGTCATTCGGGGCCATCAGCAAAGAAGCCAAAATAGCATTGGCCATGGGGGCCACACTCGCCGGGACAGCCACCAACACAGGCGAAGGCGGCATGCTACCAGAAGAGAGAAAATACGCCTCAAAACTCATCGCACAATATGCATCTGGTAGATTTGGAGTATCAGCAGCATACCTAAACAATTCAGATGCCATTGAAATCAAAATAGGCCAAGGTGCGAAAGCTGGTATGGGCGGACACCTACTAGGAGAGAAGGTTACAGGGGAAGTCTCAAGGATAAGGATGATACCAGAAGGTACAGATGCTCTAAGCCCCGCAAGACACATGGACATAGTTGGCCCAGAAGATCTTAGCATGAAAATATCACAACTTAGGGAAATAACAGATTGGAGAGTGCCTATAATGGTCAAGTTTACTTCTGGGCGAGTAAGGGATGATGTTAAAATAGCTGCGAAGGCAGGGGCTGACATTGTTGTCGTTGATGGCATGCAGGGAGGTACAGGCGCCGGACCAGATGTGGTAACAGAACATGCAGGCATACCCACCATAGCAGCAATAGTAGAAGCTGATGAAGCTCTTAAGGAGGTTAACCTCCGCGAAGAGGTCAGTCTCGTGGCGGCTGGTGGAATAAGGAGCGGTGCAGATGTTGCAAAGGCCATAGCCCTAGGTGCAGATGCAGTATATATTGGGACAGCAGCTCTCGTGGCCATTGGATGCCGGGTCTGTCAAATGTGTTACGCTGGAACTTGTCGTAAAGGTATCGCAACCCAAGACCCGCTATTTAGGAAAAGATTGGATTATGTTGAAGGCGGAAAACGGGTTGCAAGATACATCGAGGCCATGACAGAAGAACTTTCCATGTTAACGCAGCAGGCAGGGAACACTGACGTAAGCAAACTTGAAAAAGACGACCTTAGGGCGCTTAACCTTGAAGCTTCTGCCCTCACTGGTGTTAAAATGGCAGGGATGGAAGCACCACTCTATTCCCCATAAATTTTTTTACATACTATATATTTAAATGGATGATAATCTATTATTATCCAAGTTATAAAAACATAAATAATTGTTCTAATTGGGGAGTGTGAAGTCCTATGGAAAGATCCCTGAAACTTTATGTTTTATTAGCCGCCACCCTTTCATCTTTCTTAACACCATTTATGGGCTCTTCTATTAATTTGGCCTTGCCAGTTATTGGCAGGGAATTCCAGATAGATGCCATATTACAAACTTGGATCCCTACAGCCTATCTTCTAGCCGCTGCAATGTTCGCAGTACCTTTCGGAAGACTATCTGAAATTAAAGGGATGAAAAAAATATTCGTCTATGGGAATATCATATTCTTTATATCATCCCTACTTTCCGCGTTATCTCCAAATGCCATATACCTCATAATATTCAGACTGTTACAAGGTATAGGCTCTGCAATGATGTTTGTAACAGGCCTCGCAATCCTCACAAGGGTTTATCCTCCAATGGAAAGGGGTAAAGTTATCGGTATCAACACCGCCGCAGTATACGTTGGCCTATCCCTCGGGCCGGTGCTTGGAGGCGCCTTAACACACTATATCGGGTGGAGGAGCATATTCCTTGTAACATTACCTATAACACTCCTTGTAATCCTTATAATATCAAGGGTCAAGGAAGATTGGGCCGATGCGAAGGGTGAAAGGTTCGACCTTGGAGGTTCGATATCCTATAGCACATTCCTCTTCCTGTTAATATATGGATTTTCCATATTACCAGATAAGACAGCTTACATGTTACTCATAGGGAGTATCCTAATAGCATCATTATTTGTCTGGATAGAATTGAACAATTCAAGCCCCGTCTTTAACCTGAGACTATTCAAAAACTTCACCTTCACCTTTTCAAGCCTAGCCGCACTCATCAACTATAGCGCAACCTTCGGTGTTTCACTACTACTAAGCTACTACCTTCAATATATCAAAGGCCTAACACCCAATATAACAGGTTTCATCCTGGTAACCCAACCAGTTCTAATGGCCCTAGTAGCACCCTTAGCTGGAAGAGCATCCGACAAATTCGACCCACAGAAACTCGCAGGCTTGGGAATGGCTGTAATATCCACTGCACTTTTTACTTTAACCTTCATTAACGCTTCCACGCCCGTGAGTATGATATTTATTTCACTTATAATTCTCGGCGTCGGATTTGGATTATTCTCTTCCCCTAACACCAATGCTATCATGAGTTCAGTGGAGAAAAAATATTTTGGTATAGCCTCTGCCACAGTCAGCACCATGAGACTTATCGGCCAAAGCTTCAGTATAGGTATCGTAACGCTCATATTTGCCGTCATCCTTGGAAGAGTTAGAATAATACCCGCGAACTACCATTTACTCTTGAAGAGTACCCATGTCTCTTTTTCAATATTCGCGATATTATGTTTCATAGGCATATTCGCTGCCATAGCCCGACGCAAAGAATAACGTTGTTATTGTAGAGGCCCCAAAAATATGATGACGAAACAATAATGTCACATCATTGACATCAATAAAAAAAGATGAATGAACATGGGATACCTCCGGTGATGAGAACATAAAGTTCGAAACAGAGGGTGGACTTCGTTTCATTGCGGATTATAAAATGAGCTATTTACTGGATGAACATCCAAAAAAATGGGGGGGTCGAAAAATAAAAATGTTGTGGGACTCTAGAGTGGTACGATGTCCCTTCCATAGACTTCGTTTATAACTTCACCCAGTCCCACGTAGATTGCGCTCGCACCTGTGAATATGCCCTCATATCCTGCTATCATTGTTATGAGCTTAGATCCTGTTAGTTCACCGATGGTAAGTAAGAAGAATAGTATCGCTAGGCTTATGAATATCACTTGAAGGCCCCTGTTTAACCTTAAAGTTGCTATAAACATCACTAGGGTGAATAGTCCCCACATGAATAGGTATGCTGCCATTGATGCTGGATCAGCAGCCTGAACTGGTGTGCCCATAACTTTGAGGATGGTTAGCTGGGGCACCATTAATAGGAATACTAGTGACCACCAGAATAGTCCATAGGATCCGAAGGCGAGCGTCGCGAAGGTGTTACCCTTCTTATATTCCATTGCACATGCCAATATCTGGGCTATCCCACCATAGGCGAATCCCATGGCGAGTATCATGCTCGTTATGGGTATTAACCCAGCGTTATGCACATTTAATAGGACTGTGGTCATCCCAAAGCCCAGCAGTCCTAGTGGAGCCGGGTTTGCTGTTTTATCAACTATACTCACGGTTTCTTGTCCCATATTCTCTTCACCTTTTATTCTTCTAGTGTGGAGGTGTCTCCTAGTTCTAGTCCTTCTTCTTTGGCTCGGAGTATCCTCCTCATTATTTTACCACTTCTTGTTTTTGGGAGTTTATCGACTTGGACCATCTCTCCAATGACTGCTACAGGTCCTAGTTCGTGTCTTACATGCCTTTTAAGATCCTCTATTAAGGCAGTGTTTAAATTATGGCCTTTTTTGAGTATGAGGAAAGCTTTGATAACTTCCCCTTTGACGGGGTCTGATTTTCCTATTACGGCTGCTTCAGCGACTGCTGGGTGGGATACGAAGGCTGATTCAACTTCTGCAGTCCCTATCCTGTGTCCTGCTATGTTTAGCACGTCATCTGACCTTCCTTGTATCCATATGTATCCGTCTTCGTCCATTCGGGCCATGTCACCTGTTGTATACACGCCTCCGGGTATGTTTTCCCAGTAGGTTTCAATGTAGCGTTTTTCATCCTTGTAGAGTGTTCTTAGCATGGCGGGCCATGGTGTTTTGATTACGAGATGCCCTCCTTTTCCTGGGGGTACTGGTTTGCCGTCTTTGTCAACGACTTCTGCTTCGATTCCTGGGAGTGGCTTGGTGACTGATCCCGGTTTTAATGGTGTGACTGGAAGCGGTGATATGAGGTGCATTCCTGTTTCGGTTTGCCACCATGTGTCCATTATTGGACATTTTTCTCTGCCAATGTTTTTGTAGTACCATATCCATGCTTCTGGGTTTATTGGTTCTCCAACACTTCCTAGTATTTTTAGGCTGGATAGATCGTAGAGTCTGGGGTATTTGTCACCGAATCTCATTAGGTGCCTTATTGCTGTAGGTGCGGTGTAGAATTTTGTTATACCATGTTCTTCTATTATCTTCCACCAGATTCCCGGGTCTGGATAGTCTGGGGCGCCCTCGTATACTACTGTTGTTGTGCCTACGAGCAGTGGTCCGTATACGATGTAGCTGTGGCCTGTTATCCATCCTATGTCGGCTGTGCACCAGAATATGTCGTCGTCGTGTATGTCAAATACCATTTTGGTCGTGGTTGCGGTTCCTACCATGTACCCTCCTGTTGTGTGGACTACGCCCTTTGGTTTGCCTGTGGTCCCTGAGGTGTAGAGTATGAATAGTGGGTCTTCGGCGTCCATTATCTCTGGTTCACATTTGGCGTCTTCTCCTTCTATTATACTATCGAATAGGACTTCTTTTCCACTTATATCTGATAGTTCTATTGGTATTCCCGTGTGTTCTAGGATAACTGTTGTTTGGACTGTTGGGCAGCGTAAGACTGCTTCGTCGACTATTTTTTTGAGTTCGATGACCTTGCCTCGTCTGTAGGTTCCGTCTGCTGTGACTATTATTTTGGCTTTTGCGTCGTTTAC
>JACIWM010000076.1 GCA_014360945.1 Candidatus Bipolaricaulota bacterium
CCGTAGCTCAAGGAGATCCGCATCGGTGTAGGTGTAGCGGTACATGCGTGTTCCCGGCGGCGCCCCGTGCAGGCGAAAATAGGCAAAAGGCTTGGTCCAGGCCGGCAAAAGCTTGAACGGATCAGTGCAGTGCACGAGATCATACTCGGCACAAATTTCCTGCACGCGCTTGGCCTCCTTTTCCCAGCCGCCCCGGGGTTCCCAAACAAGGATGAATTCGTCCCGTTCAATCTCCTCAAGGAACCGCCGGAAAGCCTCCTCGTTTTCGGAAGAAGGGGAAAAAGAGGCCGGACACTGCAAGAGGAGAATTTTTGCGCGCAAAGCCCGGGCCACCTCTGCCGACTGGGCAAAACTTCGGCGGGAAAGTTCCCCGCGAAACCGGTCTTTATGGGTCACGTCCTGGTGAACCTTTACGGTGAACTCGAAATCCGGGTTCACCTCGTCCACAAGCTCTCGCCATCCTTGGGCTGTGGAGAGGCGGGGAAGGCGATAAAAGGTGGAGTTCACCTCCACAAGGGGGAAGAGGGCGGCATAAAGCTGCAGGCGGTGCTTGTACTTCTTTTGCCAATCCTCGGCGAAATCTTTGGGCCTAAGATTCGTCCAGCCGCAACAGCCTACGCGAATTTCCACGTCAAATTATAGGCGCAGCTCCTCCAAAAAGCGGAGGGGCTCCAGGGCCTCGTAAGCGGTGAGATCCAGATGAAGCGGGGTCACGGAGACGTAGCCGGAGAGCACGGCCGAGATATCCGTGTCCTCCTCGCCCTCGGGCGGGGTGATCTGCATTTCCCCGGCAAACCAAAAGAAATCTCGGCCCCGCGGGTCCTTCCCCCGCACGAGCTCCTCCGTCCAGATCTTCCCGCCAAGCCGCGTGACTTTGATCCCTTTGGGGACGCCGCGGGGAACATTCACGTTGAGGCAAATCCCGGACGGGATCGGTCGGTTGCGCAAAATCTCCTGAGCCAAGCGCAGGGCCACACGTGCGGCCTGCTCGTAATCCGGGCTTTCCTCGGGCTCACCGGTCACGTCCAGGGAAACGGCGAGGGAGGGAATCCCGGCTTGGGCGCCCTCCATGGCGGCGGAGACGGTGCCGGAGTAAGTGACGTCCCTTCCGAGATTGGCGCCGGCGTTGATCCCCGCCACCACCAGATCCGGCCGGCGTGGGGCCAAGCCCAATACCGCCAAAAGAACGCAATCCGAAGGGGAGCCATTGCTCACGTGGACCAGGGAGCCATCGGGAAGCTGGGCGGAATAGACCCGAAGAGGTTTGTGAAAGACCCGGGTTCGAGAGGCTGCGGACCAATTCTTCTCCGGAGCTAAAACCCAAACCTCCCCAAGCTCGCTCAGCATCCGGCGCAGGGCATGGAGCCCAGGGGAAAGATACCCGTCGTCGTTGGTGAGAAGGATGAGGGGCGCCATGGTTGGGCCGAAGTTTACCGGTTCTTCTCTGCTGGGCCAAACCGAAAGAAGGTGAGGCGTGTCTCCCCATAGACGCGGGAATCCTGGAAGGAAAGAGGCGGAAAGGAATCGCCCAACTCTTCTTTGTGGAAAGTTTCCACCACCACCAATGCACCGGGGCGGAGGGGGAGGGCCTCGGCCACGGCCCGCAGGGCTTCGGCGGCAAGCCCCGGCTCATATGGAGCACCGATGAACACCAAATCGAAGCGCCGCCCGCGCCGCACCAGATTTTTTACGGCTTTGAACACGTCCCCTTTGATCGTCTCCGTCTGCTCCGCGTACCCAAGGTTCGCGGCATTCTCCCGGATGATGCGGATGGCCTCCGGGGAGGAGTCCACGAAGGTGGCGCGCTTGGCCCCGCGGGAGAGGGCCTCCAGACCCACGGCGCCCGTTCCGGCAAAAAGATCCAAAACCTCCGCGCCGACCACAAAATCCCCTAAGGAGTCGAAAAGGGCCGTGCGCACGCGATCCCGAAGAGGGCGAATTCCTTCGGCCTTCCAATGGACGAGCCTTCGGCCGCGCCTTTCCCCACTGATGATGCGCATAAACTAAAGCATACTTTGCAACCTGCACTTGCACGAGGTGAAGAAGACGCTAGCATTTTTCATTTGGCAAAAGGGGTGCTAATGATTTGGGATGTGGCCATTATCGGTGCTGGTCCGGCCGGGCTTTTCGCTGCCCGAGAGCTCGCCTTCAGCGGACTTAAAGTCATCGTTTTGGAGAAGGGAAAAAGCCCGCGGGAGCGAAAAAGCATCACCTGTGGAGTGGGCGGAGCCGGCGCCTTCTCCGACGGGAAACTGAACCTCACGGCCCGCATCGGCGGCGAGCCGGAGGCCCTGGGCTTGGGCCCAGAAGAAGCGGAGAAACTCATTCGCTACGTGGACGAGACCTTCACCCAATACGGCGCTCCCCCGGAGTACTCCGGGGAGGACGAGGAGGCCCTGGCCCAGCTGAAGAAGGTGGCGGCGGAGTCCGGGGTGGAATTCATCGCCGGCCGACAACGCCACATCGGCACGGGAAAAATTCGGGAAGTCATCGACAATTTCTATCAGGACCTCCTCAAAAAAGGTGTGGTGTTCCGCCTGGAGACCAAGGTCCAAGAGGTGCGGCCTGAGGATTCCGGGTTCTCTTTGGATCTTGGCGGGGAGAAGATCCGTGCCCGGTATGTGATCGCCGCGCCCGGCCGGGGCGGAGCCTATTGGCTAAGAGAGGTGACCCGGGCTTTGGGGATCGGCCCGGATTTCGGGCCCTTGGATGTGGGCGTGCGCGTGGAGTTCCCCGCGGAAATTTATGCTCCCATCGAGAAGATCATGTACGACGCGAAGTTCCGGGTTCGCACCCCCACCTACGATGACATGGTCCGCACTTTCTGCACCAATCCCCGCGGGTTCGTGGTGGCCGAGGACCACGGCGATTTCGTCCTCGTAAACGGCCACGCGGAAAACGAGCACAAAACACAAAACACCAACTTTGCTCTCCTTGTGCGCATTGAGCTCACCGATCCCGTGGAGGACACGACCGAATACGGCCGGGCCATCGCGAAGCTCGCTACCACCATCGGCGGAGGAAGGCCGATTCTTCAGCGGCTGAAGGATTTGAGGCAGGGACGGAGATCCACTCTGGAGCGGATCCGCCGCGTGCCCATTGAACCCACCCTAAAGGAGTTCACGCCCGGCGACATCTCCATGGCTCTTCCTCACCGGGTGGTGGTGGATCTGGTGGAGGCCCTTTCCATGCTGGACCGGGTGATCCCGGGTGTGGACTCCGGAAGCACCCTCCTTTACGCGCCGGAGATCAAGTTCTACGACACGCGCTACCGAGTGCGGAAGGGCATGGAGACGGAGCTTCCCGGGTTCTATGTGGCCGGGGATGCCTCCGGGCACTCCCGGGGAATCGTGTTTGCTGCTCTCACCGGCATTCTCGCGGCCCGGCACATCCTCTCCAAAAATGCTTAGGCGGGTAGCGGTCCTCACGAGCGGCGGGGATGCGCCGGGGATGAACGCGGCCATTCGGGCCGTGGTGCGGGCCGGCCTCGCTCAAGGCTGGGAGATTTGGGGGGTTCGTCGGGGTTATGCCGGCCTTTTGGCCGAGGATTTCCGCCCCTTGGGCGCCCGGGATGTGGGCGGGATCATCCAGCTTGGCGGAACCATTCTGGGCAGCGCCCGCTGTCCGGAATTCAAAACCAAAGAAGGCCTACGCCGGGCCGTGGAGGTCCTGGAGAAACACAACATCGATGCCCTGGTGGTGATCGGAGGAAACGGATCCCAATCCGGGGCCTACGCCCTCTTTCAGGAGGGGGTGCCGGTGGTGGGAGTGGCCTCCACCATCGACAACGACCTTGTGGGCTCGGACATCACCATCGGCGTGGATACGGCCCTCAACGTGGCCCTGGAGGCCATCGATCGCCTGAAGACCACGGCCTCCTCCCACAATCGCGCGTTCTTGGTGGAGGTGATGGGCCGGGATTGTGGGTATTTGGCCCTCATGGCGGGGATCGCCGGGGGAGCGGAGGCCGTGGTGATCCCGGAGGTTCCCACTTCGCCCGAGGCCGTGGCTGAAACTATTCGGGACGCCTATTCCCGGGGAAAACCTCACGCCATCGTGGTTGTGGCCGAGGGAGCCCAATATAACGCGCAGAAACTTGCGGAGTATTTCCAGCGGGAGAAGCTAGGTTATGAGCTGCGGGTCACGGTTTTGGGACATGTCCAGCGGGGTGGCGCGCCGGGCGCATTCGACCGCCTTTTAGGAACGTTTCTCGGCGCGGGAGCCGTGGAGGCCCTGGCCCGCGGAGAAAAAGGGGTCCTGGTGGGACAGATCAAAGGCGAGGTGGTCACCACCCCCCTTTCCGAGGTGGCCGGGAAGAAAAAGCCCATCGATCCCAAGCTTTTTGAACTGGCCAAGGTTTTGGCGCGGTGAGGTCACTCTTTCACCGCGCCGCCGGTGAGCCCCGAAATGATTTGCGACTGCAAAGCGTAGAAGATCAGGAGGATCAGGCCCGCGCCGATCACCGCCGCCGCGGCAAAACTTCCCCACCGACGGTTGTACGCCTCCCCGATAAAAAGCTGGAGCCCCACAGCGAGGGTGTACTTTTCCATGCCCTTCAGGATCAGGCTCGCCAAGAGATACTCGGAGTAGACGGTGATGAACTGGATCACGAACACCACGGCCAAAATCGGCCGGGCCACGGGAAGAACAATCCGCCAAAACGCTTGAAACGGTGAGGCCCCATCCACCATGGCTGACTCCTCCAGGGAGCGAGGGATTGTATCGAAATAGCCCTTCATGAACCACGTGTTGAACCCGATGGCTCCGCCCAAATACACGAGGATCAGGCCCGGATGAGTATTGAGCCCCAGCCAGGGCACCTGTTTTCCAATGGTCTGGAGGATGAGGTAGATGGCGACCATGCCCACGGTTTGGGGAAACATCTGGACAAGGAGGATGGTGAGAAGGCCCGCTCTTCTTCCGCGGAAGCGGAACCGCGAGAACGCGTAGGCTCCTAAGGCGCAAAGAAAAACCCCTAAAGTGGCGGTGATTCCGGCCACATAAACCGTGTTCAAAAGCCAGCGCGGGAAATTGATCTCTTGGCGCTCGCGAAAGAGGTAAAGATAGTTTTCGAACGTAGGCTTAAGGGGAATGATGCGAGCCGTGCGCAGGTTTTGGGCGGGATCGAAGGAGGTTCCCAAGACGAACGCCGCCGGAAAGAGAGCAAAGGCGATGGCCA
>JACIWM010000077.1 GCA_014360945.1 Candidatus Bipolaricaulota bacterium
GAGATGGCCACGGAACCCGGATCCTTTCCGCCCAAAGGAAGCCCCACCGGGCACCGCAACTTCTGCACTTTTTCCTCGGCAATCCCCTTTTCCAAAAGCTTGGCCCTGATCTCCGCGGCCTTGGCTTTAGAGCCGAGCATCCCCAAATAAGCCGGTCCCGGCTCCTGGCGAAGGAGTTCGTAGGCCACAAGGAAATCGGTGGCATGGGTCTCCGTGGCCACTACGGCGTAGGTGATGGGCGGAAGCTTGGGAATCTCCTGGTAACCGGGAAGGACTTGGCCATCAAGACCTGGTGGCAACGAGGAAAGACGTTCTGGCCGGTCATCGAAGAGGACGATGCGCCAGGGCGTAGCCTCCCGGGCCAGGCGAGCCAAAAGCAGCCCGACATGCCCGGCCCCGAACACCGCCAAAAGGGGAGCGGGCCGGAGGACCTCGTAAAAGAGCGTGGCCTTCCCCCCGCAAAGCATGCCCAAATTTCGGAGCTCATGGGACTCCAAAAACGTACGCGTTCCTTCGCGAAGGAGGGCCAGGGCTTTGGTTATCGCGTGGTGTTCCAAAGCTCCTCCGCCCACCGTTCCCTCTGTGCGGCCGTCGGAGAAGACCAGCATTTTCGCCCCGGCCTCCCGGGGCGTGGCCCCTTCCACGGCCACCACCGTGACCAAAACCGCTTCCTCCCCTTTTTCCACAGCCTCCGCCGCCCGCCGCAGGATTTCGTGACTCATCCCAGCAAATGTACCATACCTTCCGCTTATCCCCAAACCTGTTGACGAAAGAACCTCGGCCATTTAGGTTTTACGCGGGGTTTTATGAGCAAAAACAAATACGCGTTCTTTCGTGGGGAAATCCGGCCAATTTCCGAGGCGAAGATCTCGGTGATGACCTCGGCCCTGAACTACGGGACCGGGGTGTTCGAGGGAATCCGGGCCTTCTGGAACCCTGAGGAGGAAGAGCTCTTTGTCTTCCGCATGGCCGACCACTATGCCCGGCTTTTGCGGAGTGCCAAGATCCTCCTCATCGACCTCCCTTACACCGTGGATGACCTTTGTCGCATCACCGTGGAGCTTCTGCGTCGGGAGGGATTCTGCGAGGACGTGTACATCCGGCCCATCGCCTTCAAATCCAGCGAGGAGATCGGGGTGCGGCTCCATAACCTTGAAAGTGAGCTTGCCATCTTCGCTTTGCCGTTCAAGCATTACCTTCCCGAGGGCGGGGTCCGGGCCATGGTCTCCTCCTGGCGGCGGGTGGAGGACAATGCCATCCCCGCCCGGGCCAAGATAACCGGCGCATACGTGAACTCCGCCCTCGCCAAGACCGAGGCGTATTTGGCCGGGTTCGATGAAGCCATTGTCCTCAACGAGGACGGCCAAGTGGCGGAGGGAAGCGCAGAGAATCTCTTTCTCGTGCGGGACGGAGTTCTCGTCACCCCACCCATCACCGCCAACATTCTTGAAGGGATCACCCGGGACACGGTGATCACCCTGGCCAAGGATCTGGGCATCCCTGTGATGGAACGCCCCATTGACCGGACGGAGCTTTATGTGGCCGAAGAAGTATTCCTCACCGGGACGGCGGCCGGGATCGCTCCAGTGGTGGAGATCGACCGTCGAAAAATTGGGGCCGGAAAGCCCGGCCCCATTTTCGAGAAACTCCGCGACCTTTATGACCACGTCGTGCGCGGAAAGGAACCGCGCTACCGCTCCTGGTGCGCCCCCGTTTACTCACTCCCAGCCCGCTAGGCGGTTGAATTCCACGATGAGCTCGTCGATCTCGGCCACTTGGCGGTGGATGCGGTCCCAGTAGTCGGGCCAGTCGTACCACTGGGAAAGAAGCTCCTCCACGCTCTTTCCCATCTGCTCCACCCACGTGAAGTACTTGAGATTATGGATCCTTCGGCGATCCCAATAAGAAAGCTCCAGCATCCAGTCCGTGGAAAGGCCCCGGAGGAACCTGTGATGGTCCAAGGCCGCCTGCCGTTCGGTGTAAGGGCCGCGCTCCTCCCGAAGCTCCCGCAGTCTGCTCTGATAGAGCTCCATAGAATCGGTAAGAACGGTGATGACCCAGTCGCGGGAGGTGAGCTCAAAGTAGCGGGCAAACTTCACGGCGGCGATGAGGTTGGCCGCTCCAGAGATCCCCACAAGATCTAGTTTCTCCACGAGATCCACCGGAACGCCCTCCTTCACGAGGTATTCCTTCCCGGCAGGTTCATTGAAAAGCCGGATGAGGGAGATCGGGGCCTCATCGTCGATGGCGATAACCATGTCGGTATTGCGCACGTTGTGGATCCACGGTACATGTTTATCGCCGATCCCTTCGATGCGGTGGGCACCAAAGCCGTTATAGAGAAGGGTGGGGCATTGCAGGGATTCGCCCACGGCAAGCTTTGCCTGAGGAAAACGCTCCTTTATGTAGTCGGCGCAGCCCAAAGTGCCGGAGGACCCGGAGGTGAGGGTCACCCCTGCGAGGCGCTCGCCCGACTCCATCTCCGCCGCGAGAACCTCCTCCATGGCCGGCCCGGTCACAGCATAGTGCCAAAGATGGTTCCCAAACTCGTCGAACTGGTTAAAGATCATGACATCTTCCCGGGTTCTCTCGAGCTCCTTGCACTTCATGAAGATTTCCCACACGTTGGACTCGCTTCCCGGGGTGGCGATCACCTCTCCCGCCACTTTGCTCAGCCACTCGAACCTTTCCTTGGACATGCCCTCGGGAAGGATGGCGATGGACTCACAGCCAAGGAGGTTGGCCACGTACGCTCCGCCCCGACAGTAGTTGCCCGTGGAGGGCCAGACGGCCTTATGACGGGTGGGATCAAATTGTCCGGTGACGAGCCGTGGGGCCAGGCACCCGAAGGTCGCGCCCACTTTGTGCGCGCCGGTGGGAAACCATTTGCCCACCAGGGCCACGATTTTCGCGGGAACCCCGGTGAGCTCCTCCGGGAATATCATGTAGTTGACCTTGCCAAAACCGCCGCCCTTGGGAACGGGCTCGTTCTTCCAGGTGATGCGGAAAAGATTCCGGGGATGGAGGTCCCAAAGCCCGATTTCCCGAAGCTCCTGCTTCACCCAATCCGGGATGAGGCGGGGGTCGCGCATCTCCCGGAAGGTGGGGATGAGGATGTTCTTCTCCCGGGCGAGCTTGGCGTTCCGCCGCCGTATTTCCTCATGCACGGTGAGATCGATCATCACCACTCCTTTCCCAGTTGACAGGACCGGGTCCTAATGCTACCATGTTGTCAGACAGGTAGACAACCCCGCCATGGAGTTCCGAAAAATCCGGCCCACCAAGGCCTCCACCGAGGTGGCCCAGCAGCTTTTGCGGGCCATCAAGGAGGGGGTTTTCCCCGTGGACACAAAGCTTCCCTCGGAGGCGGAGCTGGCCCAGATGATGGGCGTGAGCCGGCCCACCGTGCGCGAGGCTCTCTCCGCCCTAGCTGCGGTGGGCCTCATCGAGGCCCGCCCGGGAATCGGCAACTTCGTGAAAAAGCCCAGCGAGTCCATGGCCTTCGAGGCCCTCTTCCTTTTGGAGAGCGAGGCAAGCTGCCTTGAGATCATGGAGGCCCGCACGATCCTCGAGCCGGCCGTGGCGGAATTGGCCGCAAAAAACCGAACCTTGGACCACGTGGATCTCCTTTTTTCCATCTGCGAAGAACTCGAGGCTCTGGCCACGCCTGAGCGTTTTGACGAATACTTCAGCGCCGACAAAAGCTTCCATTTAGCGCTGGTTCAGGCCACGGGAAACTCCCTCCTCGCCGCGGCCATGACCCCCCTCATCAACACCATGGACCAGCGGATCTACCGGGAGTTCACCCGCGAGTACTACATGAAGGACTTGCAGAGCATCGCGGAGGTGGCTTCCCTCCATCGGCGGGTGGCGGAAGCCGTGTTCAAAAAGGACGGAGCGAAGGCTCGCCAGGCCATGCAGGCCCATTGGGTGCGGATGTGGAAACTCGTACACGGCGAGGAAAACCTCGAAAGCTAGAGGAGGTTGGGCATATGGAGAAGAAAACCGTCGTGGTCGCCCTTGGCGGAAACGCCCTTCTTCAGGTCGGGCAAAAGGGAACGTTTGAGGAGCAGATGGAGAACGTGTACAACGCCGTGGAACAGCTTGCGGAACTGGTCCTTTCTGGAAAATGGCGGCTGGTCATCACCCACGGCAACGGCCCTCAGGTGGGGAACATCCTTCTTCAGAACGAAGCCGGAAAACACTTGGTTCCTCCCATGCCCATGGATGTTTGTGGAGCGGAGTCCCAGGGGATGATCGGGTACATGATCCAGCAGGCCATGCACAACGTTTTGGCCCGGCGCGGCCGGCCCGATATCCCCGTGGCCACCGTGGTCACCCAGGTTCTCGTGGACAAGAACGACCCGGCCTTCCAGAACCCCACCAAGCCCGTGGGCCCGTTCTACACGAAAGAGGAGGCCTTGCGCCTTAAAGAGGAAAAGGGCTGGCACGTGGTGGAGGATGCCGGACGGGGCTGGCGGAGGGTCGTACCCTCTCCTGATCCCAAGGCCATCGTGGAAAAAGAAGCCATCCGCATCCTTGTGGAAAACGGGGCCATCGTCATCGCCTCCGGCGGCGGCGGGATCCCCGTGATCAAGGAAAACGGAACTTATCGGGGCGTGGAGGCCGTGATCGACAAGGACCTCGCGGGCGAGCGCCTCGCCGAGGACGTGGGCGCCCATGTGTTCCTCATCCTCACCGACGTGGACCGGGTGCGCTTGAATTACCGGAAACCCAATGAAGTGGCCCTTTCCCGTATGACCGTATCCGAGGCCAAAAAATATCTGGCCGAGGGTCACTTCGCCAAAGGCTCCATGGAGCCCAAGGTAAAGGCGTGCGTGCGGTTTGTAGAGGCCGGCGGGGAGTTGGCGATCATCGCCTCCCTGAACGAGGCCACGGCCGCACTGGAAGGCCGTGCGGGAACGCAAGTAATCCGTGACGCGTGATGGGTGACGCGTCATAAAAAGAAAAAGGAGGTCGAATATGGCGGCTACGGATCTTAGGGGGCGGGACTTCATCACCATTATGGATTTCGACCGGGAGGAGCTGGAGACCATCCTGGAGACCGCGTTTGATCTCAAGCGCAAGTTCATCCGGGGCGAGCCTCACGAGCTCCTGAAAGGAAAAACCTTGTTTATGTTCTTCTACAACCGCTC
>JACIWM010000078.1 GCA_014360945.1 Candidatus Bipolaricaulota bacterium
ACCTTCTCCGCCACGAATTCGTCGGACTCCCCAAAAATGTGGCGCCGCTCAGAATGGCCGCAAATCACATATTTCACCCCGAGATCCGCCAATTGATGCATGGAGACCTCACCGGTGAACGCTCCCTCCTTTTTGGGATGGCCGTTTTGCGCGCCCAAAGCCACAGGACTTCCTTCCAAGAGCTTTGCCGCCAAGGCCAGGGCCGTGAACGAAGGAAAGACAGCAAGCTCTACCGGCGGTTCCTCAGGAATTAGCTGCAAAAGTCGGCGCAAGTACTCCTCGGTCTCCCGCAAGGTTTTGTGCATCTTCCAGTTCGCCGCTACCAATGGCCTTTGCATCCTTTCCTCCTTTGGCAAAGGGATGGTAGGCGGCTACCATGGTATGGACAAGGAGGTGCTCATGGCAGGGACGTTTTGGATCATTGTGCTCGTCGCGCTGGTTTTGATGTTTTTGGCCAGCGCCATCCGCATTGTGCGGGAATATGAACGAGGCGTGATTTTCCGCCTCGGCCGCCTCATCGGCGCCAAAGGTCCGGGCCTTTTCTTCATCATTCCCTTTGTGGACAAAATGGTGAAGGTCGATCTGCGCACCATCACCCTCGACGTGCCACCGCAGGAGGTGATCACCAAAGACAACGTGCCCGTGCACGTGAACGCCGTGATTTATTTCCGGGTGGTGAACCCCACCACGGCCGTGGTGGAAGTGCTGGATTTCATCGAGGCCACCCGGCAGATCTCCATGACCACCTTGCGCTCCATTGTGGGCAAATCCGAGCTTGATGAACTTCTGACGGAGCGGGAGCGGCTGAACCGCGAGCTCCAGAAGATCATCGATGAGCACACCGATCCGTGGGGTGTGAAGGTGATCACCGTGGAGATCAAGGACGTGAAGATCCCGGCGGAGATGCAGCGGGCCATCGCCCGGCAGGCCGAGGCCGAGCGGGAGCGAAGAAGCAAGGTCATCCACGCCGAGGGCGAGCTTCAGGCCGCGGAAAAATTGCGGGAGGCGGCGGCCATCATGCAGCAGTCGCCCGGCGCTCTCCAGCTCCGCTACCTGCAGACTCTCACCGAAATTTCCGCCGAAAAAACGAACACCATCGTGTTTCCCCTCCCGCTGGAGATCCTGCAGGCCCTCACCAGGCGCGACGAACGGTGAAACTCTGCGTTTTGGGAAGCGGTTCCTCGGGGAACGCCCTCCTTCTTGACACGGGGGAGGGCCTTATTTTGGTAGATTGCGGGCTTCTTTGGCGGGATCTGCTGGCCCGGGCCAATCGCGCCGGGCTTTCCTTACGAGGATTGCGGTACGTGTACGTGACCCACGAGCATGCGGACCACGTGCGGGGCTTGGACCAGGTCCTTCGCCATGGAGCCAAACTTGTGGGAAGCCCGGGAACATTGGCGGCCTTGGGCGTAAAAGGCCTTCCCGTCCAACCGGGCTTGGAACTCCTTGGGGCCAAATTTTTCCCGATCCCCCTTTCCCACGACGCCTCCGAGCCCACCGGACTAAGGATTGAACTCGATGGCACAAAAATCGGGATCGTCACGGACCTCGGTCGGGTTACCCCCACCGTCATGGAAGCTCTGAAGGGCTGCGAAAAGCTGGTGTTCGAGGCAAACCACGATCTCGGGATGCTTCTTTCCGGGCCGTATCCCTGGCCGCTAAAGATGCGGATCCTTGGGCCATTTGGGCACTTGGCCAATGACGAGGCCGCCCAGGCCCTGCGAAGCCTGCGGGATTGGGCGAAAACCGTGTTCCTCGCCCACCTTTCCCAGGAGAACAACACCCCTTCCTTGGCCCTGGAGACGGTGGCCCGGGCCATGGACGACTGGAACGGCCATCTCCTTCTGACCTATCCCGATCGGCCCAGCGCCGTGGTCTCCGGCGGGTAGGAGAGGCCCATCTCCGCCATGGCGCGAATTATGCGCCCCGCCGAGGGCACGGCCGTGGTCCCGCTCCAAAAATCCTCGGTTTTGCTGGTCTGATAGACGACCACGATCGTGTAGATAGGGGAGTCCCAGGGGAAGAAGGCGGCCATGGCCGTGGTGATGTGGCCAGGCACATAACCTTGTCCGGGAATGGCGATCTGGGCGGTCCCGGACTTCCCGCCCACCTTGAACCCCGGGACCTTCGCGGGAGAACCGGTTCCCGTGTTCACTGCGTAGCCCAAAAATTCCCGGATTTTCAGGCAGGAAGAGGCTTTGGCCACGCGTCCTCGCACCTCTGCTTCGCCGGGAAGAAGGTGAGGTCTCAAAAGAATGCCGTCGTTGCACAAGGCCGCGTAGGCCGCAGCAAGTTGGATGGCCGTGACCCCCACGCTTTGTCCAAACGAAGTTGCGGCGAGATCCACTTCCGTCCATTTCTCCGGCGGCCGAAGAAGGCCGGCCACTTCACCCGGAAGTTCTATTCCCGTGGGCTCGCCGAACCCCATGCGCCGCAAATATTCATAAAGCTTGGGCGCGCCCACCCGTTGGGCCACCTGCACGAGCACGGTGTTCACCGATTGAGCCAAAGCATCCCGCAAATTCAGGGGCGGATAACTTTTGTTTTGCGCGTTCTTTATAGCCACGCCGGCCACGATCCGCGGGGAGGATCCATGGAAAGTCTCTGTTTCCGAAACCAACCCCAGATCCCACGCCGCCAGGGCCACAAGGCCTTTAAAAGTGGAGCCGGGCTCGAATACGTCCGTAACCGCCCAGGGTTTGAGGAGGGCGATATCCGGGTCTTTCGGGTCGTAGCGGGGCGATTGGGCCAGGGCCAGGACCTCGCCCGTGCGGGGATCGAGGACCACGGCACAGCCTCGATCCGCGGGAGTGGTGCGCAAGGTCTCATCGAGCTCGGCCTCGCAAATCCACTGGATGCGGGAATCCAGGGTGAGACGAAGATCCTGACCGGGCGAACCGGGTTCCTCTTCCCAAAGGTCGTAGGGGGTGCCGTCAGCGGCGCGCAAAATGCGCACTACGCGCGGCCTTCCGCGAAGAACTTCGTCAAAAAGAAGCTCTAAACCGGAAAGGCCATCGCCATCCACGCCCACCAGGCCAAGCACCTCGATGGCGGAGGTGCCCTGGGGATAAGCGCGCTTCCAGGTGGGGAAGAAGAGAAGGCCCCGGATATTCTGGAATTTGGCCATAGCTCGGAACCGCTCAGCCACATCCAAGTCCACGTTGCGGGCAAGCCACGTGAAATAACCGGTGCGGTACACCTTTTCTTCGGCCTCGCGAAGGTCCATCCCGAGCTCCCGCACGAGGAGCTCCACCAAAAGTTCGGGATTGGTGAGGTGGTAGTTGTCCACGGCGATGGAGTAGGCGGGGATGTCGTAGGCAAGAGGGATCCCGTTTCGGTCGTAGATGGTTCCTCGCCGAGAAGGAATTTCGATCACGTCCTCCTGGATGGCCTGGGCCATGGCTGCCCAGTTTTTGTGTTCCAGGACCTGGAGCTGAAAGAGACGGGCCAGAATGGCCATCCCCGCCAAGGCCAAAAGGAGGAAGACAAACGCGGCACGCTTAATCGTCATCGTCATCGTCATCCTCGACCACTAGGTAATGAATCCGGGAAAGATCCACCGGCCCCATGCCCAGGGCCTCCGCCCGCGCCTTCAAAACTTCATAGGAATAGGCTTCGCGCAGTTTGTGCTCCAAAAAGAGCTTTTGCCGGGAGAGCTCTTCCAAGGCGAGCGCCAGGGCAGCCCGCTCCGCGCGAAGTCTGGCAAGTACCGTGCCCTGCCAGAGGTAAAGGAAAAGAAGCCCGGCCACGAGCATCCCCAAAAGGAGCACGGCCAAAACCATGGTCCTGTCCCACTCGCCCCGGAACATCCTGTTCAAGCCTAAGAGATTTGACCCGGCGAGCGAGGACAGAGGTGCTTATGCGGAGGGAACCTCGAGCATTTGGGCCGCGCGGAGTCGGGCCGAGCGGGATCTGGGATTGCGCGCCACCTCCTCCGGACTCGGCCGCACCGGCTTTTTCGTGAGAAGCTTTAGCCTTCCCGCGCGGGCTTCCTCCCTAAGGAAGCGTTTTACGATCCGATCCTCCAGGGAGTGGAAGGCGATAACACAAAGCACGCCTCCGGGGGAAAGGAGCTCCACGGCCTGGGGCAGGGCCTCCCGAAGGGCGGAAAGCTCGTCGTTCACGGCGATTCTTAGGGCCTGGAAGGTGCGGGTGGCCGGGTGAATCCGATAATTTCCCGGCGGATAACAGCGAGCCACAAGGCGAGCTAGCTCCCCGGTACTGCGAATGGGACGATTGCGCACGATCTCCCGCGCGATTCTTTCCGCGTGCTTCTCCTCCCCATATTCCCGAAGGATCCTGACAAGCTCCCGCTCGTGAAGGCCGTTCACCAAATCCGCGGCGGTGACGGGATTATCCGGATCCATGCGCATGTCGAGGGGACCATCGTGCTGGAAGGAAAAGCCCCGCTCCGCCCGGGAAAGGTGCAGCGAGGAAAGGCCGAGATCAAAAAGGATCCCGTCCACCTTGGTAATGCCGAGCTTCCCCAAAATTTCCCGAAGTTTTCGGAAATTCCCACGCACAGGCTGAAAGTTTTCCCCGAAATCCTTCAGGCGATCCCGGGCAAGGGCGAGGCTTTCGGGATCCTGGTCGATTCCGATCACTTTTGCTCCCTGAGCTAAAAGGGCCTCAGCGTGGCCACCGGTGCCCACCGTGGCATCCACAATGAGTTTCCCCGGCTGGGGAGAAAGGAATCCCAACACCTCCTTAAGCAAAACCGGTTCGTGGAAGACTCCGAAGCCCAGGCCCGGCTGCATGGCTAAAGGTCCACAAGTTTACGGCCGGGAAGATCTAGGGCGGAGAGTTTCTCCTGGGTGGGCCGGCCTTTTTCGTCCCAGCCCCGGAGGCGATAGTACTCGGAAAGCCAGCGTTGGAAATCCTCGCGGGTGAACGGGCGGCCGGCAAAAAGCCCAGCCTCATGGGGCTCAGAGAAAAACCTCTCCGGAAGAGTATCCTCCGTTCGGCCCCGCGCAAGGTTGATCAAGCGATGCAAATTCTCGATGCGCTCACCTGCAAGCATCATGGTTTCCGGCGTGACTTCCATTCCCGTAAGAGCTGAGAAAAGCGAAGCTAAACGATCAAATCCAAACGGAAGAAAATCGCAAACGATGAGGGAGTTTCGCGCGGCTAC
>JACIWM010000079.1 GCA_014360945.1 Candidatus Bipolaricaulota bacterium
TGCATCTCCCGGCGCAGAAGCTTCATGGTCTTTTTGTCGGCGTGCACCACGTCCACCTCCCGGCCGAAGTGTTTGGAGCGGAACCAGACTTCACCGGAGGTGGGTTCAATGAGGCGGAGAATGGTGCGGGCGCACGTGGTCTTTCCGCATCCGGACTCGCCTACCAGGCCCAGGGTCTCGCCCTCCCGGATGAAGAGGTCCACCTCATCCACGGCCTTGACCCAGCCCACGATCCGGCGGAAGACCCCGCGGCGCACCGGGAAATACTTCTTCAGGCGGTTTACCCTCAGGAGGACCGTTTCGCTCTTCACCGTCATTCCTCACCCCTTATGCGTAGAGCCAACATGCGGCGTGATGATTGGGGGCCACCTCTTTCAGGGGCGGCACTTCCCGCGTGCAGATCTCCATCACATGCGGGCAGCGTGGGTTGAATGGGCAACCCGGCGGAGCATCCAACGGGTCAGGCACAACCCCTTTGATCGGCTCAAGCCGCTTTTTCTTCGTGGCCAAAGAGGGGATGGAGTTGAGAAGGCCCTGGGTGTAGGGGTGCTTCGGCTCATGGAAAAGGGGGCGCACGAGAGCATGCTCCACGACCTTCCCCAAATACATCACCACCACCTCTTGGCACATCTCCGCCACCACCCCGAGGTTGTGGGTGATGAACATGATGGCCATCTTGAACCGCCGCTGAAGATCGCGCATGAGGTCCAAAACTTGCGCCTGGATGGTCACATCCAAAGCGGTGGTGGGCTCGTCGGCAATGAGAAGGGAGGGATTGCAGGAAAGGGCCATGGCAATCATCGCGCGCTGGCGCATGCCCCCGGAAAGCTGATGGGGATACTCATCCACCCGCTGCTCGGGCTCGGGAATTCCCACCTGCCGCAGCATCTCAATGGCCTTCTTGCGCGCCTCTTTTTTGGAGACCTTCTGGTGGAGCATGATCGCTTCCATAATCTGGTAGCCCACGGTGAACACAGGGTTCAGGGAAGTCATGGGCTCCTGGAAGATCATGGCGATCTCTTTTCCTCGGATGGAGCGGTACTCCTTTCCCTTGGGGTGGAGGGTGGTGAGGTCCACGGTGCGGCCGTCGCGGTGGAGGAGGATGTGGCCGCCCACGATCTTCCCCGGTGGCATGGGGACAAGCCCCATGATGGAGAGGGCCGTCACGGATTTCCCACATCCGGACTCGCCCACAACCCCCAGCGTCTGTTGGGGCTCAATACGAAAAGTCACCCCGTCCACCGCCTTAACTACCCCGTCCTCCGTGTAGAAATAAGTCCGCAGTTCTTGAACATCAAGGAGCGGCACGTTTCCTCCTTAAAGCACGGCGAGAAGCACGCCCAACACGAAGAACGCCCCGCCCAGGAAGCCGATGGCGATTTTCCTCGGATCTTTACGCACGTCTCGGCCAAAGACCGTGGCCGACATGCCCGCCCCAAACGCGCCACCCAACGTGGCGTGCTCGGACATGTGCATGAGCACCAGCGCCGTCAGCACAAAACAGTCCAAGAAAAACAGGACCAACAAAACGGTGCGCAAGATGGCCATTTTGTCCGCTCCTTTTTGGGCAGAGTATACGGGAGACAAACGGTTTGGTGCAAGAACCTGGGATTCGTACAATGAAGACGTTGGCTAAGTACGTGTTTGTCACGGGAGGTGTGGTCTCGGGCCTGGGAAAAGGCGTGGTGACCGCATCCTTGGGCTGCCTTCTTCGGGCCCGCGGGGTGAGTGTCACCCTCCAAAAGATCGACCCCTACCTAAACGTGGACGCCGGGACCATCAATCCCTATGAGCATGGTGAAGTTTTTGTGACCAAGGATGGCCTGGAGACGGACCTAGATATTGGTCACTACGAACGCTTTTTAAATCAGGATCTCGGCCGCCCCAACTACCTCACCACCGGGCAGGTGTACTGGTCCGTGATCCAACGGGAACGCCGGGGCGACTATCTTGGCCGCACCGTCCAGGTCATTCCCCATGTGACCGAGGAGATCAAGGCCCGCATCCGCGGAGCACTGGAGGCTACAGGAAGCGAACTCGTGGTGGTGGAGGTAGGGGGAACGGTGGGGGATATCGAGGGCCTGCCCTACCTTGAGGCCATCCGTCAGATGCGCGACGAGCTTCCGAGAGAGGACGTGGCCGTGATTCATCTCGCTTACGTTCCGATCCTTTCCACCACCGGCGAGTTGAAGACCAAGCCCACCCAGCACTCCGTGAAGGAACTTCGGGCCGCTGGAATCCAGCCGGACTTCATCGTCGCCCGTTGTCCCTTGCCCCTCCCCGATTCCTTGCGGAAAAAAATCGCCCTTTTCTGTGATGTTCCCGTGGACCACGTGATCGAGGACCGGGATCTTCCCTCCATCTACGAGGTCCCCATCTGTCTTTCCGGGGAAGAGTTGGACCTAAAACTCCTTCGTCGCCTCGAGCTTGCTCCAAAGGAAAGCGATCTTGCGGCTTGGCAGGATTTCCTTCGTCGCCTGAAAAACCCGGAAAGGTCGGTGCGGATCGCCATTGTCGGGAAGTATGTGGAATTGCACGATGCGTATTTATCCCTGGTGGAAGCTCTGCGCCATGCCGGAGCAGCGTTGGGTGCGCACGTGGAGATCCAGTGGATCCCAGCCGAGCGCGTGGAAAAAGAGGGAGAGGACGTGCTCAGGAACGTTCAAGGGATCATCGTTCCCGGAGGGTTCGGCGAACGGGGAATCGAGGGGAAGGTCAAGGCCGCGGACTATGCTCGCCGGAAAGGCACTCCATTTTTAGGGATTTGCTTGGGCCTGCAGGTGGCAGCCATCGCCTTCGCTCGTGCCGTTTTGGGTCGGAAAAACGCGAACTCCACGGAGTTCGACCCTCATACCCCTGACCCAGTGATCGATCTTTTACCCGAACAAAGTCGGATCCGGGAAAAAGGCGGGACCATGCGGCTTGGGGAGTATCCCGCGGACTTGGCCGAAGGAAGTAAAATTCGCGCCGCGTACGGAATGGCTCGCATTTACGAGCGGCACCGCCACCGGTACGAGTTCAACCCCCAATATGTGGACCTCTTTTCCCGGGCGGGGTTCATCCCCTCCGCCCTCTCCCCGGACGGGAAACTCGTGGAGGCCCTGGAGCTTCGGGATCATCCTTGGTACGTGGCGGTTCAATTCCATCCGGAGTTCCGTTCACGGCCACTTCAGCCTCATCCCCTCTTCCTCGCCTTCCTTCAGGCATGTTTGTCCTCCTGATCCTTTGCGGTTTGAGTTTTTCCGTTTTCGCACAAACGGCCACGCTCACGGCACCCTGGCTTTTGGTGTACGACGCGGAGGGCCGACCTCGCTGGGAGATCCGCATGGAGAAACTGGTGCGCACCAAAGACGGCTGGGAGGGAGAGAAAGTTTCCGTGACCCTCTTTTTCCAAGGGGAACCAAGCATTTTCGTGGAAGCGGAAAAACTTTCCGCGGACCCTCTCGGCCGCCGCTGGAGTTTGAAAGAAGAGGTCTCCGGTCAGGGCCACGGCTTTTCCTTCACCGCCAAAGAAGCGTCCTGGACGGAACACTTGGTTCTTTTGGAATTTTCCGCCCAAAGAGAGGATCTTACGGTGTTTGCCGAGGAAGCGCACTGGGAATTGAACGGACTTCTTGAGCTTTTCTCAGCCACGGCTAGCTCCGCTCAATGGTCCCTGTGCTTCTCCTATGGGCAATATAAAGACGGCACCCTTTTCGCCCAAGAAGTGGAGGCCGAGGGTTTTGGCCTCAAAATTCAAGCCGAATACCTTGAATTTTCGCCTGATGAAGGCCGGGCCAAATTCCGGGGGGTAAAAGTTGTCCGTAGTTCTTGAGGGCCGGGATCTCTTGAAAAAATTCCGGCACGTGCGCGCCGTGGACGGCCTTTCCGTACTCTTTCGAGCCGGGGAGATCACCGGGCTTTTGGGTCCAAACGGCGCGGGAAAGACCACAACCCTGTACCTTCTTGCCGGATTTCTTAGGCCGAACCGGGGCGAGGTTTTTCTCTCCGGAAAAAGGATCACCTCCTTTCCCTTTCATCGGCGGGCGAAACTAGGAATCCATTACCTTCCTCAAGAGCCCTCCGTTTTCCTGCGCACCACGGTGGCGGGAAACATCCGGCTGGCCTTGGCCGGAATGGGGCTGCGCTGGAATTCCCAGGTCATGGAGATCCTCGCCGATTTGGGCCTGGCCTCGCTGCTTCGGCGGAGGGTCACGGAGCTTTCCGCGGGCGAGCGAAGAAAAGTGGAGGTAGCCCGGGCCCTCGTGACCCGCCCCACTTTCTTGCTCCTCGATGAGCCGTTTTTGGGGGTGGACCCCCTCACCGTGGCCGAGCTTTCCTCCCTCGTGCGGCGTTTGGCCCAAAACCAAATTGGGATCGTCATCTGCGACCACAACGTGCGGGACACCCTGCGTCTTGTGGACCGCGCCTACCTCATCCAGGCCGGAAAAAAGGTCATGGAAGGAACGCCGAAGGAGATCGTGGCCGATGACCGGGCCCGCGCTGTCTACCTCGGGGAGAATTTCGCCTTGTGAGCGACCTCCAGGGAAAGCAAGCGCTCTTTCCAAGAAAGGCCCGGCCCGAATCCGCCCAGGGTGTTCTTTCCCACGACCCTATGGCAGGGGATGAGGATGGGCACGGGATTTTTTGCCAAGGCCTGGCCCACGGCCCGGGCCGCGGTCGGCCGGCCCACCCGGCGGGCGAGCTCCCCATACGCTACCCTCTCCCCATACGGAATGCGCAAAAGCTCCGCCCAAACGGCCCGGAAAAATGGCGGGCCTTCCAAACGAACCGGCACGGAAAATTTGGCCCGCTCTCCACAAAAATACTCGTTCAACTCCCGGGAAAGCCTTTCCAACAGCGGGCTGTCCGAAGATGACGGCTCCCGAAAGTCGCCAGGAAAGCGTAGAGCCAGGATCTCCTCTCCTTCCCAACGGGCGTAAAAAGTACCCCAGACAGTGGGAACCTTTCCCCAGGGCATACGGGAGCTTAAACCTTGGGGTCGGTTAGTACAATCTCGGCCGTGCGTGCTCTTGCTTTGGGCTGGAACTTGGAAGGGCCGGATCTCACCGTGGCCGAATTTTCCGAGGCCGAGTCCCTGGCCAGTTTCGATGCGGTTTT
>JACIWM010000008.1 GCA_014360945.1 Candidatus Bipolaricaulota bacterium
CGTTCACGCCGATCCGCGCCTTCCTTCAGGGCCTTGTGGACACGGAGAGCACGAACTCTGCGGCCCAGGCGAAGCTCTCGGAGCTCCAGAAACTCTTCCTTGGGTTTGAGCGGCTGCGGCCGCGGTTCGTGGGCTGGCTGGCTCGGCTCGATCCCGAGGAGGTGGGCGCCGGACCATACCGCCTCCTCTTGGAAGAGGCGCGAATCCAAGCTGAGCACATGATGAGCGAGCCCGAGGAGATCCTTGCTGCCGAGCTGCGGCTCTCCGGAGGAAGGGCCTGGGCCAAGCTCCACGGAAATGTCTCAAGTCTCATCACCGCCGAAGTGGGCGGAAAGAAGCTTCCTATCACGGCCGTACGCAACCTCGCCTATAGCCCCGATGAGCGCGTGCGCAAGGAAGCCTACGACGCGGAGCTTTCTGCCTGGAAGGCCCATGAAGTCCCGCTGGCCGCGGCCCTGAACGGAGTTAAGGGCGAAGCAAGCGTCCTCAACCGCAAGCGAGGCTGGAAGGATGACCTCGAACCTGCCCTTTTCCACAACCGCATCTCCCGCGAGATCCTCTCCGCCATGCAAGAGGTGGTGGAGGAGAGTTTCCCTAAATGGCGCCAATATTTCCTCGCCAAGGCCCGAGCCTTGGGAAAAGAGCGGCTGGACTGGTGGGATCTCTTTGCTCCCGTGGGAAAAAGCCAGAGGAAATGGACGTGGGAGGAGGCCCAGGAGTTCGTGGTCCAAAACCTGGCCGCGTTTTCGCCGGGCGCGGCGGAGGTAGCTCACACCGCTTTTTCCAAAAACTGGATCGATGCCGAGCCTCGCGTAGGAAAGCGCGGCGGCGCTTATTGCACTCATGTGGGAAAGGGCCATAGCCGCATCCTCGCAAATTACGAGGAGAGCTTCGACTCCGTGTCCACCATCGCTCACGAGCTTGGCCACGCTTACCACAACTGGTGCCTCCGGGACGTTCCGCCCCTTTTGCGCCAGTACCCCATGACTTTGGCAGAGACGGCAAGCATCATGAACGAAACGGTGGTGGTGGAAGCCGCCCTGCGCGTCCTCCCTCCAGAGGAAAAACTCCCCATCCTCGAGACCTATCTCCAGGGCGCAGCCCAGGTGGTGGTGGACATCCACTCCCGGTTCCTTTTTGAGTCCTGGGTTTTCGAGCGCCGCGCGAAGCGCGAACTCACACCGGACGAATTCTGCTCCCTCATGGTGGAAGCCCAGAAGGCCGCGTACGGCGAGGCCTTGGGAACTTTCCATCCCTACATGTGGGCGGTGAAGCCTCACTACTACGGCTCGCATTTCTACAACTTCCCCTACACCTTTGGCCTCCTTTTCGGGCTTGGGCTTTACGAGCGCTACCGGGAGGAGGGAGAAAAATTCCTGGCCCGTTACGAGGAGCTTTTGGCCTCGGTGGGGATGTATCCGGTGGCCGAGCTTGCCCAGCGCTTTGGCTTTGATCTCGCCTCCCGCCGGTTCTGGGAACGCGCTATGGGCCTGCTTTTTGAGAAAATCGAGGCCTTTTCGGCCATGGTGTGAAAAGAGGTTTTCGGGCAAGCTTTCCCGTGCGCTTTAAAACGCCATCCACCGAAGAAATTCTGAGCGGCCCGGTTTTCTCCACCATGGCCCGCATCGGCCTTCCCGCGGTGTTGGGCTCGCTCCTCCACACCCTGTACAACCTGGCCGACGCTTTCTGGATCGGTCGACTTCCCGCGGGAAGCGGGGCCGCAGCCATGGCCGGGATCCAGGTTTCCTGGCCCATCGTGTGGTTCCTCATCTCCTTCATCGCCGGATTTTCCGGAGCGGCGGCAAGCGCCCTCGTGGCTCAATACATGGGCGCGGGAAGGCCCAAAGAGGCTAATCTCGCTCTGAACCAGCTTTTCACCCTGTCCCTTGGAGCCAGCGTCCTCTTTGCCGGGCTTGGGTATCTTGCCTCTCCGCCCCTTCTTCGGCTCCTTTTGGGCCCGACCGGCGTGGCGGAGGCCGCCGCCCTCTACATCAGGATCATCTTCCTTGGGCTTCCCACCATGGTCCTTCCCGGCCTCTTTTATTCCGCGTTAGCCGCCACCGGCGACACCCTCACCCCGCTCCTTGTCACCACCGGCGGCGTCCTTTTAAACATGGCCCTGGACCCACCTCTGGTCCTTGGTTGGGGGCCCATTCCGCAAATGGGCATCGTGGGCGCGGCCTACGCCACCTTAGCCGCCCAAGGCTTGAGCACCATCGCCTTCCTTTTCCTCCTGGCCCGCGGAAAGGGACCGCTTCGCTTGCACCGAGAAGCCATGCTCCCCCAGATTCCCTGGATTTTGAAGGGGCTGCGGATCGGCGTTCCCGCGGCCTTGGGCCAGTCCAGCATGGCCTTCGGGTTTGTGGTTATGACTGCTGTGATTGGAAGACTTCCAAATGCCGAAGTGGCCCTGGCCGGCTACGGCATCGGCGACCGGATCCTCGGGATGCTCTTCATCCTCACCGAGGGCCTAGGGGTGGGGCTCACCACCATGGTGGGCCAGGCCCTGGGCGCCCAGAAAATGGCGCGGGCTCGGGAGGTGGTGCGCCGGGGGATCGCCTTGTTGGTGGCGCTTCTTGCCTTGGAAGCCGCCCTCCTTTGGCCCCTCCGAGGTGTGCTCGTGGCCCTATTCATGCCCAGCCGGCCGGATGTGGTGGAAATGGGCGCCGCGTTCATCGGGGCATTCGCCGTAAGCATGCCATTCTTGGGAACATTTTTTGCTGCCATGTCCATCTACCGCGGGGCTGGCCATAACGTCCCCACCATGTTCCTTGGCCTCCTTCGGCTTTGGATCCTCCGGATTCCCCTTTCCTGGCTTTTCGGGTTCGTCCTGAACCTTGGCGCCAACGGCGTGTGGTGGGGCATGTCCCTTTCCAACGTGGTGAGCGGGGCCGTAGCCCTGGCCATGCTCCTTTCCGGAGGATGGCAGAAAACGGTGGTGGAAACTTCGCCGACTAAATGCGGATAAAAGCTTTGCCCGAAGATTTTCAGGTGGAGGAAGTGCTCTCCCTCTCCCCGAAGGAACGTGGGCCATACGCCCTTTTTCGCGTCAAAAAGCGCAATATCACCACCCTCGAGGTCCACATGAGCCTTGCCAAAAAGCTCGGACTTCCTCCTTCGGCCCTGCATTTCCCGGCCCTCAAGGACAAAGTGGCCGTGGCCACCCAGTACTGCACGGCAAAAATGGCGAAAGGCCCCACCCTAAGCCAAATAGATGGACCGGGTTTTTCCGCAACGCTCGTGGGTTTTCTTTCCCGTCCGCTCACGCCAAAAGACCTTCGGGAAAACCGGTTCATCGTGACCCTGCGGGACATGGATGAAGAAGAGGCCAAACATGTGCACACATGCTTTCAAATGCTTAGCTATGACGGCTTTCCCAACTATTTCGACCTCCAGCGGTTCGGCTCGTGGAGCCCAAAGCTTGGATTTCCCGGAAAGCACCTTCTTTTGGGAGATTGGGAGAAAGCGCTCTTCGCATACCTTGCGGAGCCGCTGGCGGGCGATCCCCCAACGGTATTGCGGTTCAAAAAACTTGCCCGAGAACACTGGGGGAATTGGCCGCTTCTCAAGGAAAAGGCACCGCGGGGAAATCTCCGAAGCGTTCTTACCTTTCTTTGCGACCATCCCCAAGACTTTAAGCGCGCGGTGAACCTCATTACTCCCAGAATCCTTTCCCTTTGGCTTTCCGCCTACCAAAGTTTCCTTTGGAACCGCGCTTCGTCTCTATTTCTGCAAAGGTTGGCCGGTGAACATGGGCCTGGTGTGTACCTGCGCTTCCCTTTTGGCGAGTTTTTCGTCCCCGCATATCCCATTCCCGAGGACCTGCACCGCCGGCTTGCCGCACTTTCCTTGCCCCTTCCTTCCCACAAGATTTTTTCTGGCCCCCTCACCCCCTACCCCTCTCCCCAAGGGGGAGAGGGCACAACTGAGGGGAGCTCTCACTCTCGTGGCTGGGACCACCACGAAGGTCCCTTTCTCTCTCCCTCTCGGGAAGAGGGCCAGAATTCCCTTCCCTCTCCCCAGCGGGGAGAGGGTCAGGGTGAGGGGGACCTCTTCCGCGAAATTCTTCTTGTGGTGCTTAAAGAAGAGGGGCTCACCCCTAAAAATCTTCGTGCTCGGGGTCTCACGCGCGTTTTTCTCGCCCGTGCTGAACGTCCCCTTTGGGTCGTTCCCTTGGAACCAAAAATGGGCGACCCCGCGCCGGACGAGCTTTTCCCCGGCCGCCTGAAGCTCACCGTATCCTTCGCCCTTCCTCCCGGTTCATATGCCACCCTTTTCCTGCGCCTTCTTTCCTTGCCCGATTTGCCGGAATTGGGCAATACGGACTAACATTGAATTTGATGCTGGACGGTTTTCTGGAAGTGCTACGCAAGGTACGAGAGCGGGCTCAGAAATACAGGGCCGAACTGGAAAAGAGCGAAGCCCTCACGCGTTATACGCTCATCGACCCGGTCCTGCGAGCTTTAGGATGGGATACGCAGGATCCCGAATGTGTACAGCCAGAGTTCTCCACGGAAACCGGCAAGCCTGACTACGCCCTCCTCTGGCAAGGAAAGCCCCTCATCATGGTGGAAGCCAAAGCCCTCCATGCGAACCTCGGACCGGCCAAGGACAAAGGCTTCCAATATTGCTGGAAGAACAAAGTGCGCTATTTCGCCATCACCGACGGGGAGCGTTGGGAAGTCTACGACATGGAGAAGATGGGCGGCGAAGAAATCGCTGTGGCAAGTATCTCCGAAAATTTGGGCCACGCGGCGCGCCAACTTCTGGCCCTGTGGCGGCCGGCCATGCCCAAGGTCACGTTGCCACCTGAACTAGTAATTTCTTTCCTCCCAGAGGCCTTAGAAAAGCCTGTCCTCACAGCTTCGCTGGTCTCCAAGACTAAAGAGCTTACTCTTGACGAATTGCTCGCTAAAATCGAAAGAAAAGACCTTCCCAAGGGATCGAAACCGCCTGAGCTTCTTCGTTTTCCAGACGGACAAACAAAGCCCATTAAGTATTGGAAAGATTTGTTTTTCGCCTCAGTGGACTGGCTCATTGAGCGAAAGTCTATACCCGTCCCTTTGCTGTTTCCGTCGACTCAAAAGCCAATCCTGGCGAAGAGTCCAGAAGGTATGCATGCGCCCAAAAAGGTGCGGAGCTACTTCGTGGCAAACCCTAACACAATAATCGCCCTGAAATATCTGAAGGCCGTTCTTGAGGCGGCCGGAATGGATCCGAAGGAGTTCCGGGTCGGTTTACGGGACTGACTGAGTGGAGAGGGACCAGGAAAAAGCAAGGGTACCGCCCAAGGAGGCAAGAGGCGGCCCCAGGCGTAAAGCCCATTCCCAATCGGTGAAGGACGCAAAGGCATAGGCGAGGCTCGTGCCCACGCTCGCGCCCAGGAAGCTTCGTAGGAGATCTCCCTGGATCCCCAGTTGGAAACCAGTCCAGCTAGCCCCGGCCCACGCACCCACGGTGGACCCCAGGGCGTACCCCACGTAGGCACAAAGGATAGGGCCAAGAACCCCGTCGATAATCCCCCAGCCCGCAGCCTGGGCTATAGCCGCGCCGATTTGCGCCCCCAAATAACCACCTACATACCCTAACACGGTCCCTCCGAGAAACTGCCAGACGAACACCTCTCCGAAAGCAAAAAAGGACAGAGAAAAGACTGCAACACCTGCCAACACTAGTCGTATGGAGTGTGTCAACGCACCTCATGATACCGCAAAACGTGTGTTTGGCCGGTGCTACGAAATCGCTGAGAATTAAGGCGATGGAGCGGTTCGTTCGGCAAACGATCCTTCCTCAATTGGGGGAGGAAGGGCAAAGAAAGCTTTGGGAAGCGCGGGTCCTCGTGGTGGGTTGCGGCGCGCTGGGCACCCACACGGCCGAGGCCCTCCTCCGCGCAGGCGTGGGACACCTGATCCTCGTGGACCGCGATCTTGTGGAAGTCCACAACTTGCACCGCGTTTCCCTCTTCACCCCCGAGGACGTGGGCAAGCCCAAAGCCGAGGTCTGCGCGGAAAAACTAAGAAAAATCTGGCCGGACGCGGAGATCGTGAGCTATGTAGCTCACTTCGGTCCGGAGCTCGCCGAGGAGTTAGTGCCAAAGGTGGACCTCGTAATGGATGGCCTGGATAACCTGGAAACACGTTACCTTTTGAACGACGCTTGCGTGAAGTACGAAAAGCCTTGGATTTATACGGCGGTTTTGGCCACTTACGGGATGACCATGCCCATTTTGCCGGGGAAGGGGCCTTGTCTGCGGTGCCTTTTTCCAAATCCGCCGGCTCCGGGAACGGTGCCCACCTGCGCTCAAGCGGGGATTCTTGGACCTGTGCCAAAAGCCCTTGCCGCTATCCAGGCTGCCACCGCCATCGCCATCCTCGTGGGAAGCGGGGAAGTCCGTCCGGGCGAGCTCCTTTACGTGGATCTTTGGCAACGACGTTTCCAGACGGTCCAGGTGCAACGGGGAAGGGATTGCCCAACTTGTGTGGCCAGGGATTTTCAATTCCTCAGGGAAATTTCGCGCTCAGCCGTCCTCTGCGGGGATGCCGTGCAGATCCTCCCCCGAAAAGGCGGTTCCTTGGATCTTGTGGCTCTTGCGGAAAGACTCGGAAAGCTAGGGAAGGCCGTGGTGAAAAATGGCCTCCTTTTTGCAGAAATAGAGGGGGTTTCGTTCACGGTTTTTCCGGATGGCCGAGCGCTGGTGAAGGGCGTTTCTGATCCGAACCGGGCGCAGGCCCTCTACGACCAATTCATCTCCCGCTGAGCCTTCCCACAAGCCAGGCAATCAGGAAAAAGAGGGCTATCAAGGCCACTGGAACAACCATCATCGGCCAGGCCAGCCGTAAGATGGCTTTCTTTTGCTCCGGGGTAAGTTCTACTTTCTTTGGGTAGCGGATCTCCAGCCGCCGCGCCTTCTTCAACATCTTCACGGACTCCGCGATCCTCCCCTGCTTTCGATAGACCACGCCCAGGTTGTGGTGCGCGGAAGCGTGGTGCGGGTCCTCTTGGATGGCTCTTTGGTAGGCGTATTCCGCACGGGCTAGATCCCCGGCATCGAAGTACACATTTCCCAGCCGGAAATAAATCATGGCCTTCTCCTCGCCGTAGCGGAGAAGATCCACCAGGAGGTCGATGGCCTCCTTGTGGCGCTTTTGGCGGCGCAGCTCCTCCGCGCGCACAAGGGCCTTCGCCACGAGCTCCCGCCGCTCCCCGGCCGTCAGTTCGCTGGGGTCGGGGAGCGGAGGGACGAGAGCCTCTCCTTCACGGCCTTGATATCCTCCCATGTCAGATATTTCGGGCTTCCCTTGGCCTTGCTGGGGTTCCGCAGAAGGTAGCTGGGATGGAACATGGGAAAGATCTCGATCCCGCCCTTCCACGGAAAGAACCGTCCCCGCAGGGCATTTATCCCGTCATTCCGGCCCAAAAGCCAGTGGGTGGGGGTGTTGCCCAAGGTGACGATGAGCTTCGGCCGCACAAGCCCGATTTGTGCGGAAAGCCACTCCCAGCACGCGGCCATTTCTTCCTTTGTGGGAACACGATTCCCCGGCGGTCGGCACTTCACGACGTTGGTGATGTACACCTCCTCCCGACGGATACCTACGCTTTCCAAAATCCTTGTGAGGAGTTGCCCCGCAGGTCCCACAAAGGGCCGGCCCGTCTCGTCTTCCACTTCGCCCGGAGCTTCTCCGATAAACATGAGCTCCGTGGGCGCAGGTCCCTCCCCGAACACCACCTGAGTTCGGTTCTCGCTCAGTGGGCAACGGCGGCAGGAAAGGACGCGTTCACGCAGGTCTTCTATGGACGGGGAAAAGCCGGGCAAGGAAGAGCACCTCCAACTGGAGCGGGCAACGGGAATCGAACCCGCGACCTTCGGCTTGGGACGCCGACGCTCTACCAACTGAGCTATGCCCGCCTACTTGAATTATACCCCCAAAGGTCAGTCGGCGCGGAGGGCCTCCAAGGCCGGCATGGGCTCGCCCTGGAGGAAGCTCAAGGTGGCCCCGCCGCCGGTGGAGACGTACCCGAATTTCTCGGCGAGCCCCAGCTTCTCTACAGCTTCGCCCGTCTCCCCTCCGCCCACCACGGTGAACGCCTTGGAGCTGATGAGGGCACGGGCGATGGCCTCCGTGCCTTTGCCAAACGGTGGGACCTCGAACGCGCCCATGGGGCCGGTCCACACCACCGTCCCGGCCCGCTGGATCACCTCGGCAAATCTGCCCACTGTAGCCGGCCCGATGTCTAGACCCATCCATCCCTCGGGAATGGCCTGAACGGAAATGACCTTGATCTCCACCCCCTCCCGCAGCTCCGGGGCCACCACCACATCCACGGGAAGATGCAGTTCCTTTCCTTTTTCCTCGATCTCCCGCATGAGGTTTTGGATGGTGGGGATGAGCTTTTCATCCACCACGGATTTGCCCACCTTCAGGCCTTGCGCAGCAAGGAAGGTGAAGGCCACCCCGCCCCCAATTAGGAACCCATCCACGTGGGAAAGGAGGCCCGTAAGAACGCCCAGCTTATCCGCGGCCTTCTTTCCGCCCACAAGCACATAAAACGGACGCTTCGGGTTGGTGAGAAGCTCAGAAAGGACCTGAACCTCCCGCTCCATCAAGAATCCGGCATAAGCGGGAAGGTACTGGGTGACACCTACTGTGGAGGCGTGGGCCCGATGGGCGGTGGCGAAGGCGTCGTTGACAAAGATATCGAACGGAGCAGCCAAGGCTTTAGCGAACTCCGGGTCGTTCTTCTCCTCGCCGGGATGAAAGCGCACGTTTTCCAGCATGAGGATTTCCCCATCTTTGAGGGCCTCCACGGCCTTTTCGACCTCGGGACCGATGCAATCAGGAAGGCACGGAACGGGCTTTCCCAGGAGTTTTTGAAGCCTTTCGGCCACCGGCCGCAGGCGCAGCTCCTCCACCACCTTTCCTCCCGGCCGGCCCAGGTGTGAACACACCGCGACCCGCGCGCCGTTCTCCAAAAGCCATTTGATGGTGGGAAGAACCGCGCGAATTCTGGAATCGTCGGCCACCTTTCCGTCGCTAAGGGGCACGTTCAAATCAGCTCGAAAAAGTACTTTCTTTCCCCGGGGATCAATCTCCCGAACCGTGCGCAATTTCATGGCAATCACCAACAAAAATTCTACACAAACACGACAATGCCGGCAAACTTCCAGGAAAGCTGCTAGAATCATGTGTGAACTGGTGGTCGGTTCTCCTGCTTTTGGCCTTGGTTGGGATAGGAGTTGGCCTTTTTGGGCCTTATCTCTTGCCTTCCGAGGACCAGCGGGCTTTGCAGCGGCTCAACGAGGTGCTGCAAATCTGGGCCGGGGTCCAGGACCTGGAAGCTCGCTTGACCCTAAGGCGACCGGGCGAGCCAGCCCTCAAGATCAGGCTCCTTTATCTGACTGGCCTGGCGGTGCGGCTGGAGATAGAGGAGCCGGAGGGTTTGGCCGGGGAAGTCTATGCCCTGCGGACCATTTCCGAGGGACTCCTTTTAGTGCATTACCGTCCCAAATTGGCCCTAGGCCTGGAGGCCCGCTTTCCCTCAGAGGATTTGGCTGCGCTTATATTTGAAGGGAACCCATCTTCGACCATCAAGGTCTCCTGGCCCAAAGAGGACGTCCTTCGCCTAAGAGGGCTTTCCGCTCCTTTTTCCCAAGCGGATCTGTACTTAGCCGGGGAATTTCAGCTCCCGCACAGAATTTTGGCCACCTCGCCGGACGGGGTAATCACTGAACTCGAAGTGGAGGAACTCCAGGTGAACGGGGGGCTAGAGCTACGGGACCTTCTTTTGCTTGAGCCCCTTCCTACTCGGTGGATTCAGATCCCGGTTCCTCAAGACGGCGCCTGAGCTCAGCCCAGGAGAACTCGTTTTCCACGAACTTTTCGAACTGTTCCTCCTCAGCGAATGGGGACTCGATGGCCGCCTGTTCGAACACCTCATCGGCGATGAAGATGGGCGCCCGCACCCGCAACGCCAGGGCAATGGCATCCGAGGGCCGAGAATCCACTTCCTTTATCTCGCCCTGGGCATCGCGGACCACGAGCTTGGCGTAGAAAACCCCGTCTTTGATCTGGGTGATCACCACTTCTTGAAGGGTGGCGCCCAAAACGTGCAGGAGCTCCTTCATGAGGTCGTGGGGAAGGGGGCGGGGGAAGCGCTGGCCCTGAAGCTCGATGGCGATGGAAATGGCTTCCGGCTCGGCAATCCAAATGGGCATCGCCTTCGTGGAATTCCGATCCTTAAGGAGGAGCACGGGGCTTTTGGTGGATGGGTCCAAAAGCAGTGCCCGCACTTCGGCCTCCCTCATTCCGCCCTCCTTCATCGCTCCCCATTATACGACCGAGGGGACAAGGTGAACATGGCCCACATTACCTTCGGGCTATAATGGCCTGCCATGTGTGGAATTGTGGGATACGTTGGGCCTCGCCCAGCTCAAGAGGTCTTGATTTCCGGGCTTTCCCGCCTGGAATACCGGGGATACGACTCCGCCGGAGTGGCCATCCTTTCTGAACGGGGGCTTTCCCTCCTCCGCCGGGTGGGAAAGCTCGAGAACCTTCGGAACGCCCTTTTGGAGAGCGGGTTCACCGGGAATTTGGGGATCGGTCACACCCGCTGGGCCACCCACGGCCTTCCCACGGAGGAGAACGCCCACCCGCACCTGGACTGCACCGAAAAGATCGCCCTCGTTCACAACGGCATAATCGAGAACCACCGCGAGCTGAGAAATTGGCTCATTGATCGGGGGCATCGCTTTCGGTCCCAAACGGACACGGAAACTTTGGTCCATCTTGTGGAGGAGAACTACGCCGGGGATTTGGTGGAGGCCCTGCGCAAGGCCCTGGAGCGAGTGCGTGGGGCGTATGCCGTGGCCGTGATCCATGCCGATCATCCCCAGGAGATCGCGGTGGCCCGGGAGGGAAGCCCCTTGGTGGTGGGAATTCTTCCGGGAGAAGGATTCGTGGCCTCCGACGTTCCCGCCCTTCTTCCTTACACCCGGACCATGCATTTCCTGGAGGACGGGGAGGTGGCCCGGGTGACCCCGGGACACCTGGAAGTTTGGGATCGCCAAGGGAACCGAAAAGAACCGCGGTTTCGGGAGGTGCCCTGGGACCCCCTTTCCGCGGAAAAACTGGGGTATCGGCACTTCATGGAAAAAGAGATCTACGAGCAGCCGCAGGCTGTGGCCAACACCCTGCGCAGCGAGCTTTCCACCCCGTGGGAGGAAGGGCTGGGCGAGGTGGACCTCTCTCAAGTGGAGCACATCTATCTTGTGGCCTGCGGGACTTCTTATCATGCGGCCCTGGTGGCCGAATACCTGTGGGAGCCGCTTTTGGGGCTTCCCGTGGCTGCGGAGATCGCCTCGGAGTTCCGGTACAAGAACCCGGCTGTAGGGAAGAACACGTTGGTGGTGGCGGTGTCCCAGTCGGGCGAGACCATCGACACCCTCATGGCCGTGCGGGGGGCTAAAGCGCGAGGGGCGCAGGTGGTGGGGGTGGTGAACATCGTGGGCTCGGCCATCGCCCGGGAGGCTCATGCTGTCCTTTACACGCGGGCCGGCCTCGAGATCGGGGTCGCCGCCACAAAAACTTTCACCGCTCAACTCGCCGCCTTGAACCTTTTGGGACTATGGCTGGCCCGAAGCCTTGGCCTCCTTTCCGAGGACGAGCTGCAACAAAAAAAGGAGGAGCTGAGCCGCGCTCCCCGCCTTTTGGACCAAGTCCTCCAGCTTGGGCCGAGCCTCGAGGCTTTGGCCCAAAAGCTCTACAACTTCCCGAACTTCCTCTACCTTGGCCGGGGAATCCTCTATCCCCTGGCCCTGGAAGGAGCCCTGAAGCTGAAGGAGATCTCCTACATTCACGCCGAGGGCTATGCTGCCGGCGAGATGAAGCACGGCCCCATCGCTTTGGTGCACGAACAGATGCCCGTGGTCGTCCTTTATTCCCGGGAGGAGCTTCCGGACAAGGTTCTCTCCAACATTCAGGAAGCCAAGGCTCGGCGGGGGATAATCGTGGCCTTTGCCGATGATGATCCGCCGGAATTGCGGGAGCTTGTGGACCATCTTGTCCTCCTTCCCAAGGCCTCGCGAACCCTTCTTCCGTTTGTGTTCACCCCGCCCCTCCAACTTTTGGCCTACCATATCGCGCGCCTCCGGGGCACCGACGTGGATCAGCCCAGAAACTTGGCGAAGACGGTGACGGTGGAGTGATGGCGGAGCGCAAAATTGTGGCCAGGAACCGCCGAGCCCGGCGGGACTATCAGATTGAGGAGACCTATGAGGCCGGGCTTGTGCTCAAAGGCTCGGAGGTGAAATCCATCCGGGCCGGCCGGGTCTCCATTGAGGAGGCCTACGCCAAGGTGGAGGACGGCGAGGTCTGGCTTTATGGGATGCACATTTCTCCCTATGAGCAAAGCGGCCCATACGGCCATGATCCAGAACGGCCCAAAAAGCTTCTTTTGAAAAAGCGGGAGATCGCGCGGTTGGTGGGGAAGGTCGGCCGTGCCGGCTACACCCTGGTCCCGTTGACCCTCTATTTCAACGAGCGGGGATATGCGAAGGTGGAGCTGGCCTTGGCTAAGGGCCTTACCAAGGCCGATAAGCGCCGAAAACTCATCGAGGAAGAAGAGGAAAGACGGGCGCGGGAGGCCATAAAGCGCTATCTTCCTTAGCTTTCCGAGAGGATCCGCGCCGCCTCTTCCGCCAAAATTGGCTCCACGATAAGGTCCAGCTCCCCCTCCAGAACGTCCTCCAGACGATAAACGGTGAGGTTGATGCGGTGGTCGGTGACACGGTTTTGGGGGAAATTGTAGGTCCGAATTTTTTCGGACCGTTCGCCGGTTCCGATTTGTCGGCGGCGTTTCTCCCGAAGCTCCGTCTCCTTTTTCTGCTCCTCAAGCTCCCGCAATTTCGCCCGCAACACCCGGAGGGCCAGCTCTTTATTGCGGTGCTGGGAGCGCTCCTCTTGGCAGGTCACGACGATCCCCGTGGGAATGTGGGTGATGCGCACGGCCGTCTCGTTTTTCTGCATGTGTTGCCCGCCCGGGCCGGAGGACCGGAAGGTCTCGATCCGGAGATCCTCAGGTTTTATTTCCACCTCCACCTCCTCGGCCTCGGGAAGGACGGCCACGGTGGCGGTGGAGGTGTGGATGCGGCCGCTGGCCTCCGTTTCAGGAACGCGCTGCACGCGATGAACCCCTGATTCGTAGCGGAAAAGCCCATAAGCCCCCGGGCCTTCCACGGCAAACACGATTTCTTTGTAGCCCCCAAGATCCGTGGGATGGGAGTCCAAAACGCGCACTTTAAAGCCCTTTTTCTCCGCGTATTTTGTGTACATGCGGAAAAGGTCGGCGGCGAAGAGGGCGGCCTCCTCCCCGCCCGCGCCGGCCCGAATCTCTACGATGGCGTTCTTGTGATCATCGGGATGGGGCGGAACCAGAAGACGTCGCAATTCCTGAGCCAGCTTCTCTGCCCTCTCCCGGTCCCGCTCCAGCTCCTCCCGTAGCTCCCTGCGCAGTTCCTCCTCGGCCTCCCCGTCCTCCAAAAGCTCTTCCTCCTCAGCGATGTTTTGCAGGACGCGCCGAAGCTCTTCTCCTTTTTCCACGATGAGGCGCAGGCGGTTATAGCGCCGGGAAAGCTCGGGAAAATCCGGGCGCGAAGGCGCAGTAGGATCAGTGAGGAGCTTCTCAACCTCCTCTAGCTCCCGTTCGATTTCCGCCACCTTGGCCAAAAGTTTTTCCATCGAAAAAGCGTACCAAATGACGTTTTGGAAAGCTAGGCCCGCAGGCGCTGAAGGCCGGAAGGGCCGGCGAGGAAAACCTCGTCCACAAGACCCAGGAAGAGGCCGTGGCCGAGGATCCCGGCCCGGCCCTCTAAAGCTCTGGCCAATTCCCGCGGATCGGCGATGGGGCCGAAGTAACAGTCCAAAACATAGTTTCCCTGGTCAGTGAGAAACGGGGATCCATCGGGATTGCGGCGCAAACTTACTTTCGCCCCGAGTCCTTCCAGAAAAGAAACATGTGTACGCCACCCGAAGGGAAGAACCTCCACGGGCACCGCCGCCCGTGTTCCTAACCGCTCCGAGAATTTCGTGTGATCGGCCACGATGACCTGGTATTTCGTGGCCTGGGCCACGATCTTCTCCCGCAGCATGGCCCCGCCTCCCCCTTTGATCACGTTGAGCTTCGGATCGATCTCGTCCGCCCCATCGATGGTGAGGTCCAATTCTGGATGCTCCTCCAGCGTGGTAAGCGGAATCCCCAACGCTTTCGCCTCCTCCTCCACCTTTTTGGAGCACGGAACGCCTTTGATATCCCAAAGCTTTCCGGTCCGCAGAAGCTCGGCGATCTTGAGGAGGGCGTAACGGGCGGTGGAGCCGTGGCCTAGCCCAAGGATCATCCCCGGCCGCACCAGCTCCACCGCCGCTTCCGCCGCCTCCTTCTTCCACCGCTCCACGTCCACCATGGTCTTTCCCCTCGTTATCCCCTAAGATTCCGGGGAGGCCAAACATGAGCATCCGCAACTTGGACAAGATCTTCAAACCTCAGAGGATTGCGGTCATCGGGGCCAGCAATAACCCCGGAAGCGTGGGCTATACTGTACTGAAAAATTTGATCGGTTCCGGGTTTCCCGGTGTGGTTTATCCCGTGAACCCCCGACACGAGGCCGTCCAGGGAATCCATGCCTATCCCGATGTGAAAAGTCTTCCGCGTACTCCGGATTTGGCCGTCATCTGCACCCCGGCGGCCACCGTGCCCGATATTTTGGAGCAATGCGGTGAGGCCGGGATCCTCGGGGTGATCATCATCTCCGCGGGGTTCAAGGAGGCCGGGGAGGAAGGGCGAAGGCTCGAGGAACGCCTGAAGGAAACGATCCGGAAATTTGAGGGAATGCGGGTGATCGGGCCGAATTGTTTAGGGGTGATCGTGCCCAGCCTTCGCCTCAACGCCAGCTTTGCCGCGGCCATGCCACCCGAGGGCCACGTGGCCTTCATCTCCCAATCCGGCGCTCTTTGCACCTCCGTTTTGGACTGGGCCATCGAGGAAGGGATCGGCTTTTCCTATTTCGTCTCCATCGGGAACATGGTGGACGTCACGTTCGGAGACCTCATCGACTACTTCGGCGAGGACGAGCGGACCCGCTCCATCATCCTTTACGTGGAATCCATCATAGAGGCGCGACGGTTCATGTCTGCGGCCCGCGCTTTCTCCCGAACTAAGCCCATTGTGGTCTACAAAGCCGGAAGATTTGCGGAGTCCGCCCGAGCCGCGAGTTCCCACACGGGCGCCATGGCCGGGGAGGACGCCGTTTACGACGCGGCGTTTCGCCGAGCCGGCGCTGTCCGCGTCTACGAAATCGGGGAAATCTTCGACACCGCCGAGCTTTTGGCCCGGGTGCGGCCGCCCTTGGGGCCAAGGCTTGCCATCGTCACCAACGCCGGCGGGCCCGGCGTCATGGCCACCGACTCCCTCATCGCCCGCCGCGGCCAGCTCGCGGAACTCTCGCCAGAAACTTTGGAAAAACTCAACAAAATCCTGCCACCGTTCTGGTCCCATGGAAACCCCGTGGATGTCCTGGGAGATGCCTCGCCGGAGCGCTATGCCCAAGCTTTGGACGTGGTGCTCGCGGACCCTTCCGTGGATGCGGTGTTGGTGATCCTCACCCCGCAGGCCATGACGGATCCGACGGGGACGGCGCGGGCCGTGGCGGAGGTGGCGAAAAAGCACAAAAAGCCGGTTCTGGCCGCGTGGATGGGCGGCGCCTCCGTGCAAGAGGGGATTAACATCCTCAACCAAAGCGGCATTCCCACCTATCTCACCCCCGACCAGGCGGTGCAGGCGTTCATGCACCTTGTGGATTACGGGCGAAATCTCGATCTCCTTTATCAGACGCCCCGGGAGATCCCGGTGGAATTCGCGGTGGACCGCCGCAAGATCCGGGAGGAATTTCTTCCTCAGCTCCGCCAGGCCAAAATCCTTGGGGAGCGAGAATCCAAGGCCATCCTCGCTGCGTATGGGATTCCCGTGACCATGCCGGAGTTGGCCCGCACCGAGGACGAGGCCGTGGCCCTCGCGAAAAAGCTGGGGTTCCCGGTGGTCCTGAAAATCCACTCTCCGGACATTACCCATAAAACGGATGTGGGCGGGGTAGTGGTGGGACTCATCACTGAAGACGGGGTGCGTCAAGCCTTCCGTCGCATTCTGGAAAACGTGCGGGAAAAGGCGCCCAAAGCCCGCATCGAAGGGGTCACGGTGCAAAGGATGGCTCCCACCGCACGAGGCGTGGAGATGATCCTTGGGGCCAAGAAAGATCCGACGTTTGGAGCGGTGCTCATGGTGGGTGCCGGCGGGGTCACCGCGGAGGTTTTGCGTGACCGGTCCCTCGGCCTTCCTCCCCTGAACGAACGCCTGGCCACGCACCTTTTGGAGACACTACGGATCTGGCCCCTTCTTCAGGGCTTCCGGGGTCGGCCCCGCATGAACGTGGAAAAACTCCTCGAGGTCATCATGCGCTTCTCCTACCTCGTTGCGGATTTCCCGGAGATCCAGGAGGTCGACGTGAACCCGCTTTTGGTGACACCGGACGAGGTGGTGGCTGTGGACGCCCGGGTGGTGGTGGACGAGGAAGCCTTAGAAAACCCGCCGCGGCCCTACAGCCACCTCGTCATCCGCCCCTATCCCGAAGGTTATGAACGCTGGGTCACCCTCAAGGACGGAACCAAGGTCCTTCTTCGCCCCATCCGCCCCGAGGACGAGCCCCTCTGGCACGAGATGTTGGCCATCTCCTCCCGGGAATCCATCCGATTCCGGTTCCGCTACATCTTCAAAGAGACCACGCACCAGATGGCCATTCCCTACTGCTTCATCGACTACGACCGGGAGATGGCTATCGTGGGCATCGTGGAAGAGGACGGAAGAAAGCGGATGATCGGGGTGGGAAGGCTCATCGCTGATCCGGACCGGGTGAACGCGGAATACGCGGTGTTCGTGGCCGATCCGTGGCAGAATAAGGGGCTAGGCGGGATCCTCACCGACTATTGCTTGGAGATCGCGCGGAACTGGGGCATCCGGCGGGTCACGGCGGAGACCACGCCCGACAACGTCCGAATGATCAGGATCTTCGAGAAGCGCGGGTTTAAACTCGAGTACCGCACGGAAGAAAGTGTGATTCTCGCCGCGAAACCCTTGGAGGAGTAAAAAAGAGGGGCGGGTTTTCCCGCCCCTCCCGAGTTTTTAACCCTTGTAGCCTACGAGCCTCTTGAGCTCCTCTACGCACTCGGGGTTGCGGAGGGTGGTGACGTCGCCCACCGGCTCGCCCCGTACGAGGGCCTTGAGGATCCGGCGCATGATCTTTCCCGAGCGGGTCTTGGGCACGTCCTCCACGAAGTAGAGCTCCGCCGGTCGCGCCGTGGGGCCGATGTATTTGTCCACGGTCTTGATGAGCTCCTTCTTGAGATCCTCGGAGGGCTGAGCGCCGGCCTTGAGGAGGACAAAGGCCACGGGAACCTCGCCCTTGACCTCGTCCGGCCGGGAGACCACAGCCACCTCCGATACCAGCGGGTGCTGGGAGAGGGCGTCCTCCACCTCGGCCGTGGCCAGTCTGTGCCCAGCCACGTTCATCACGTCGTCCACCCGCCCGGTGATGCGGATGTTGCCCATCTCATCCATACGGGCGCCGTCTCTTGTGAAGTAGAGCCTCGGCCCGAACTCCCCAAAGTAGGTGGCCCGGAATTTCTCCGGGTCACCGTAGAGACCGCGGGTGAGGGATGGCGGGAAGGGTGGCTCCAAGACGAGATACCCACCCTCGCCGGGCTTAACCGGCGTGCCCCCGGCATCCACGATTTTGGCGCGGATTCCCGGGAAAGGTCGGCCGGCCACGGTGGGGATGAACGGACCAATGCCGGGGAGAGCTTGCACACAGGTGGCCCCGGTCTCCGTCTGCCACCAGGTGTCGATGATCGGACAGCGCTCGCCACCGATGACCTTGAAGTACCAGAGCCACGCCTCCTCATTGATGGGCTCGCCCACCGTACCCAGGACCCGGAGGGTGGAAAGGTCGTGCTTCTTGGGCCACTCCTCGCCCCATTTCACGTGCATGCGGATGGCCGTGGGCGCGGTGTAGTACACCGTGACTTTGTGCTTTTCGATGATCCGCCACATGCGCCCGAAGTCGGGATAATCCGGGGACCCTTCGTAGATCACGGTGGTTACCCCGTTCATAAGGGGGCCATAGTTCAGGTAAGAATGGCCGGTGATCCAACCCACATCTGCGGTGCACCAGTGGATATCGTCCTCGTGGAGGTTGAAGTCCCATTTGCAAGTGGTGTAGACCTGGACAGCATAGCCGCCGGTAGTGTGCATCACGCCCTTGGGTTTTCCGGTGGTTCCGGAGGTGTAGAGGATGAAGGCGAGATCCTCGCTGTCCATAGGCTCGGCTGGGCAGAAATCCTTCTGCCCAGCCACAAGCTCGTGGTACCACAGGTCACGGTTGGGATTCATGGGAATGGCATGTCCAGTACGGCGCACCACGATGATCTTTTCCACCTTGGTTCCCGCAATGGCCTGATCCGCTTGAGGCTTGAGATCCACAAGCTTTCCGCGGCGCCAATACCCGTCAGCAGTGATGAGGACCTTCGCGCCTGAGTCCAGAAGACGATCGCGCAAGGATTCCGCGGAGAATGCGGAGAACACCACGGTGTGCACGGCGCCGATGCGCACACAGGCCTGCATGGCGATCACGGCCTCGGGGATCATGGGAAGGTAAATAGCGACCCGATCGCCCTTTTGGACCCCGAGGCTTTTCAGGGCGTTGGCCAGGCGCGAGACTTCCCGGAGGAGTTCTTTATAGGTGAGGAAGCGGTTGGGCTCATCAGGAGGCTCGGGCTCCCAGATAATGGCTACCTTATCTCCCCGCCCCGCCTCCACATGGCGGTCGATGGAGTTGTAGGAGAGATTGAGCTTTCCACCCACAAACCATTTGTAGGCGTACGGCTCGTCGATATAGGTCTCCTTCCACTTCTCAAACCACGCGATCTCTTCCGCGCGCTTTGCCCAGAATCCCACGGGATCAGCGGCAGCCTCTTCGTAGATCTTGGGATCGGAAACCCAGGCCCGCTCCTTCATCTCTTCTGTCGGCCAGTACCAGTTCTCCCGCTGGGGATCAGGCTGAACCCACTTCCTGTTGTTCACCGTTTTCCACCTCCTTTTGTGATTCCTTGAGCAACCGAACTCCCATCATACTCGCTTCCTTTGCCCGTTCAACGTGGTTTTTGCAAAAGGAGCACCTCCTCTGTACAACTTTTTGAAATGCGGGCGTTGCGGTGGATGCGCGCGAACTTTTTTGCCGGGCTTGTGGCCGTCTTTCCCTTGGGCCTCACCGCCCTTTTTCTCTGGTTCCTGTACCGCTGGGCCTATAGCCTCTTTGGCCCCCACACGGCTTTGGCCTCCCTCATGCGCCGCACCATCGGGATCTACATCCCCGGCACAGAGATCATCGCCGGAATTTTTGTGATCATTTTGGTGGGGGTGGTAGCGCGGCATTGGCTGGGTCGGGCCGTGCTTGGGACCATAGAACGCGGTCTTCTTCGCGTCCCTTTCGTGCGCCGGCTCTATTGGGCTGGGCGGCAACTCTCCCGCTATCTTTTACGGGAACATGGAGCTCCCCAAGGCCGCGTGGTCCTTGTGGAATTCCCCGGACCGGGAAGCTACGTTTTGGGCATGCTCACCGCGGAGAAAGTGGAGGTTGTGAGCAACACCATGGGCCGCAACCTGGCCGCAGTATACATTCCCACCGCTCCCAACCCCCTAAGCGGCTGGGTCCTCTTCGTACCCAAGGAACAGGTCATCCCCACCACCCTCGGCGTGGATGAAGGGCTGAGCTTGGTCCTGTCCGCAGGGCTTTTGGTGAAGGAGGAGGACGATGCCGATCGGGAGGGATAGGCGGGACCGCTACGCCCGGGTGGAGGTGAGCCCTTCTTCCGAGCCACTTTGGGTGCGTTGCGAGTCCTGCGGGGAGCTCATCTTTCGTCGAAAACTTCAGGAACACCAATACATCTGCCCCCGCTGCGGAGCTTACTTTTTCCTTTCCGCCCAAGAACGCGTGGATGCTTTGGCCGATCCTGAAAGTTTTCAGGCCTTTCCTCCCCCGAACATTCCCGAGGATCCCCTGAACTTTGTCGATCAGGTCCCGTACAAGGAACGGCTTTCCCGGGCCCGCGCGGAAACCGGCCTTTTCGAGGCAGCCATAGCCGGAATAGCCAAGATTCAAGGCATCCCCGTGGTTCTGGCCGCCATGGACTTCCGCTTCGTGGGGGGAAGCATGGGGATCGGGGTGGGCGAGATCCTCGCCTCGTCCATGGAGCAGGCTGCAGAAAAGAAACTGCCCTTCGTCCTCGTTGTCTCCTCCGGTGGAGCTCGTGTGCAGGAGGGCGTTCTCTCCCTTCTTCAGATGGCAAAAGTAGTGGCCGCGCGGGAGACCCTGGCCCAAGCCGCCGTGCCCTATATTGCCGTTCTCACCTATCCCTCCACGGGTGGGGTCCTGGCTTCCATCGGGAGCATCGCGGATATCACCATCGCGGAAGAAGGAGCATTGATCGGGTTTGCCGGGCCCAGGGTGATCGAGCAGACCACGGGCGAGAAACTCCCTCCAGGCTTTCAGACGGCCAAATTCGCCCTGGAACACGGGCTGGTGGATGCAGTGGTGCCGCGGGCCAAGCTTCGCGAGGAGCTGGTTCGCGCCCTCTCCACCCTGGTGGAGCAGTCATGAACGAACGGGAGCGCCTGAAAATTTTGGAGGAAAAAGCCGCGGAACTCCGCAAACTCGCGGAGGAAAACGCCCTCGATCTCTCCGCGGAGATCGCTATTTTGGAGCAGAAGATCGCAGAAATAAAAAGGGCTTTGGAGCAGGGGCCTTCTGCCTGGGAAAGGGTGCAATTGGCCCGCCGGCCGGATCGGCCAAGCGGCCTTCCCCTCGTGGAGGCTTTATGTCAAAGTTTTTATGAACTCCGCGGAGACAGGATCGTGGGCGACGATCCGGCGTTGCGTGGGGGGCTCGCCAAACTTGGCGGAAAAAGAATTGCCGTGCTTTTCCATCATCGCGGAGGCACCCCCGAGGAGCAGCGCCGATCACGGTTCGGCATGGCCTCCGCGCAAGGGTATTGGAAAGCCCGGAGGATCATGGAAGTGGCCGCACGTTTGCGCCTTCCCCTTCTTTCCCTCATCAACACGCCGGGAGCCTATCCTGGGGTGCAGGCCGAATCCCACAATATCGCCGGTGCCATTGCTTCCTGCATTTGGCAGATGCTGCGCCATCCCGCACCCACGGTGGCGGTGATTTTGGGCGAGGGAGGATCAGGAGGAGCAGTGGCCATCGCTGTGGCTGACCGAGTGTTGATGCTGGAGAACGCCACCTATTCCGTGATCTCCCCGGAAGGCGCGGCCTCCATCCTCTGGAAGGACGCAAAACTCGCGGAGAAGGCCGCGGAGAATTTGAAGCTTACAGCCCAGGATCTTTTGGTCCTTGGTGTGGTGGACGAAGTGATTCCCGAGCCTCCGGGCGGGGCCCATACGGACTTCGCCAAGACCGTGGAATCGGTGCGAGACGCGGTCCTGCGACATCTTGCGGAGCTTTCGGCCCTTCCCCTGGACGAGCTCCTTCGGTTGCGGTACAAACGCTATCGGCATGTGGGAGGTACGGACCAGGCCTAGCCGGGCCCAGGAACTTTGTCGGGCTTGTGACCACGCATGCTCTTACCTATTTGCCAGTCTTCCCGATTCCGCCCGCATGGAACTCGCCTCCGTCATGCATCCCATCGAAGTGGATGCGGGAGAGCTCGTTTTTTACGAGGGCCTCCCTGCCCATGGCCTTTACATCCTGTGCGAGGGGAAGATCAAGGTGGCCAAGCGGTTAAAGGGCGGGCGATCCCAGATCCTGAAGCTTCTCGCGCCCGGCGAGGTCTTGGGGGAGAAAACCTTGTTCGATCAGGAAACCTACACTTGCTACGCCAAGGCTTTGGAGCTCTCCCGCCTTATGTTCATCGCCCGCGAGGATTTTCTCGCGTTCATCCGCAAGTACCCGGACGTGGCCATTCGCCTCATCGAAAAGCTTTCCCGTGAGCTCAAGGCCTTCGGGGAAAAACTCGTGGAGATCTCCGCTCATTCCGCGAAGGAGCGGCTGGCCCGGGTGCTTTTGGAGCTGGCCCGGGCCTTTGGGAAGGAAACCCCGGAGGGATGGGACCTGGGGGTGGAGCTTCCCCGCGCGGAACTTGCAGAGATGGCTGGGCTCACCACGGAGACCACGGTGCGCATCCTTTCCGAGTTCAAAAGCCGCGGCCTCATTTCCCTGCCGGGCCGAAGGATCGTGATCCTGAAACCAGAGGAACTGCAGGCCATGGCCCATCCGTTCCGCACGTATCTTCGGGAAAACCTCATTTGATGAAAAAAATTCTCCTGGGACTTGGAAATCCCCTTGGCTGCGACGACGGCGTGGGATTTTATGTGGCTTCCACGTTTCGTGCACCTGGTTGGCTGGCGATCCCAGCAACCACCTTGGAAAACGTTTGGGGGATTATCGAGAGAGAAAAGCCGGAAAAACTCGTGATTGTGGATGCGGCAGAAATGGGGCTTCCGCCGGGATCCATTCGCCGGCTGCCTCTAAAGGAAGGAGCGGAGATGATCGGTTCCACCCATGGCCTTCCCCTTTCCCTTCTTTTTTCGCTGGCAAAGGTAAACGAGATTGTGCTCATCGGAATCCAGCCCAAGGAGTATGGAGTGGGCGAAGGTCTCAGCCCCGAACTCCAATCCGCCGCCACCTTCTTGGCCCGCCTTCTCCAAGAGAACCGAGAACATGAAATCCCCGCGTTCATTCCGGAACAAGCCCGCGAAGTCAGGGGCACCCCGGCCTAGGTTTACCACCAAAAGTGACGCTTCGTTGCGTTAAGCCGGTGCACAAGGCTTCAGAAATAGCCTCCTACGTCAATAGCTATCCCGAATCGTCACCGGCCGCTTATTCAAAAAGGCGTTAATAACTTAGGAACCTGAAATTCGGTAAACCCACTGGGCTCGTATTGCCCGACGGCCCGTCAGGAACGAGTTCCGCTTCCCCATCCACCATAGCCTTGGATTGCTAGAGATGAACTTGTCTCTACCCCTCGGCCCAAGCTGCCTTATTTAGGGGAAAGCAACCGAATTTGTTCGTGAACTCTTTTCTAGGATAACATCCTTTGGCTCTGCCCAAGGAGGTATGATGTCACCCGGAAAGGCCGCCCATCCAATCGAGGGGTTGCCCCACGGGGTAAACAATCAGGGTTTATTTTCCGACTACTACCTCGCTGAGCTTGTGCACGAGGACGATTTCTTCCGTAACTCAGCCAAGGACGCGGAGCAAATCTGGCACGCCATCAAGTCCACTTACGAAAAGGCGAAAGACCGACTCCCCTCTGCCAATGAGAATGAAGCGGAACGGTCGTTCATTCAGCCTGTGTTGGACATCCTTGGGTACAAGGACCTTTACACTCTTAACCCAACCGTGCCCTCCCCAGAGGGGTACCGCTTCCCTGATTACGCATTCTTTAACAACTCTGAGGATCGCGCCGTGGCCGATAAAACTTCGAAAGGCCAGATCGAATATTTTGCCAAGGCCCTAGCGGTCGGGGAGGCCAAAGCATGGAACAGATCGCTAGATCGCAAGCAAAAGGGCACGGGTGATCCCTTCACCAACGCCAACCCAAGCTACCAGATCGACTATTACCTCCGAGCTACGGACCGCAAATGGGGCATTCTCACCAACGGTCGCCTGTGGCGGCTTTATCACCGGGACTCCAGCTACCGCCTGAACGTTTTTTACGAAGTGGACCTCGTGGCTATGCTGGAGCGGTACAGCCACGATTTCTTGTACTTTTTCGCGTTTTTCCGCAAGGAGGCCTTCGCCACAGGTTTCCTCGACCGCGTTCTTGCAGGAAGCCGAGAATACGCGGCAAAACTTGGCGATGAGCTCAAAGAAAACGTATACGAAGCGCTGCGCCTGCTGGCCGAAGGGCTCCTCAGGTGTCCCGACAACAGTCTCACTACGGACGATCTGGACACGATCAGAGAAAACGCTTTCGTTCTCATCTACCGCCTGCTATTTCTTTTCTATGCTGAGGACCGGGGACTCTTGCCCCTGGAAAATCGCGAGTACAGTGACTCCTACAGCATCCGGGGCTTGACCAAGGAGATCGCTCGACGCCTGGACGAAGGCCACACATTCAGTCCCACAGCTTATGGGCTTTGGAACACACTTTCCGAGTTATTCCGCATCGTGAATGAAGGCGATCCCCATCTTGGTGTGCCGCCCTATAACGGTGGACTGTTCGATCCTGAGAAACATCCTCTCCTCGCGAAGTGGAAGGTCGGTGATTTTTATTTGGCCCGCGCTTTGGACCAGCTTGCCCGCGCCGAAACAGCGAGTCGCATCGGCCGAGGTCCCGTGAGTTACCGCGACCTGGACATCCGCCACCTCGGCTCGATCTACGAAGGCCTGCTTGAACACCGCCTCCGCGTGGCCAAAGTAGATACCGCTGTTATCAAAGAGAAAGACCGCGAAATTTTCATTCCCAAAGAACAGCTCGGAGACCGCCGCGCCCTTCGCATCTATCAAGCAGGCGAAGTCTACCTGGAAACGGACAAAGGCGAACGCAAAGCCACCGGGAGTTACTACACCCCGGACTACATCGTGAAATACATCGTGCAACATACTCTGGGCCCTTTGGTAGAGGAAAAGCGTAAGAAAATCGAGAACGAAAGAAAACTTCTAGAGGAGGAGTACAAGAAAGCGCGGGGATTCAATCGTGAATACTATGCAAAGAAATTGAGGGAACTCAACGGCCGCCTCATTGAGGAGATTCTGTCCATCAAAGTTTTGGACCCGGCCATGGGCTCCGGACATTTCCTGGTGGAAGCCACGGATTTCTTGGCGAGGGCGTTGATTGAGGCTCTTGGAGGAGCTCCCGAGGAAAGCGAAGAAGACGACATCCGCTGGGCCCGGCGGGAAGTGGTGGAGCGCTGCATCTATGGAGTGGACGTGAACCCCTTAGCCGTGGAGCTTGCCAAGCTCTCCCTTTGGCTCTACACGGTGGCTAAGAATCGGCCGCTTTCTTTCCTTGATCACCACTTGCGGGTGGGAAACTCCCTCATTGGCGCGTGGGTCAAGGATTTAGGGCGACTGCCAGTGCGAGACAAAAAAGACAAGGCTGCTCAAATCGGAGAGCACATAGTCGGCCTCTTCGAAGGAAAACTGAAGGAACGGCTCCCCGCAGTCCTTGGCAAGGTATTGGAGCTCCTTCGTAAACCTTCCGAAAAGGTGGAGGACATTCGAGAAAAAGAGAACATATATGGGCATATCCTCAAGCTTCTTCAACCGTTCAAGGAGGTGGCCAACGCTTGGGTCTCCACCTGTTTTGGAAACGAGATCGACCCCACCGATTACGAAAATGCGCTGGCTAAACTTAGCGATCCACCTGGGGTGTGGGAAAAAGAGGTCCGCTCCCAACCGTGGTTCCAACGGGCCCAAGCCCTTGGGGAGGAACGCCATTTCTTCCACTGGGAGCTCGAGTTCCCCGAGGTCTTCTTCCAAGAGACCGGCCAGCGCAAAAGCGACTCTGGCTTCGATGCGGTGATTGGGAATCCGCCCTATGTGCGCCAAGAGCAGCTCAAGGACAAGGACTTCCTTAAGGATAAGTTCGAGGTGTTTACCAGTACCGCCGATCTTTACGTCTGTTTCTATGAGATCAGCCATCACCTTCTCCGCAAAGGCGGGCGGTTTGGAATGATCACCTCAAACAAGTTCATGCGGGCCGCCTACGGAAAAAAGCTTCGTCGTTTTCTCACTGACCAAGCGCAGCTCCAGGAGATTATCGACTTTGGAGACCTTCCTGTATTTTCGGACGCCACTGCTTATCCATGCATCATTCTTACCGTCGCGGGACAGGGCAGTAGTTCGCCCTTCTACGTTCGCATTCCCTCGCTAGGATTTGAATCGCTTGAAGGACTTGTACGTGAACGCGCTGCGAAGGTCCCGATTACCGCATTGACCGAAGAGGCTTGGCAACTTGCCCAGGCCTCCGAGCTCACGATCCTAGCCAAGATGGAGGCCGTGAGCGTCCGCCTCAAAGAATGGCTTAGAGATGTGGAGATCCGTCGGGGGGTGCTTACTGGCCTGAACGAAGCGTTCTTCATCGACGAGGCGACACGTCGGAAGTTGATCTACGAGGACCCCAATAGTGCGGAGATCATCAAGCCCCTTGTTGTAGGCGAGGATATCAAGCGCTACGAGATCGACTACAAGAATCGCTACCTCATTTTCACCAGACGCGGGATTGACATCGATCGCTACCCCGCAATCAAGCGCTATCTTGAGCAATTCAAAGACCGCCTCGAACCCAGACCGCCGGACTGGGACGAGGAACAGCAGGGAAAGTGGCCTGGCCGAAAGCCGGGGGCCTACAAGTGGTACGAGATCCAGGACACGATCGACTACTACGCCGACTTCGCGAAGCCCAAGATCATGTACCCGGTGATCGCTCGAGAGAACACCTTTGCGTACGACATAACAGGGGCATTCTCGAATGACAAAACTTTCATAATTCCGACCGAGAGCCACTATCTTCTAGCTCTACTGAATTCCTCGGCGGGATATTTGTGGGCCCGCCATACGCTTTCCTGGCTCCGGGGAGGTTTCCTTGAGTATCGGGCACAATCCATGCTCCTTTTCCCAGTTCGCCGAATTGCTTTCATCACCCCTAAAACACAGCGAGCGCGTCTTGCAGAAGAGGCGAGACGCTTGTATCGCAAAGCTTTAGGCAAACCACGAGATACAAGCGTACCCCAAGTATTGTTTTCTGACCTTTTAGAATTCGTCGAGAAACGTCTTCAGAAAATCCATCAAACAGACCGGGAACTTGTTCGCAAACACAATGCTGACCCTGTGAACAAGGGCTGGCAGATACCTGAAGGCGCTTTGTGGGAACAGTCCGACGTGGTGCACGACATCCTTGCCTTCCTCGCCGAGGAAATGATCCGCCTGAACAGGGAAAAGCGAACTGAGATGAATAACTTCCTTGAGTGGCTCGAGAAGTAGCTCAAGATTAAGGCGGACAAAAAGGGCAACACCGGCATCGAGGCTCTAACCGGAAAAACTCAGCTCAAGAATTACCTCGGCGACTATTATAAAGGCGAGCCCGAACTTCCATTTGATGAGCTCTGGAAAATCCTGCAAAAGAACAGGAACCGCATCGGCCGGGCGCTTTCCCACGAGTTCATGGCCGAGCTCCGGGAGGAATACGAACGCAGCCTAAGCAAGCTCCGGCCGATCAAGGAAGGGCTCCGCCTCACCGACGCCCTCATCGATCAAATCGTCTACCGCCTCTATGGCTTAAGTGAAGAGGAAATAAGAATTGTGGAGGGGAGCGCTAATGCAACAGAGTCAAATGACCAGCAGGGTTGAACTGGAGTTCAGTCCTGTGCGTGAGTTTGGGGAAAAGTGGCGCTGTTTCTACGGCAACTATCTCACACGAGGTCTGTACGTGCACTTGTATCTAACGGATAAGAGAGGTGAACGGCATCTAATAGAGTGTTGGGAACGCTTTGCACTTGATACGGGCTCTCCTGTTACATTCCTGCGAAAAAACACTGTGGTTCGTGCCCTCAACACACCTTTTGAAGAGCTAAAACTCGAAGAGCAGGTTTTTGGCAGCAGAAAAACCGAAGAAGGCTCTTACGAAAAAGGTTGGAGAATCCAGGGCCTGCAATTTCCGCAGCTTGGCCTTGTGCTCAAGGAGGCGTACATAAGCGCTGAGGACCGGCCATCCAGTCTGTTTGGGACAGATTTTCTCGAGCATTTTTTCATGGTGTTTGATCCAGTGGCTAGGAAAGCCGTTTCGATTCGGTGTGATATCTCCAACTCTCTTCCCGAGAGGGAGCTAGGTCTAACGGGCGACGTATAACGCTAACTGCTGCGAGGTTGGCATGGAAACCGCGGGCGCGGTAGTCTTTGTACATGGACTCCGTTAAAGACGGGCGGAAGTTTCTCAAAGCGTGGTCTTGGGAAAAAGCCCGAGAGATCGAGACCGATCAGAAAAAGGGCGTGGCCCCGCCTCCCTTGCAAAAGCCGGTGCCCCCCGGCTCTCTTTTGATCGAACTCCCGGACCTTAAAACCCTTAAGATCCCTGATGTCTCCCTTGTGCAGGCCATCGCGTCCCGCCGTAGCCGCCGAAGTTTCACGTCCGAACCTTTGTCTCTAGAAGAGCTTGCCTTCCTCCTTTGGGCTACCCAGGGAGTGACGCGAATTATTCGTGACGGTACGGCCACTTTGCGCACGGTGCCCTCAGCCGGCGCCCGCCACCCCTTCGAAACTTACCTCCTCGTGAACCGCGTTCTTGGACTTGAACCCGGAGTTTTCCGCTACCTTCCGTTAGATCACGCCCTCGTCTTTCTCCGCTCTGATCCAGAACTTCCTGCAAAAGTTGTCGAAGGTTGCTTAGGACAGGAGTTTGTGGGGCAAGCAGCGGTGGTTTTCGTGTGGACGGTGGTTCCCTATCGAACAGAGTGGCGCTATAGCATCCGCTCCCACAAAGTCATCGCCATAGACGCAGGCCACGTGTGCCAGAACCTGTACCTTGCCTGCGAGGCCATCGGTGCAGGAACATGCGGGGTCGCCGCCTACCACCAGGAGAAAATGGACGCCCTTCTGGGCGTGGACGGCGAGGACGAGTTCGTGATCTACCTTGCCCCGGTGGGCAAGGTGCCAAGGGTTCAAGCAGATTGAAGGCGTTGGCGAGCTAGCTACCGCGCGCGAATTTGCTCATTACCTTTCGTAATTTTTTCCCGCTCCTGAGTAATTTGGGAAAACACGGAGACAGTCACGTGCCACCGAGGCGGGTGATCGCAAAGCCTGGCGCCCTGGAAATTCGTCACCGGCGTGCCTGGTCTGGGAGGCCCTGAGCGTCAATCCCAGACCAGGAGGAAGAAGCCCTCTCCTAACGAGAAAACTTGCGTGGGAGAAAGCCAGGTCGTGCTTTCGCCGGGTAAACCATGCTTACGCAAAACCACGGGCAGATGCCCCCTAGCGGAGACTTCCCCCTCCGGGAAAACGAACCCAGAAAATTCCAGCCAGAAGAGGGAAACAGGAAGGAGGCGATCGTCGCGGAAGGAGAGAAGCTGGAAGGGGTAGCCCCAGCCGGGATTCACCACAAGCTCATCGGAACGAAGGTCATAGCCCACCACTACCGCATAATGGGTGGGAAAAATCCCGCCCTCGCCCTGCCAATCGAAAAGAAGCACCGCAGGAATACCTTGTTGGATCAATCTGACCGCCCGAAAGAAAACCTCGCCAAGGCCGCCGGTGAAGCT
>JACIWM010000080.1 GCA_014360945.1 Candidatus Bipolaricaulota bacterium
TCTGTAAAGAGCAAACTCTAAACTGGGAAATTCTCAACCGCATCAATTATCCTATCAAGGTCGTCCATGGTTAGATTGGGATGTACCGGTAATGACAAGACCTCCCTAGAGGCCTTCTCAGCCTCTGGACAACTAGCCCCCAAACCAAGATCCTTATATAATGGTTGACGATAAATCGGCCTCGGATAATACACTCCAAATCCTATACCCTCACCCTTGAGATATTCCATCCACTTTTCCCGGTTTTTAACCCTTACAGTATACTGGTGGAAAACATGCTTCGCATCATCCATCACATAGGGCGTCTCAATATAATCAAGGACTTCAAGGTTCTCTGTTAAGTATTCTGCATTTTTTATCCTTCTATTATTGAATTTTTCAAGTTTTTTAAGTTGGACTATACCAATAGCGGCGGCTATATCAGTCATCCTAAAATTGTATCCTAGCAGCACATGCTCATAACGTGCACTTTCACCGTGAGATCTTATCATCCTAGCCAGGTGGGCTATATCCTCATCATCAGTTGTTATCATCCCACCCTCCCCCGTGGTAATATTCTTCGTAGGATAAAAGCTGAAACAAGCGATATCAGCTAATGAACCCACCTTTCTACCATGATATAATGCCCCATGTGCTTGTGCCGCGTCCTCAATAACTATAAGTTCATTATCCTCGCCTATATCATTTATATGGTCCATTTCAGCTGGCTGCCCATAAAGGTGGACAACTATTATAGCCTTCGTATCCTTGGTTATGGCATCCTCTATCTTTTCAGGGTTTATGTTATAGGTCTTGGGGTTTATGTCAACAAAAACCGGCCGAGCCCCAACATAGAGGGCCGCATTCGCCGTGGCAGCGAAACTAAAAGGCGTGGTTATAACTTCATCACCTTTACCCACACCAGCCGCTAATAATGCAACGTGTAAAGCGGTTGTGCCAGAGCTCGTGGCCACAGCATATCTACTATTAGTGTAATCAGCGAATGCTTTTTCGAATTCTTCGACTTTGGGGCCTTGGGCGAGGAAACCCGAACGTAATACTTTTACCACTTCTTGGATTTCATCATCTTCTATTATTGGACTTGCAATTGGTATCATAATCCAAAACCTCACTTGAATACTTTAATGACATCTTCTCTCCTATCCCTAAATAATATGAATATTACAAATAGGACAGCCACTAGAAGTATGATAGGCGAAAGGTAGGGGTTTGGTGGTGTCACTACCAAGGATGGTAGGTTGCCGAGTCCACTGTCAGGTGAATTATGAATTACACCCACATAAAGGTTATTGATGATGTGGATGCCTACGGCCAATTCTATACCATCATCTGCAAGGGTGATAAGACCTAACATTAAACCTATTATAAATGCGCTTATCACAATAGACAAACTCATCGTTGGGGTGCTCCCATTCCACCAATGAAGTCCAGCGAATATCAATGAATTCGCAACCAAGGCCAAGAATGGACTTTTTGATAAGAGTCCAAGAGCTTGTAAAAGATATCCTCTGAAAAAAACCTCTTCAAAGGATGCTTGTATCGGGAATACAATAAGGGCTATCACAGATAATAATAGGAAACTTCGGGGTTCGAATGAAAATTTAAAAGATTCAGGGCTTAACATGAAATATATGATATCTAGCACTGACATTATCAAAAACCATACAATAGCACCTCTAACCATCCTCCTCCAATCAATTTCTCGACCAGTATTTATAAGGGATTTGAAGCTTCTATTATGTAGGAACCTCACAGATAAATAAAGGAATATATAAGCTACACAGAACACCATACCAGCGATTACAAGCAGCCAAAACGGATTAAACAATATACTATAAACATCCAATGTCATATCAGATAAAAAGAGAAAGATCCCAAGGAATATGCCTAATATTATCCCCACGAGGATGCTGGAGCCTCCAAGGGTTAATATTATAGTTAGAATATACCTCCATGGACTATTATTACCCTTCCTAGCATTAAATAAAAATCTGGGCCTATCATAGGCCTGGTCCCCTAATCTTTTGCCGCAGGAAATGCAAAATCTGGCACTTCCCCTATTTAAGGTTCCACACCATGGACAAATCACCCTCAAATCCCTACCTGGAACCATGATACACCCCATATGTTCTTTGTTAATTACCCTTATTCTTAAAAGTATAAAGATTTTCTTATATAGTAATATGAGAGTGAATGAAGGCAGAGTAACAATCAAAATCCCCAATTTCGATAAGGTTTCCTCAAAGGCCCCAGTATTCTATAATCCTATTATGGAGCTTAACAGGGACATTTCAGTCCTGGCAATTCAACAATTCCAAAAAGAGAGAAAATCCAGGATAAAAATAGCCGATCTCTTCGCTGGTAGTGGTATAAGGGGTATAAGATATCGACTTGAAATAGAAGGAACTGAGAGGGTCTTGGCCAATGACATAAACCCAACAGCAGTGGAATTCATAAAAAGGAACAGCGAACTCAACAAAGCCCCCATTGACATAACAATGGAAGATGCCAACATCCTACTCCGGAAAAATAAGGGTGCGTTTGATGTTGTCGACATAGACCCCTTTGGCACACCATCCCCTTTTATAGAATCAGCTGGTTATTCCCTTAAAGATGGTTCATTATTATGTGTCACGGCAACAGACACTTCTAGTCTCTGCGGCACATACAAGAAACCTTGTATAAGAAAATATAACGCAGTACCCTTAAAGACAGAATACTGCCATGAAAATGGTCTGAGGATACTGGCAGGTTTCATAAGCCTAACCCTTGCAAAGTATAAAAAATATATCAAGGCAAGATTAGCTTATAGTAGCCAACATTATATGCGCCTCTACTTAGAAATCGGCAAAGGAGCATCCAAAACAGATAAATCACTCAAAGATAATATTGGATTCATCTACCATTGCCACAATTGTCTATTCCGAAGCCTAGAACATGGCATGCTCCCCATCCTGCCAAGAGAATGCCCCCAATGCAGTGGAAAATTAGATTTTAGCGGCCCCCTCTGGATAGGTGAATTAGAGGATGAAAATTTCATCAAGGGTATGATAAGATCGCTACCAGAGAAAAAATTGAACAAGAAAAAAAATATCCTAAAATTATTAAAACTTTTAAAAGGCGAAAGTGGGATGCCCCCAACATTCTATGATACCCATAAAATCTGCAGCAAAATGAGAATAAGCGCCCCACCCCTCAAAAAAATCATGAAAACACTACAAGAAAAAGGTTTTAAGGCAACTCGAAGCCACTGCAAAGCCACTGGCATAAAAACCAACGCCCCAATAATAAAATTAAAAGAATCAATCAAAGAAGTCTATTCATAATCCAACATGCTATGAGTATAATAATATTGTAAGGCTTCCGCATTTTTAATTTCAAAATTACGATAAGGATTATAAATGTATGGATAAAAGAAACCCTCAACTACATAATAATATGCCGCCAATGGCCCGTATCGGCTCCGTAGTATATGATAATATAATGGGAAGCCACAACCCTGGTTTATTATGATATCACCATCCCTTACCGTGCCATGATAGACAAGTGGTATGGGACCCTCCTGGCCATTCTCCTTCGCACGTTCCATGATATAGGCCAAGGCTTCATCTAACGTTTGAAATTCTATCCCATCAGTTCTATAAGTCCATTTGTCGGCTGGCACGCCATTAATTCCCTCATCCCACACTTCACTCCAGTTTATCCTTGTGGTGTATGGTTTTTTCTCTACATAGGCTAGTTGTAGTATTAGGATGTCTCCTTCCATGTAGCTGCGATAATTGGAGGATCCACCATAATGTACTACAAGGGCGCATTTAGACCCATGAGACCTCGCATACTCAGCAAGTAACCTGGAATGCGGATGACCAGGGTACATGTCAGGATTGGCCAATTTAACAAAAGCTAACCTACCAAGAGGCTCAAACTCCCCATTAGCTGTCGTGAAATGCACATATCCCACAAAGATTATGACTAGAATGATGAAAATCGCAGCTTTCTTCATTAGGCCACCCTATAGACTCTAAAGTATCCTCTAAACTATACCTTCCCGGATGTTATTCTATATAAATTTTTGCAAAAAATATCTTTATCTCATCTTTGACTAGATTTGTAAACTTTACTCAGAAAATAGGAGAAATACGAGTGACCTATATATAATATTAAATTGAATATTAAAAAATTGTATGGTTTTTTTCTTGGGAGGTGTGAAATGTGGATATTGGCGAAATTATAAGTGACTCAGTCAAGTACCCGATATCGGATTGGAAAAAACTTTTAACACTTGGAATACTGTTTCTATTAAGCTTCCTATTGATCCCAGTGTTTCTTGCTATAGGGTACGCCTTCAGGGCCCTTAAAGCCACAATAGCCGGTTTCGATGAGCTTCCAGAGTTCGATGAATGGGGTGAAATGTTCATTGATGGAGTTAAAGTCTTTGTTGTCACTATAGCCTATATGATAATACCATTGATAATCATATTTGCTGGTATTTTCACGGGACCATATGTATATGGTCCAACTCTAACAGATGTACCATTGCTCCTACAAGCTGGTGGCAGTATTAAGATAGTAGGGTTCATCGTTGCCATCATATTCGGGTTATTATTAACAATCGCAATAGCCCATATGGCATTCAATGACGGCCAACTTGGAGCAGCATTCCGAATCAATGAAATATTAGATGTCATAGCAGACATCGGATGGGCGGACTATATCATTTGGTACATTGTAGTTATAATCGTTTTTTGGATAATCGGTTCCATAGCAAGCTCAGTCATAGGCTTGATATCACATTCAATAGGTTTCAGAGCCTCTTTGGTTGGTTCAGCCGTCGGTTATATATTATTATCCCTCTTCGTGTATCCTTATCTCAGCCTATTCTATTTCAGAGCTCTTGGCCTCCGATACGCTTATCAATAACTACCCTCTTTTTTCTTCTTTTTGGGGGGGCGATTCGCACTGGCTTTATCCTTGTGGTGTATGGTTTTTTCTCTACATAGGCTAGTTGTAGTATTAGGATGTCTCCTTCCATGTAGCTGCGATAATTGGAGGATCCACCATAATGTACTACAAGGGCGCATTTAGACCC
>JACIWM010000081.1 GCA_014360945.1 Candidatus Bipolaricaulota bacterium
CCGCGAAAAACGTGTGGAACTTAGGGTTCGTGGACTACGAAATCCTTGCGGAGTACATCCAGGCCCATTCTCCGGTGGCTCCCCAAGTGGAGGGCCGGATTGTGCGCAAATGAAAGGGGGTGGGACCGAGGAAACACGCTTTTCCCAAGCGTTTAAAAACAAGACAGGAGGTGCGTTATGAGGAAGCTACTCCTTGCGGTTTTGGTGGTGTTGTTGGCGTTTGGCGGCTTTGCCCAGAAGAAGATCTGCCTCTATTTCGATCAGACCGGTCCCGGTGATCTCAGCTTCAACGACATGGCTCTAATTGGGGCCCAGCGGGCCGCCCAGGAGTTCGGGTTGGAGCTGGTGTACACCACGGCCTCCAGCCCCATGGAGTTCCTCTCCGACCTTTCCATGCTCGCGGAAAGCGGTGAGTACCTGATCATCATTGGCGTCGGATTCCTTCTCTCTGACGCTCTTCCCGAGGCGGCACGCCTGCATCCTGAGCAGAAGTTCGGGTTCGTGGATGGACCGAACTTCGGGCTTCCCAATATGATCGGTCTTCTTTTCCGGGAGCAGGAGGGCGGTGCTCTGGCCGGCGTTGTGGCGGCCCTCACCGCTATCGCCTACGGTGATCCGGCGGTGGGCGCGGTGGCGGGGATGGAGATCCCGCCCGTTTGGCGCTATGAGGCCGGGTACCGCTTCGGCGCCCACTGGGCCGTGGATTGGTACAAGAAGCACACGGGAAAGGACGCGGATATCAAGGTCCTGGTGACCTATGTGGGGCGGTTCGACGATCCCGCGGGCGGCAAGGTCGCGGCGGAGGCCCTTATTCGTGCGGGTGCTCGCAACATCCTGGGCATTGCCGGTGCCACCCACCTTGGGGTGTTTGATGCTGCGGAGGAGGCCGGCCGCGCCGCCGGGCTCACTTATGGCCCGCCCTTCGGCTACGGCGCCGATGCCGCTCAGGAATATATAAAGCCTGGGTTCATCCTCGGTTCGGCCCGAAAACGCGTAGACGTGGCCGTGTATGAAGCGGTGAAATGGGCCCTCAGTGGCGAGCCCGGCTTCAACCTCGTCCTCGGCCTGGCCCAGGAGGGAACAGGCTTCAGCACCTACGAGGACCTCGTGACCTTCGTAGACCTCGCGGTGAAGGCCGGGTATCCCTTGGCCGGAACGCCGGAAGAGGTGATCTCCAAGATCATGGCCGCCCGCCAGAACGTGCCCTACTTCGTGTGGCAGGGCCTTGGCGAGTTCATGGGCCTTCTGCGGGCCGGGGCCATCACCCTTCCCGAGGCGGACACCGCCGAGCAGATCGCCAAAGTTCGCGAAATGTATCCGTGAAGCTCGGAAGCGGGGGCCAGCCTTCGTGCTGGCCCCCATTTTTCGTTTAAGGCCCATGGAAAACCTCGTCGAAGCTAGAAAAATCACGAAGATCTACGCCGACGGCACCGTGGCCCTCCGGGACGTGGATTTCCAGGTACGCCCCGGGGAAGTCATGGGCCTTCTTGGCGAAAACGGGGCAGGAAAAACCACCCTGACCAAGATCATCTCCGGCCTTCTTTCGCCAACTTCGGGCACGATTTTTTGGAAGGGAAAAGCGGTGCGGTTCTCCTCGCCCCGGGAAGCGCTTCAAGCCGGAATCGGCATGGTCCACCAGCATTTCGCCCTGGTGGGCCCATTCACGGGGCTGGAGAACATCGCCTTGGGCGCAGAGGGCGGAGGCCTTCTTTCTCCGGTCAAGCTGAAAACCATCCGGACTAAGGTGGAGGAGATCATGAGCCGTACGGGCCTCCACGCCCCTTTGGACGCGCCGGTGGAGGAGCTTCCCGTGGGCGTCCAGCAAAGAATCGAAATATTGAAGATTCTCTTTCGCGAGGTGGAGCTTTTGATTCTGGATGAGCCCACGGCCGTTCTCACCCCACAAGAGGTGGACGAACTATTTGCGGTTCTTCGAAACATCGCAGCCCAGGGGAAGAGCGTGATCTTTATCACCCACAAGCTCCGGGAGGTCTTGGCTGTGACGGACCGGATCACCGTTCTCCGCCGGGGCGAGGTGGTGGGGGTGCGGGAGACCCCGAGGACCTCGGTGGAGGAGCTGGCCCAGCTCATGGTGGGCCAAGAACTTGGAGTCCTGCGGCAAAAGGAACCGCGCGAGCGCGGCCCGGAGGTCCTGCGGGTGGAGGAATTGGTGGTTCCCGGTCCGGCCGGGGAACCTGCTGTGCGGGGCATTTCCTTCACCGTTCATGCGGGCGAGATCTTCGGGATCGCCGGGATCCAAGGGAACGGGCAAACCGAGCTGGTGGAGGCTTTGGTGGGGCTGCGGCCGTGGAATGGGCGGGTGGAATTGAATGGCCGGAGTTTAGCCGGACTCGGCCCGGCCCAGATCGCCGCGCTAGGTTTGGCCCATATCCCCGAGGATCGCCACGGCATGGGTCTTATTTTGGACATGAACGTCACGGAAAACAGCATCCTGGGGAGGATTTCTGCTTTCCAGGGGTTTCTCGGTCGGCTGCGCTGGGCTTCGGCCCAGCGTTTTGCCCAGGATCTGATCGCTCGCTTTTCCATTCAAGCGCGGGGGGTGCGGGCCCCGGCCCGCTCCCTTTCCGGAGGGAACCAGCAAAAACTCGTGGTGGGCCGGGAGCTCAGCAAATCCCCGCGGATTCTCATCGCCAATCAGCCCACCCGCGGCTTGGACATCGCCGCCACCCGCTTCATCCGAGAACTTCTTTTGCGCCTCCGCGACGAAGGGATGGCCATCCTCCTCGTCTCCGCTGATTTGGACGAAATTTTTGAGCTGGCGGACCGGGTGGCCGTCATGTATCGAGGGACCTTCACCGGAGTTCTTCCCGCGGAGGAGCTGGATCGCGAGAAGGTGGGGCTTCTCATGGGGGGGCTATCCCTGGAGGAGGCCCGGGGATGAGGGCATTTCTGGAGACTTTCGCGGCCCTAGTCCTCGGGATCCTCATTGGGGCGGCGATCATGGCCCTGTGGGGGCGGGATCCGTGGACCAGTTACGCCGCCCTCTTCCAAGGAGCGTGGGGGAACACGCGGGCCCTGATGAGCACCGTAAGCCGTTCTTTACCCCTTGTCCTCACCGGCCTCACCTTCGCTGTGGGGGTGAGGGCTGGGCTATTCAATATCGGCGCCCAAGGTCAAATGCTTCTCGGCGCGGTGGTGGCCCTAAGCACCGGGCTTCTTTCCCTCCCCATGGGCCTGCATCTTTTGGTGGCTTTAGTTTTGGCGGGGCTCGCGGGAATCATTTGGGCCCTGCCCGTGGCCCTCCTCAAGCTCTTTCGCGGGGTGAGCGAAGTCATCTCCACCATCATGCTCAACTGGGTGGCCCATTGGCTCACCTTGTTTTTGGTGGTGCGAAAACTTTCCGATCCCATGCGGGGCGAGCGCACCTTCCAGGTTCCCACGACCATGCGCTTTCCCGTGATCCAGGGAGAACTGACTTGGTCGCTGGTGGCAAGCTTGGGCTTGGCCCTCTTTTTCTACTGGTTCCTTTGGCACCACGCCAAAGGGTTTGAGATCCGCGCGGCCGGGCTTAATCCTAAAGCTGCCAAGGCTTCCGGGATTCCTGTTTCCCGGGCCATCCTTTTGGCTCTTCTTTTGGGTGGTCTCTCCGCAGCCTGGGCGGGGGCCATCCAGGTCCTCGGCCGCTTCCCCTACGCCATCACCAGTGACCTGGCCAACCTCGGGAACCTTGGTTTCGACGGGATCGCCGTGGCCCTCATCGGGCGAAACCATCCGTTGGGGGTTCTGGCCGGGGCCTTCTTCTTCGGGACCCTCGCCACCGGTGCCGCCCGCATGGGCCTCCGCGGCATCCCCATCGACATGATCCAGATCGTCCAGGGGGTGATCGTGGTCTCCATGGCTGTGCCTGAGGCCTTCCGCCTTATTCGCCTTCGCCGCAAGAGGGAGGAGAAATGAGGATCCTTCTTGACGTCCTTCCCGTGGCCCTGCGAGCGATGATGCCCATCACTTTGGCCGCGGTGGGCGAGATCCTCGCCGAGCAGGCCGGCGTGGTGAACATCGGGCTTGAGGGGATCATGACCATCTCCGCGTTCTTGGCCGGTCTAGGAAGCTGGGCCACGGGCAGTCCTTGGCTTGGGCTACTTGCCGGCCTTGGGTGCGGAGCCCTCATCGGCCTTCTGCACGGCTTTATCGCGGTGAAACTCCGGGGAAACCAAATTGTGAGCGGGGTGGGAATCAACCTTCTTGGCATGGGTGCCGTGGGCTTCGGAGCTTGGGTCCTTTGGGGGGCAAAAGCGCCCATGCTCGATCAACGCTTCTGGATCCCCAGCTTCTCCGTTTCCGGCGTAAGCTTAAGCCCCTTTTTATTACTCACCCCCGCTTTGGTGGCCTTGACCTGGGCCATTCTTTTCCGCACCGCGTTGGGACTTAGGCTGCGGGCGGTGGGCGAAAACCCCATGGCCGCGGACGTGGTGGGAGTCAAGGTGGAAGGGCTCAGGATCTTCGCCGCCGTCTACGGTGGGGCCCTGGCCGGATTGGCCGGAGCCTTCTTGAGCTTGGATTGGCTTCACACCATAAGCCCCACCCTTCCCGCCGGACGCGGATTCATCGCCCTGGCCAATGTGGTGTTCAGCAAATTGAATCCGTTTTTAGCCCTCCTCGGCGGCTTCCTCTTCGGATATTTCGATGCTTTGGCCATTCAGCTTGCCTCGGTAGCCGGCTTCGGCGGAGCCGTGCCTTATCAATTCATGCGCATGATTCCATATCTTGCTACGCTGGCGGTGGTGTCGTTGGCCATCGGTCGGGCCCGCTTTCCCGCGGCCCTGGGACAGCCGTATCGGCGGGAATGATGTTACGCCCGGTCTTCTGGGAGGAAGATCATCTCGTCCTTTTGGATCAGACCCGGCTTCCCTGGGAGGAGCGCTGGCTTCGGCTGCGGACCTGGGAGGAGGTGGCCGAGGCCATTCGGAATTTACGAGTGCGGGGCGCGCCGGCCATCGGCATCGCCGCGGCTTACGCCCTGGCCTTG
>JACIWM010000082.1 GCA_014360945.1 Candidatus Bipolaricaulota bacterium
TCCTCTCCTAAATACTCGATTTTATCCCCCGCTTTTCGGTATCTGCGCCCACAGGACCTGCAACTCGTCTCCTCACCTTCGAACTTCAAAGGGACGCCGCAGCGACAAGCCCAACCCATCTGGCGGGCAGGAACACCGGCTACCAACGCATAGGGAGGCACGTCTTTGGTCACTACCGCCCCTGCTGCCACAAAGGCCCATTCTCCAATAGTCACCCCACACACGATGGTGGCGTTGGCCCCAATGGTGGCACCCCTTTTCACTATTGTGGGAAGGTAGTCTTCGCTACGGTTGCGGGGGAAAGCTGAGCGAGGTGTCTTAACGTTGGTGAAGACACAGCTCGGCCCGCAGAACACGTCATCCTCAAGGATCACCCCTTCATAAACGGAGACGTTGTTTTGGATCTTCACGTTGTTCCCGATTTTGACATTTTTGGCAATGAATACGTTTTGGCCGATATTGCAATTTTCTCCAATTTCTGCCCCGCTCATAATGTGGGAAAAATGCCAGATCTTTGTGCCTTTCCCAATTTTTGCCCCTGGGTCCACATATGCTGACTCGTGGACGAAATAGTCCTTAGGATGCAAAGCTTCAAGTTGCCTTGTGGCCTCCTCCAACACTGCCACCACTGGAATTGCGCTTTCGCCATCGGAGATAGGTTTCTTTCCCTGAGAAACACACGTTAAAAAGTGCTCAAGTTCAAGCCACAGAGGCTCACCGTGGCCCTGGAAGACCAGCTCCGCCCCTTCGTCGCGGTTTGTGAGATCAGAATTGATGCCTTTACGATGAAAGGTAACGGTTTGTTCAAGCTCGTCGTAGACCAACATACCCTTTGAGCCAATGATTGTGAGCCTTCGGCGCTTCTCCGGCCAAAGCCAGGAAACATGGATATGTGCTTGTACACCTTCGGAAAACTGCAAATGAAGGTATACGTCGTCTTCAACCTGTTTTTGTAACGCTGCCTGCCCTTGCGCCACAACTTTGGCCGGCGTTTGTCCAGTTAGGTAAAGGAGAACGGCCACGTCATGAACCCCAAGGCTTAGGAGGGCGTTCTCTACAGAGCGAGCTTTTCCCAAGTTAAGGCGCTCTTGATGAAAGCTCCAGAGCGTGCCCAGTCCTCCAGAATGCAAAAATTCCTTGATCCATTGAATGGCAGGTTGATACAAAAGGAGGTGACCAACCATCAATACTTTCCCAGTCCTGTGCGCCAAAGCCACAAGCTCTTCAGCCTCCGCTTTGGTAAAAGCTAGGGGTTTTTCCACAAAGACATGTTTTCCGGCACGAAGGGCTTCTCTGACCAAAACCGCGTGAGTGGCAGCCGGTGTGGCAATGGCCACGGCCGGGATATCGGTCGCGAGGAGATCGCGGTAATCGGTATAAATGGGCACCGAAGGATAAAGGCTTTGTAGCTCTTTTTGAACGTCGGGACGAAGCTCGGCGATCCCTCCTAAAGCACCAAGCTCATAAAGAACCCGAGCTATGTTCTTTCCCCACTGGCCGGCACCGATGAGCCCTACTTTCATAGCAAGGTTATCCGCTCCCGGTATTCTCGAACTCCCTTTGTGGCGTTTCTCGTATCGAACACATGCTTTGCATTGGCCACAACCCACTGGTAATCAATGTTGGAATGATCGGTGGTGATGATCACAAGATCCTGGGATCGCAAAAGCTCCTCTGTAAGCTCCTGGCTTTCCATCGTTAAGCCCTCGGATTGAAACTGTGGAATGTAGGGATCATGGTAGCAAACTTCTGCCCCCTCAGCCATAAGGAGCTTGATCACTTCAATGGCCGGCGATTCACGGTAGTCGTCGATATCCCGCTTGTAAGCGACCCCCAATACCAGAATCTTTGACCGGGAAGGAGCAACCCCCAGCCGGTTAAGGATACGGATGGCCTTGTCTTTGACGAATTCAGGCATCCGTCGGTTGATCTCGCCGGCAAGGGCGATGAAATGCGTGTTGAAGTTGAGTTCTTTGGCTTTCCATTCAAGGTAATGGGGATCGACTGGAATGCAATGCCCACCTACACCAGGACCGGGCCAAAATGGCATGATCCCAAAGGGCTTGGTGAAGGCGGCTTCCAAGACCTCCCACACATTGAGTCCCATCCTGTCACAAAGAAGCGCAAGTTCGTTCACCAGCGCAATGTTTACGGCCCGGAAAGTGTTTTCAAAGACCTTGACTAACTCTGCAACCTTTGCGCTGGAAACAGGAATGACCCTCTCCACAGTCTGAGAATAGAAGGCCACTCCTACTTCAAGAGAATTCGGTCCCACACCGCCTACAACCTTACAGATATTGCGGGTGGTGTAACGTTTGTTCCCCGGGTCAACCCTCTCCGGGGAATGGACCAGGAAGAAATCCTGGTCGGCCTTGAGACCAGAGCCCTCAAGGATGGGGAGCATGACCTCTTCCGTAGTTCCGGGATATGTGGTGGACTCCAGGCTCACGAGTTGACCCGGCCGAAGACGTTTGGCGATCTCCCTCGTCACCCGCTCCACATACTGAAGGTCCGGAGTGAGGTTCTTGGTGAGAGGGGTGGGCACACAAATGACGATCACGTCCATTTCGGGAACGCGAGCAAAATCGGTCTCCGCACGAATAAGCCCTTCGGCCACAAGCTCCCGAAGCTCCTCGTCTTTTACATCCTGGATATAATTTTCACCCCGATTGACTTTCTCTGCTCGAACCGGGTTTTGCTCTACCCCGATGACCTGAAAACCAATCTTAGCCTTTTCTACAGCGAAAGGTAAGCCCACATACCCGAGGCCTACTACCCCCACCGTTGCCGTACGTTCTCTGATTTTTCTCAGCAATTCAGCCTTATGCGTCACGTGTTCTCCCTGCAACTATATATCTCACGGTAGCCCAGGAAAAGGCTTGTGGCAAACTCTTGCTCTTCATCTAGAGCAGCCACCCGCAGCGGCCGCGAACTTTCCTTGGCCATGGTTGCTGGGGAATATTGTAGGGGGGCACTCCCTGAAAACAAATATCTTTCGGGTGGTTCTCAGCCCTCATTGGACTTCTATCATCTGGACTATGCACCCGGTATCACGCTCACCAAAGTACTCTGTTCTCCCTTCACCGTCTCCATCCACTCCCTCTCCTCCCTCAGGTTCAGGCAGGGCACACGGAAGAAGAAGGCCTCCTGCTGGACACCACTCTTTTCACCTTCCCAACCCCATGCAATATAGTCCACCGAAAATCAACATCCCTGTTCTTTCACCCCACACGCAAAGGTTCATTCGGTTGTAATTCGCCATTTGTCATTAGTGGGTTTTAAAGGTCGTTGTATTAACGCAGTCTCTCGAACTCTTCTATCGTGATACCAAGGTCCTTAAGGATCTTTCGCAACGTTCCTTTAGCCACATCCTTTCCAGGATGAATAGGCACTGTTGTCCAGCGCCCATCGGGATGGCGATATACAGCATGGCTTCCACTCTGGCGAATGAGACGAAAACCTTTCTTCTCCAATACGCGTATCACCTCCGCAGGTTTGGCAGGGCGGAGCTTAGACATTCACCTCAACCTCGTCAATTACGGTCTCGATGGGGACAGGCTCACCGACTTCACGCCGCGCTTCAATGTGCAAACGGATTGCATCCCTGAGGTTCTCTACCGCTTCCTCATAGGTATCACCTTGGCTGTAGCAACCCTGGAGTGCCGGACATGAGGCGATGTAAACCCCGTCCTCATCGCGCTCAACCACGATGTTAAACCGGTATGTAGCCATATTCTTTCACCTCCTAGTTCACAAACTCTCCCTGGGTCTCTACCCCAGTTCCATAGACCCTTTGATAGTACTCTAAGTATTCCCCGTGATCACGCCCTCCACCCAATCCTGATCGCCTAAACATCATTCTACCGTCTGGCGAAGCCCTTCTTCAAAGCTCACCTTGGGCTCCTAGCGAAGTTCCTCCTTTGATCTTCCTGCAATCCAAGACATAACGGACGTCGTAAGCGGCACCGCGGAAGTCCTTGCATGGTCACCCCTAAAGACCATTGTTGGGTAGTTTCCTTTGCCGCGGCAAACATCTTCAGGGGACCGCCCTCTTTGGGCAGGCAAGGTGGACCGCTAGACCCAACCACTGAGCGACCTTCGCTTGTCTTCCACCTCTAATTACGGAACTTTCCTGCGCTCGTAGAACATGTCATGAAGAGCAGAGCCTTCCCAGAGGAATTCGGGGTTTGAGGCCACACGGACGTGTGTCTGGCCAGCGATCCCCAGTTCAGCGAGAACGCGAGCTAACATGTGGGCCACGCGCCGGTTGGTGCCAATGGGCACGGTGGACTTGACCACAATGGTGTAAGAACGGCCGGGAAGAAGGCCCTGGGCAATCTCGCGGGCGACTTCCTCCACGTAGGAGCTATCGGCTTGCCCGGTGGGCTTTTGCGGGGTGCCCACAGCGATCATGATGAGATCCGCCTCAGCCACCGCCTCTTTAGCCGCAGAAGCGAAGGCTATGTTTCGCCTGGCAAGCTCCAAAAGCTCGGGAAGGCCCGGCTCAGGAAACGGGATTTTGCCGGCGCGAAGGAGGTCGAGCTTGGCTTTGTCCTTTTCCACCCCCATCACTCGATGGCCCAGGAAGGCTAGGGCCACAGCCGTGGTCAGCCCCACATATCCCATGCCAATGACAGCCACATTTAACGTTCGTAAACTTTCTTTGGCCATAATCATCTTAAAAATTATATAATAGCGGATTTTTAAAGCCAATTTTTGTTGTTCATGCCCTCTGAGGTAGCGGGAAAAGGATGACCAGCAAAAAGTCCTCGCAAGACGACAAATCCCTTACAAATCTTCCATCTGACACTTCCTTGGGCTTCCCAAACTGCCTAGAAGGCGCGCTCCGGGTCAAAGCCG
>JACIWM010000083.1 GCA_014360945.1 Candidatus Bipolaricaulota bacterium
TTCTTCACAAAGTCCTTGTGGATCTCCTTCACCACATCCAGCACGGTCGCTCCTTCCCTGATCGTGTAGGGCTTGGAGAAGTCCGGGGGCTGCCCCGGCTTTTTCGTGTAGATCCGGACGATCCCGGAAGATTTAAAAAAGAGACGCCGTAGTTCCTCCAGGCCCTCCCCAGTCACCGTGGAGGCCACCACCCCGGGAAAACGCCCCTCACACCACGCCAAAAACTCCGGGATCCTCGCCTCGCCCTGGTCCTTTTTGAGCCCCACCGCCACGGTGCGCTTCTCCACCAGCCGCCAATCCACCTGCCGCGAGGGGCCACTAACCAGGCGAATATGCCGCCCCTCAAGGAGGGCGAGCACTTCCTCTGCTTCCTTTTGCCAATCGGGGTTCCCCAGATCAAGGCAAAGGGCCACGGCGTCGGCCATGCGGATGAGACCATACACCCAGCCCTCGGTGTACTCCGGGGTAATGGGCGGAAGGTCCACAAGCTGAATCTGCACGTCCTCGTATTCCATCATTCCGGGAACGGGTTTCAGGGTGGAGAGGGGATAAGGAGCGATGACGGGGGTGGCGTTGGTGAGGGCTGCAAGGAGCGAGGATTTTCCGGTGTTGGGCGGGCCGACGAGGGCGATCTGGGCCGCGCCCTCCCGCTCCACGTGGTAGCTTGGCCCCCCGCCTTTCCCTGAGCGGCGGGCCTGCTCCATCTGCTCCTTGAGCTTGGCGATGCGGCGCTTTATGTCGGCCTGCATCTTCTCCGTGCCCTTGTGCTTAGGGATGGTGGCCAGCATCTCCTGGAGGGCGTCGAGCTTCTCCTCCAATGTTTTGGCGCGGTTGAAGCGCTCGCGGGCGGCAAGGAACTCCGGAGTGAGATTGGCCGGCATACCTCTTTGCATTGTAGCCGCGAATTCAGTCCTCCTCTAAGGGCCCACCTGAAAATGCTGGTTTCAGGCCATACAATGCGCGTATGGTTGTGCTGGATCTTGCGGGAAAGAAGGCGTTGGTCATGGGGGTCACCAATGAGCGAAGCCTGGGCTACGCCATCGCCAAAAAGCTCTATGAAGCTGGAGCGGAGGTGGCCCTGAGCTACCAAAACGAGCGGCTCCGCCCAGTAGCTGAAAAACTCGCACAAAACCTGGGCCCGGCGAAACTCTTCCAGGCCGACGTGACCAAAGAGGAGGAGCTTGAAAACCTGTTCCGCGGAATTGCGGAAACTTGGGGACACCTTGATTTCCTTGTGCATTCTCTAGCGTTTGCTCCCCGCGAGGCTTTCGCCGGAAGGTTCCTTGACACCCGTCGTGAGGATTGGCAAGTGGCTTTGGAGGTCTCCGCCTACTCTTTCGTGGCCGTGGCGAAAAAGGCCGAGCCCTTGCTTCGGGAAGGCGGGGCCCTCCTTACCCTCACCTATTACGCAAGCGAGAAGGTCGTGCCCCGCTACAACGTGATGGCCGCGGCCAAGGCCGCGCTGGAGGCGTGCGTCCGCTATTTGGCCTACGAGCTAGGTCCTAAAGGAATCCGGGTGAACGCCATTTCCGCCGGGCCGGTGATGACCGTGGCTGCCCGCTCCATTCCCGGCTTCACCAAAATGTACGAGTGGGTCGGAAAAACCGCGCCCCTTCGCCGCAACATCACCCAGGAGGAGGTGGGAAACGCCGCGGTCTTCCTTCTTTCACCCCTTGCAAGCGGGATCACCGGCGAGGTCCTCTTCGTCGATGCCGGCTACCACATCATGGGCATGCCTCCCGAGGATTGAGCGATGGAGGTCCTAAACGAGCGAAGCGCCCGGGATCTCGAGCTAGCCAAGGTTTTGGAGATCGTGGCCGGGTATAGTGCCTCAAGCCTTGGGCGTGAGGCCGTGCAAAACCTCCGCCCCTGTGCGGATCCATCCCGGATTCGCCAAGAGTTCTCCCTGCTCTCGGAGATGGAGGAGGCAGTACGAGCGGGGTTCTCGCCCGGGCCCATCCATGACCTTCGTCCTCTTTTGGCCGAGGCTCGGGAACACGGAATCCTCCCGCCTGAAGCCTTCCTTCCCGTGGCCGAAACGCTGGAAGCTGCCGCGGATATTGCTCAGGCTTTAAAAAATCCGAAACATCCGGGCTTGGCATCCATTGCCGATCGGCTTTCCGACCAAACCCCGCTTCTTACCAAGATTTGGCGGGTGTTCGACGAGCGGGGGGAGATTCGCGAGGACGCGACTCCAAAGCTCCGTAGCCTTTTTGGAGAGCGGCGGGCGTTAATCCAGGAAATCCAGGACACCCTGCGCCGCTTTTTGGAGCGGCACCGGGAGCATGTGCAGGACCCGGTAATCACCCGGCGGGGCGGAAGGTATGTGGTGCCCCTCAAAACCGGGGCCCGGGCCCTTGGGGCCGTGGTTCACGAGGCCTCGGGAAGCGGCCAAACATTGTTCGCTGAGCCCGCGGACGTGGTCCCCCTCAACAATCGCCTGCGGGAAGTGGAGGACGATATCGACCGGGAAAAACACCGAATCCTTTTGGAGCTCACCGGCCTTCTTCTTTCCTCCTCCGAAGAAATCGAGGAGGACCTGCGGATTTTGGCCCGGATCGACGGGCTTTATGCCCGGGCCAGGTTCGCCCAGGCCTGGCACGCCGTAGCCCCCAAAATCCTGGAGGAACCGAGGATCGAGCTTTGGGACGCTCGCCATCCCCTTTTGGGAGACCGCGCCGTCCCCATCTCCCTTTCCTTTGGGGAGGAAAAGCCGGTGGTGGTCATCACCGGGCCAAATACCGGTGGAAAAACGGTCACCTTGAAAACTTTGGGCCTATTTTGCGCCCTCTTTCAGTCAGGAATCCCCGTCCCCGCTGGAGGCCGTACGGCCCTTCCTGTCTTCGAAAAAATCCGCACTGACATCGGCGAGGAGCAGTCCATCGAGCAGAGCCTTTCCACGTTCTCCTCGCACATGAAGAACATCATCGAGATCCTGGCTGAGACGGACGAACGCACGCTGGTGATCTTCGACGAGCTTGGGGCCGGGACCGATCCTCAGGAAGGCGCGGCCTTGGCTTTGGCCATCCTTGAGCGCCTTTTGGAACTGGGGTGTCTGGCGGCGGTGGCCACGCATCTTACGCCGGTGAAACTCTTTGCCATCGCTCATCCCCGCATCCTTTCTTGCTCCATGGAGTTCGACTTGGAGAGCCTCTCTCCCACATATCGCGTCCTACAAGGTGTGCCTGGGCAATCCTGTGCCCTCATCGTGGCCGAGCGCCTCGGGCTCCCAAAGGAACTCGTGGAGCGGGCCCGGGCGAAGCTCTCCTCCGGGGAGATCCGAGCGGAGGAGATCATCGCCGAGCTTGCGCAGGAGCGGGCGGCAGCAAGAAGGATCCGGGCCAATTTAGAGGTGGAGCGGGAGGCCCTGCGGAAACTGCGGGCGGAATACGAAAAGAGGCTGCAAGCCCTGCGGGAAAAGAAGGCGGAGGCGCTGGGCCGGGAGCTTCGGCGCTTGGAAGAAGAAATTCGCGCGGCAAGGAAGGAGCTTTCTGAGCTCATTGCTCAAGCGCGGGCCGCGGATTCCGTGGTGGCCCGCCGGGAGATCTTGAAAAAGGTGGAGGAACTGGCGGAGAAACTTCCGGAAAGCGCCCCTCCGCCGGCGCCCCCGCCCAAGCGGCCCCTTCGGGTGGGCGATCCTGTACGCATCCTCTCCTCCGGGGCGATCGGGATCATTCGTGCCATGGACGGGGAGGAAGCGGAGGTGGAGGTGCGGGGCCGGCGTGTGACCCTCCCTCTTTCCGCCCTGGTGCCAGCGGAGGCCCCGCCACAGGTCCCAACTAAGCCGGTGGTGGATGTCCCCAAAAAGGTGGAGTTAGAGATCTCCGTGCGGGGGCTCACCGTGTCCGAGGCCCTGCGGGAGGTGGATCTCTGGCTGGATCGTCTTCTGCGCGCGGGCTTCCCCTCGGGCCGCATAATCCATGGCCGCGGCACCGGCACCCTCCGCCAGGCCATCCACGAACACCTCCGGACCCTGCCCTTCGTGAAAGGATTCCACCTTGCTCCACCGGAAGAAGGCGGGGACGGGGTGACCGTGGTGGAACTCGGCTAGGAAAACCTTCGACTTGCCCGATGTGTACTTTTTAGGGAGGTGCCCCATGCGGAAGGTTTTGGTGACGTTGGCGATTTTGATGGCGGGAGCTTGGGCGTGGGCGGAGCTTCCCGTGGTGGCGGTGGCGCCGTTTTCCGTGCGGGCCGGCCTTATCGGTGCCGATTTCGGTCTTGCGGAGATGCTGGAGAAAAAGCTCCAGGACGCGGGCTTCCCGGTGATCCCCAGCCGCGCCCTGGAAAGCTGGCGGCTCGGCCAAGGCATCCTCCTTCGCGACGAAAACACTTGGAAGGCCGGGGCCCAGGCCTTGGGCTCGCAAATCCTCCTTTTGGGTGCCCTCGAGGATCTTCGCACGGCAAGAATCACCATCGGCCTCGGCCCTTTGGCCATTCAAGCGGTGAGCGCCGAGGCCCTTCTTTCCCTGCGCGTTTTCGATCTTGCCACGACTCAGATCCGTGCCACACTTCAAGCCAAGGGCCAGGGCCAAGGCCAGGCCACGCTTGCTTTCCAGCTCTTCCTCTCCGTCCCCTGGGACGTGTGTTTGGGCGGCTTTCGCACGAACAAATCCACGTACTACCAGGGCGAGCCCGTGGTCTTGGGGTATTTGGATCCCGCGCCGCCCAGAACCTTCTACGTGGTCATTCACCCTCAGGCTTCTCCCACGCCCACCTGGACTTCTCCAGTGGCCTCCTCATCTTCGTCCGATCCTTGCGTGCAGTGGACGTGGGACCAGACTTTTCCCGGCCCAACGCCGGCTTC
>JACIWM010000084.1 GCA_014360945.1 Candidatus Bipolaricaulota bacterium
AAAAAATGGCAGATTACGTGACAACCAAAAAATATGGTGATGGAGTGGCAGAAGCTCTTGAAAAACTCATATTCCAACGGGGGGAACAAATTGTATAATATAGCAGAAAAAACATTCAAAGAAGCTCTTAAGCATGCGCAGAACGTTGAAATATATATACAAAGAGAGAAAACATTAGAAGTTGACATCCAAAGGGATAAGATAGACCTTGCAAAGGAACAACACTTAACAGGCCTCGGCTTAAGGGTCATAGAAGATAAAAGAATGGGCTTCTCTTACACCACGGACATGAACCGGATAGAAGAGGCCATAGAAGCGGCTGTCTTTAATATGAAAACGAATGAGGCAGATGAAAATTTCAAATTTTCCAAACCATCACATTATCCTCACGTGAAGAAAATCTATGATAAAAGCTTCCATGATCTCGAAGTTGCTGATGTTCATGAATTTGCGGAAAGAATGATAAATACGGTTTTTGATGAAGGTTGTGAGCCTACCAGCGGAGGCTTCACTGCAAGCCACCTTCAAACGCTCCTGTTAAATTCTAATGGGGTTGAAACGGAATATAAGAGCACGGGATTCTCTGCCCACATATCAGTTAATGCCAAAGAAAACAATTTTAAATCCACAGCCTATGAATCCGATGCATCATGCCTAATGAGCCTAGAACCGGAAAAAATATCACGGACGGCTTGTAAGATAGCGAAAAATTCCATCGGAGGCGAAAGAATCGGAACAGATGACATGAGCATACTATTGGATTATCATGCCATAAATGGCATTCTTGCAACATTCACATCAGCAATAAACGCCGATAACGTCCAAAGAGGAAGATCCTACCTCATGGACAAAATCGGAGAAGAAGTAGCGAACCCGGGAATCAACATATATGATGATGGGAGAATAACAGGAGGCCTCTATTCAGCCCCCATAGATGACGAAGGAACACCATCCCAACGCACACCTATAATAGAAAAAGGCATACTAAAAAATTTCATATATGATCTTTATACAGCTTCCAAGGGAAAAGTTGAAAGTACGGGCAATGGCATGAGATCATCATTCTCAAGCATACCAACAGTTTCAACAACCAACATCATCCTAGACTTCCAAGATAAAATAAAAATTGAAGATATCAGAAAGGGTATGCTCGTAACTGATGTCCTTGGTGCTCACACAGCCAACCCGATCTCAGGGGACTTTTCACTAGAAGCCAACAACCCATTCTTCATAGAAAATGGAGAAATAAAATATCCAATAAAAAAAGCCATGATCTCAGGTAATCTGTTCAACATCCTGAAACAAATAAAAATGATAGATTCAAGGATAAGACAAATAGGAACCTTCATAACACCAAGGATACTCATAGAAACCATAAGGGTCATCGGAGGATAAAATACAAAAAGGCAGACCATCCTAATATTATATGATGCTAGAAGATTATCATCTTATAAAAGAAGATAAAAAACTTGCACGATTTAAGATAGCAGCATCCATAGAAGCTGAAGACGTGCCAACAGCCAGACTATGGGACGAACACGAAAGAATCCGGAGAAAATTCAAAAAATATTATGAAAAACAATCCACAAGATCCTGCGAAACATCATTCCTAGATTTGAAGATAAAAATAGCCGAGAACATATTCAAATCGTGCCATTTTTGTGAAAGACGCTGCTATGTTAACCGTAGAAAAGAACCAGGATACTGTGGAGTGCTAGAAGCCAGGATAGCATCGGAATTTTTGCATTTTGGAGAGGAGACACCCCTCGTCCCAAGCCATACAATATTCTTCTCAGGTTGCACATTCCACTGCGTATTCTGCCAAAACTGGGACATATCCCAAAACCCGCAAGGGGGCGTCCACATAAAACCTGAAAAACTTGCAAAGATAATAGACAGAAGAAGGCAGAGAGGATCATTCAACGTCAATTTTGTGGGGGGCGACCCCACACCCAACCTCAATTACATCCTAAAAGTCATTTCACAATGCAAAGAAAACATCCCCATAATATGGAACAGCAACTTCTACATGTCAAAAGAAGCCATGAACCTACTAGACGGCATCATAGACCTATACTTGACAGATTTCAAATTTGGGAACAACAAATGCGCCAAGACACTAGCAGACGCGGACAACTATTGGGAAATAGCCACAAGGAATCACCTGCTAGCCAAAGAATCAGCCGATATGATAATAAGACACCTCATACTCCCAGGGCACATAGAATGTTGCACAATACCCATATTATCATGGATAGCTGACAAACTAGGCAAAGACACCCCAGTCAATATAATGGGACAATACAGACCAGTATACCATGCCATGGAATACCCTGGGATAGACAGATACCCCACGAGAGAAGAAATCCACCATGCGAAAGAATATGCAAGGGAACTGGGCCTCACCAACTTACTATAAAAAAGGGGATGAAAAATTGAATATAATAATAACAGGAAAACCAGGAACTGGTAAAACAACACTAATCAAGAAGATAAAAAATCACCTAGAAAAGAAAGGGGCTCGGATAGGTGGAATATTCACACCAGAGATAAGAGAAGGCAAAAAAAGGACAGGATTCGAAATAATAGATATAATGACCGGTGAGAGGGGAATACTAGCAAAAAAGGGAGCTCCAGGGCCAAGGGTAGGATCCTATGGTGTTAACCTTGAAACGATCAAAAGAGTGGGCATACCCGGGATTGAAAGAGCCACCAGATCAGCAGATTATATTATAATAGACGAAGTCGCGCCAATGGAACTTAAAGACCCAAACTTCCTAACTAAAGTTGAAGAGGCGCTCTCAAGCGACAAGACAGTGATAGCAGCCTTCCACAGGAAACTAATCCAGAATGTGAAGAACAGGAAAGACGTGCAAATATTTAAAATCAACCCCAAAAACCGTGAAATAATATATGAAAAAATAAAGAACATAATAGAGGGAAAATAATGGAATGCGACGATTATAGACTTACAAGGACGCTTGAAAGGGAAAACCTTAACTTAAATCCACTTCAAAGAGGTGGTGTCCTCACAGCAGATGCCCGTGAAGCACTTTACGAATTCTCAGACGGTTACAGTATATGCGATTATTGTGAAGGACGACTAGATCAGATAAAAAAACCAGACATCACCAGATTCCTTGATGACTTGGCAGATTTTATAAACGTCGATGTTGTAAGAACAGTCCACGGGGCAAGAGAGGGAAAATTTGCAGTGATGCATGCTCTCTGCGACAAAGGGGACACAATAATAGTAGATGGTAACGCACATTATACCACGCATTTAGCAGCAGAAAGGAACCACCTTAAAATCATCGAAGCACCCAACAATGGATATCCAACGTTTGAGATAAAATCAGAAACCTACAGACAAGTATTAGAAGATGCCATCGACAAGACCGAGATCAAACTAGCAGTTTTAACACACGTTGACGGAGACTATGGAAACCTCACAAACGCGAAAGCCATAGCATCCACTTGTAAAAGATTAGGCATCCCACTACTTTTAAATTGCGCATACACCATGGGCCGAATGCCAATAGACGCCAAGGATATAGGGGCTGACTTCATTGTTGGAAGCGGGCATAAGAGCATGGCAGCCTCCGGGCCGATAGGAGTGCTTGGCATGACCAGTGAATGGGAGGACACCATACTTAAAAGATCCGATCGCCACGAAAAAAAAGAAATCGAAATGCTAGGATGTACGAGCAGGGGCGCTCCAATCGCAACACTCATGGCATCATTCCCCCATGTGAAAGCAAGAGTCCAACGATGGAATGAAGAACTTAAAAAAACAAGACACTTTGTAAAAGAAATGGAAAAACTAGGTGAAATAATACAATTAGGGGTTAAACCAAAAGAACATGACCTAGTAAGATTTGAAACACCCATATTTGATAATATAGCACGTTCACACCCGAGAAGGGGCTTCTTCTTATATGAGGAGCTTAAAAAGAGGAGGATAGTTGGTATAAAGAGGGGTCAGACACGATGGTTCAAATGCAGCGTATACTCCATGACCATGGAACAAATAGAATACATAATCGATGCCTTCAGGGACATCATAAAAAAATACAAATCCTAGATTATGGGGAACTGAATCTCCACACTATCCCCATGATAAACTTCCCTGGGCGAACCTATAACATCTACATTATTCTCCTCAACAAAATCTATAAGGGATTCATAGGCAGCCCTCCTACCAGAACCTTTATAACTGGTATATAAAACCTTATGCCCTGGGATCCTCACAATATTCACACGATCATCACCCGCAATCTCCTCCTCCAAAGGGAATCCCACATCATATCTTCCCTCATCCTCAAAGGGGCTAGTATAAAATATCACAAAACCAGAACCTCCAATTTTAACCTTATTCGCCCTGAGCCATTCCTCAAGTTCCCTGAGTATCCTGATGGTCTTCCTAAAACACCCAGTATAACTTATAACGGCTATAAGTTCATCAGGTACCATTTTAGTTTTTATCATAAGAGCACCCATAGAATACAAACTTAGGTTTTTTGACGCCGGGACTGGGATTTGAACCCAGGAGGAGCGAAGCTCCACGGGATCTCAAGTCCCGCGCCTTACCTGGCTAGGCTATCCCGGCACATGAAAAAAAGGAGATCACATAATATGTAAGGGGCTTTCAACCCTTGAGTTCTATTTCTATACTAACATTATCTGGTACGTTCACCTTCATAACCTGGCGCATGGCCCTTTCATCAGCTTCTATCCCCACGAGTCTCTTATGGATCCTCATCTCCCATTTTTCCCA
>JACIWM010000085.1 GCA_014360945.1 Candidatus Bipolaricaulota bacterium
ACGAGGCTCATCGCCACCCCCCGCCTTTTCTTATTTGCCGCATGAAAAGGAGGAAGAAGACGGGAACGCCGATGAGGCCGGTGAGGATATCCAAAGGGATTTCCGTGGGTAGAGCAGTGCGGGCGATATTGTCGAAAAGAAGGAGGACGGCGGCGCCGAGGCCGGCCGAGGCAGGGATGAGAAAAAGATGGTCCGGTCCGACCAAAGCCCTTGCGGCATGGGGCACGATGAGGCCCACCCAGCCCACCACCCCGCTCACCGAGACCGCCGCGGCGGTGAGCATGGTTCCCAAGGCCACGGCCAAAAATCGCACCCGCCGCACAGGTATTCCCAAGGCCTGGGCCTCGGCCTCGCTTAGGGTGAGGAGATTCAAACGCCAGCGCAAAAGGATCAGGCCGAAAAGGCCCAGCCCGCTTGCCACCGCTAATGGAAGGACGTCTCCCCAGCGCACCGCGGAAAGCCCGCCCATGAGCCAAAAGGTGATCCCGGGAAGCTGCACGTAAGGATCAGCGAAGTATTTCACGAGGCTCACGAGCGAGGAGAAGAAGGAGCTCACAAGCACTCCGGAAAGAACTAGGACAAGGATTCCGCCACCGAACGCTGTTCCGAGGAGGATGGCCAAACCTGCGGCAAGAAGACCGCCGGCGAAGGCGAAGGTCTGGATCCCGGCCGGGCCGAGTTGAAAAACCATGGCCAAAGCGGCGCCAAAGCCGGCGCCGGCACTGACCCCCAAAATTCGTGATTCCACAAGGGGGTTACGAAAAATCCCCTGGAAGGCGGCGCCGGAGACGGCGAGGTTAGTGCCCACCAAGGCAGCAGCCAAAAGGCGGGGAAGCCGCACCCGCAAAACCAGCGCCCGCACGGTCTCCGGCACCGCGCCCCCGAAAAGGGAGGCCCATATCTCCCCCGCTCCCAGGCTCATCCGGCCCAAGAGCAAAGAGCCGAAAAGGATGGGGAGGGGGAGGAGGACCAGGGCCAAGACGAGCGTGGCCCGGCTCACCCGCCAAGAAGCTCGCTCAGCTCTTGCGGTGATAGCTCGCACCGGTAGAACTCCCGATAGAACGTGCGGATCGTCTCCGCCAAATCCAATTGGATCCGGCCGGGATGGAGGAGCTCGGCCATCCAAAGTATCCCCAGCACCGATTCAGGGATGGGCGTATCCCAGGCGAAAAGAACCTGGGGCATTTTGTGGACGCGGCCGGTCTTTACGGCGGCCACGGCCGACCAGAGGGGATCAGCGAGAAGATCCGCGGGATTAACCGGGCTATAGGGGACGATGATGATCACGTCCGGGTTCCAAAGGAGGACCTGCTCGATGTTCACGTTCTGCCAATATCCGGGTAGGTCTTGGGTCACGGAGATTCCGCCGGCGAGCTCCACCATGCGCGACTGGTACATGGCCCCGCTGGCCACCCTAAGAGCATTTGTTCCGATCACCAGGACTTTTGGCCGGGTTTCGGCCGGGATTTCCACGGTAGCCTTGGCCACGGTGTCCAAAATTTCACGGTAAAACGCGATGAGTTTTTGGGCGCGCTCCTCTTCGCCCAGGGCTTTCCCGATAAGAAGGGTCGCAGCCTCTACAGCCTCAAAAGTTTCCGGACCGATGAGGACGGTGGGGATCTTCACCTCGGCCAAAATCTCCGCGAGATCCCGGTGTTTTAGGCCGGCGAACACCAGCTCCACGCCCTTGGCCAAAAGCTCCTCCGCATTCACCTCCGCGCCCAGGGTTTTCTCCTCGTAGGCCGGGTCGATCCTGGCCATCACCGCCCGGGAGAGGGGATGGTCAGGGATCCCCAGGTATCGGGCAGCCACGATTTTTTCTCCGCTCACGAGGGGGTAAAGATAGGCCGTGGCCACGCCGAAGGCGCTGGCAATACGCTGAGGATTCTCCGGGACAAGGACCTCACGACCTGCCTGGTCCACCACCAAAACCTGGGCTGAGCCCAGCACGAACGCCGCTGCCAAAAGCCAAAGAACCTTGTTCATCCTACTCCCTCCTTTTCCAAGATCTCGGCGATCCACCGCAGGCCCGCATCCAACTGGCTGAGCCGAAAAACTCGAAGCATTTCCTGGAATGGGTCAGCCGGCTCCTCCGCCTCCACCTTGGCCTTAAGAGAAAGAAGGGTCTCCCGCTGGGTCCTGAGGACTTCGGGGACGCGTTCCGGTGCAAGTTTTGTGAGGAAGAAGAGTTTCGGAAGAAATTCGGTGCGGAGGAGGCGCAGACGCGGAACAGGCGCGAGGGCCCATTTCCAGAACTCCTCCTTCCCTTTTTCCGTGAGGGTGTAGCGGATGCGCGGGGGCCGATTTTCCTGGGGTTCTTTCGTGCCTTGGATGAAGCCATGCCGTTCAAGAATGGCGAGGGCGGAGTAGAGCTGGCTTGGGGCCACGCGCCAAATGCGGCCCAAATCGCGGTGGAAGCGGGAAAGAAGCTCGTAGCCGTGGGCTTCCCCTTCCAGGAGGAGGTAGCCCAGGACGGCCGGACCCACGGGGAACGCCTCCGCCATAATTCAGCTTGGATTATACCGAGTTGTAGGCCAGCCGCTCAAAGGTTGAGAAGGACGATCCCCAAAAGGAGGGCGGCCACGCCGCCCGCTTTGAGGAATGTCACCTTCTCCCCGAAGAACGCCACCCCCAAGAGAAAGCCCCAAAGGGGCGTGGTGAAGGCCAGTGGCACGACCCGGGAAAGCTCCCCACGGCGAAGGGCCGTGTAAAAAGCGAGCATCCCCAATGTTCCGGCCACAATTCCTTCAAAGGCTAGGATTAAAAGGATCCCCTTCTTTCCCTCCGCCGTTCCCCAGGCTTGCGCATACTGGCCAAGCCTGGGCAGGACCAAAAGGAAGAGAATGAGCGCGGAAAGTCCCAACCGGAGGAAAAGCCCTTGCTCCGGGGCCAATCCGGCCAGGGCCATGCCTTTCTTTCCAAAGGCTGAGCCGACCGACCAGAAAATCGCCGCAGCCAAGGCAAAAATTTCCGGACACATTTCTCACCTCTTTTCAGGAGGATCAATCCTCGCCGGGGAGGAGTTCGTTGACAACGGGAGCAACGCCCCGGGTAAAATGGCGGCCGTGAAAATTCTTTTCGTCCTTCTTTTATTTGGCCTTTTCGCCTTCGCCGGGCCGGAAAAGCTTGATCCTATGTTGAGGGCCATCCTTTTTTCCTCTCCCGAATCCCAAGCGGCCATCCTTTCCCTCTACGGCCAGGAAACGGTTGCGGAGCCGAAGATCACGGTGTTCGTGGAGCTTTCGGGGGAAGAAGTGCCTTCTGGCGTTCACCCCCTGGCAGGAAACGTGGCTGTGGCCACCCTCACCTTTCCCCAAATCCTTGAACTTGCCGCAGAGCCGGGGGTGGTACGCCTTTGGGCCAGCCGCCTTCTTGAGCCCCTTTTGGACCGGTCTGTTCCGGAGGTAGGTGCTCCGGCCCTCTGGTACGGGTCGGCCAACACCATCGGAGACGGGGTGATCGTGGGCCTTGTGGATACCGGTGTGGACATTCTGCATCCCGCGTTTCGCCTGGATCTGGACGGCGACGGCACTCTTGAAAGCTCCCGCATCCTCTTCTATTGGGACCAGACCGCCGCCGGGGTTGGATGGTTCCCGAACTTTTGGGGGGACGAGTCCGGGGAACGCCTCTACGGCCGCGTTTACTTTCAGCGCGATTTGGAAGCAGCGCTGCAGGGAAATTACTCGCCCGTTCCCGACACCCATGGCCATGGAACTCACGTGGCCGGAATTGCCGCGGGAAGCGGCCCGGTTTTGCGCGGGGTGGCCCCCGGCGCGGATTTGGTTGTGGTGAAGACGAACTTCTACGAGGATGGCGTTGTGGACGGAATAAGGTTTGTATTTGAAGCGGCGGGAGCGCTGGGGAAGCCGGCGGTGGTGAACATTTCCTTGGGTGGACACGCCGGCCCTCACGATGGGCAAGGCCCGTTTGAGCAGGCCGTATCTGGTTTAGTAGTTGGGCCTGGTCAAGTCATCGTTGCCGCCGCCGGAAACGAGGGAAACGCCAAAATCCATGTGGGCGAAGAAGTGACCGGCCCAACAACCTGGGCCGTGCGAGTCGCCGCTTCCTCCGTGATCGCCCGCTTTTGGTACGAACTCCCCGCAAAGTTCCAGGTTTTCGTGACCACTCCGGCCGGGGAAACCATCCTTGTCCCTCCCGGAGCTGCCCGCGATTTTTTCTCTTCGTCTGGAACCGGACGGGTGGATAACACCATCTACCCCCAAAGCTCCACGCAACAGATCTTCTTTTTCCTGAGCGGGGCCGCACAGGGAAGCACTTGGCGCATCACTCTCTATCCCATCGTTCCCGGCCGGGTGGACGGGTGGTTAGAGTCTTCCTCCATGGGGCAATTCCTTGAAGGTGACGGAGAACGGACCATTGCCGAGCCAGGGAATGCAGAGCGGGTGATCACCGTGGGCGCTTATGTCACGAAGGTGGAATGGGATTCCCAGGCTGGACATTTCCGAGCTGAGGGTTACGCGCTCGGTCAGCTTGCGCCATTTTCCTCACGGGGCCCAACCCGGGATGGCCGGCTGAAACCGGATCTTTCTGCGCCCGGAGCGTGGATCGCCTCCGCCCGCTCCCGCGAGGCCCAGGTCTCGCCCTGGTATGCCTTGCCGGATGGGGTGCACATGGTCCTAGCGGGAACGAGCATGGCCGCACCCCATGTGGCCGGAGCCTGTGCGTTGCTCCTTTCCCGCCACCCCTCCCTCACTTGGGAGGAAATTCTCTCCGCTTTGCGTGCGGGAGCGGTTGTTGATTCCTTCAC
>JACIWM010000086.1 GCA_014360945.1 Candidatus Bipolaricaulota bacterium
TAAGGAAGGCTGTGGGAACAGTGAGAATACCAGAAGAGACAATCAAAGCCATGATAGCACAACAGGAGCAGATGATAAAAGCTAGTGAAGCATTAAGGAAGGCTGTGGGAACAGTGAGAATACCAGAAGAGACAATCAAAGCCATGATAGCACAACAGGAGCAGATGATAAAAGCTAGTGAAGCATTAAGGAAGGCTGTGGGAACAGTGAGAATACCAAGAACAGATAAGAAAACTAACCCACAACAAGAACCCTTCAATAACAAGGAAAATTAAAAAAAGCAAAATAAGAGGGTAAAAGAAGCAAATACTTACAAGTACAATCCCTCAAGTGAACGATTTGCAAGAAACAGCGACTTAATGAGGCCTATGGCAAAACCACACCCAATATAATATGTTTCATTTCCTGCAACTGACAAAGAGACTGTTTTTTCCTATTCTTGACCTACCATTCTCAACTTAATCTTCTAAAAATAAGCTATTGAGCAGTTAAGAACAAAGAATCATTAGCCCCTACAAAAAACACCCTACATTATGTCTTCAATCTTGAATTTATCCTATAGTTTCTTCGATTATCCTTTTCTCATCCTCGTTGATGTCATAGATTTTGTAGACGAGCTCGTCGATCTCCTTGTCAACCTCTTTTATCTCTTCTCTTATATTCCAGAGTCCCTGGAATTCCCCGAACTTTTTCTCATACTCTTCTTTCAGGATTTGCATTAGTCCCAGTATATTCTCTCTATCCTTTTCCTTGTTCTTTGTCGATCTTGGAATCTTTATATCCTCTAATGTTGTCTCTAGGATTTTCTTCTGACTTCTATAACCTTTCTTTATCTTATTTTTATCATTCTCTTGACTTGTTATTGCCAGGTGGAAGAATTCTTTTATTCTGGGATCGTCGAAGTATATTTGGCTGATATCCTTTTGGATGATATTCTCGGTCTGGCTGTCAATGTAACCTACAGAAACTATTATAGAATCCTTTCGGCCCTTAACTTTATAGTATCGTGGAATCCCCATCTTTTCATCATCTATCATATATTTGTCGGTTTTGGTGAAGTTTATTGAATAACTGGTTGCATCTTTGAGCTCAAGATACTGAAATAAGCTGATATTAGATCTCTTCTGGCCAGTATTTTCTAGGAGCTTTTCAAATAAATCTAAAATAAACTTCTCCTTTTCCTTCAATTTTATAATCCTGTCCACCTTCTCCTCTATTTCTTTTACAAGTTCATGGTTTTCTTCTGTGATTGGGGGGACCGGTATACACTCCACATACTGTTTTTTATACCTTAGGGCCTTACCTAAAGAAGAGGCATGATGAAATAAGTACCAATGTGAAATTTTCGAATTAAGCACTCCTGTTAGGTACTTCAGGTTTGTTCCTGTCATAAAAAACGTTGTGTCTCCAGAATAGAATAATTTGGTATCATAGTAGAAAGATGGTTTCTCGCTTATATCACTCCATATTATTTTTTCTTTTTCAAATTCTTGTAAATATTCTTCTTTTGGGTTGTTATCTAGTTCCAACCAATGATGTTGACCCGGGTAATCTTCACTCATTTTTTTACCAGATCGCGTATATCTACATTGTCCTCTATTTTTCAAAGTGTCTTTATATTTGGATAAATGCTCTACAATTGAAGGATAAAGATGTGCTTCTTTATAAAAGCCAAATTTTGCTAAGATTACCCATAATTCATTCCATTTATAAGAGTATTTCCCTATGTCTTCTCCTTTCAGAATTTTTCTTATAAGTTCTTTTGTTCTTTTTCTTTCGTCCTTTGTTTTGCAGTTTTCGAGTATTTTGTCCCTTGTTTTTGTATCAATTATGAACGCTTCATTACAGCCTGTTTTTATACCATAATATATTTTGTTGTCCCATTCTTTTAGTGGTTTGCCTTTCTCTTCTATTTTCTTTTTTATTTTGAAGATTTCAGGCCTAAATGCCCAAACTTCCTCAGTAAGGTACTTTTGTGGTAAGTTAAATTCTTCATCAACTTTTATCAGATTGTTCTTGGGTTTTTTGTTCTCTATTACGATGACAGCAGGATCTACTGTGGCTTCGAACACTTTTTCGCCTGTGTAGTCTCTGTATTTTTTGATTGTGTAGTTTTTTAGTATCCATTTTCTTAGTGGTTGGCCGTATTTTGCTCTTGTGTACTTGTTTGATGTTATATAGGAGAATAGGCCCCCTTTCTTGAGAAGTTTCAAGGCTCTTTCAATGAAGTAAATGTATAGGTCGGCTCTCCCGGAGTAGCATGTGTATTGGTCTTCTAGGTATTTTTTCAGGTTTTTGATTTTTTCTTGTCTGACGTATGGTGGGTTTCCGATTATAACATCGAATCCGCCGTCTTCTTTTAGTTCTCCGTCTTTTGTATAGAATATTTCTGGGAATTCGAGTTCAAAGTTGAATGGTTTCTGATCTTCCAGATGATTTTTGAAGTAGTTTTTGAGGTTTTCGTTTATTTCTTCTTCGATTTTTTCTCTGAGCCTTTGATATTCCTCTTCTAGTCCTGATTTGATTTTGGGGTCTTCTTCTTTTTTGATTTTCTCCCTTAGGAGTATCATCTTTTTTATTTCATTTTTGTGTTCTAGTAGTTCTTCTTTGCCTTCGACTCCTGTTACGATGGAATTTCCGACTTTTATGTTTTCTTCTAGGATTAGTGGGAGTTTTTCTCCACGTTTTAGTGCCTTTAGCATTAGGTTTATTGAGGCTATTTCTGCAGCCGATTCATCCAAGTCGACACCATAAAGATTCTTCTTTAATATTTTTCGCTCATAATCCTTTAACGGCTCTTCTAACTTTATTAACGGGTTTTCTCCGGTTATTTTCAGTTGGTTGCTAGTGTTCTCTTTTTTTATCCTATTTTTTGCTTTTTCGACTTCTCTCTGATATTTTTTGTAATAGTTTTGGAAGTGGTCGTAGGCTTTAATTAGGAATGTTCCTGATCCGCATGCAAGATCCAACACCTTGATATCTTCGATCTCTTTAAACTTTTCAGCCGCACTAGAGTATTCTCCCTTTTCAAAGAGTTTTTTCACAGCATTCCAGAGTTTTTTTAGCTTGACTTCGACTGTATTCTCGATTATATATTCTACGACGTGCGTTGGTGTATAGTAGATTCCCATTTTCTTCCTTGCTTCATCTGCACTTTCAATACTTATCCTTCCATCCTTTTTAGTCAATTTTGTGCCAAGATACGCCTCATACGTGTTCCCAAGGATGTCAGACTTGAACTTCCTGAAACTCTGCAAATAAAGCTCATCAATTATCTTGGCCAAGACCTCATCATCCATTTTCTTCAAGATTTTGTCCAGTTTCTCATCCTTTTCAAAGAGCTTTGTATTGTGTATCTTATCAAAGCCATCGAAGAAATTTAGGAGGGCTGATGAAAGATCCGCATAATCAGTTTGCCTGTAAAAGTCGCATGCCCTCTTTAATTGGTCGGGTTTATCAAGAACCCATTTGTCTTCGGCATATCTGATTACGATCATCCTATCGATTATTCTCTGTGAATAGAATTTTATATCCTCGAAGCTCATGTCAGGGAACTTCTTATAGATTTCATTTGCAATCAAGATCCTCCAATGCCTCAGCAACTTAAGGAATTTTTCATCAATGTCAGGCCTCTCAATCCTCTCTGATAACTTTTCAATTTCCCCAGCCTTCACATTATCCTTTGACAAGAGGATCAAGTCATCAATCCTTTCAAGATATTCCTTCGGAGATTCAATATCTAAAACCATCTCACCCGTGTAGGCGTTAAAGAGTCTGAATTTTTCGAAGTTTGTGAGTATGGCCCATTTAACTTTATCTCTTCCTGCATAATTCAGGACTTGTCTTTCCTCTTCAGTCCAATCAATGGGAACATCCCCATATAGCGTTGCCTGCTTCTCCCTAGGGGGTATAAAATTAAACCTTTTGGCTTCTATGTAAATAACTGGCTTATCATCTATCTTTAATGCTATGTCTACGTATCCTCTTTCAGAGTGTTTTTCACTGTCATATTCTCTTGAATCTCTAACGTTCCATCCAAAAGCCTCAAAAAGAGGGTCTATGAAGTCCTTCCTCACATTAGCTTCATTATAGCTCCGCTTACGCTTATTATCTAAGCTTTCATATTTTCCAATTAAATCTTTCAGAGCCTCTTTCAACTTTTCAACATCCATACGATATCACTCTCAAATAGGACCCTATGTTTTTTCTGCTATTGTGCTTTTTTTGGGGATTAATTATTTTTCTAGTATTTCTTTGTTTTTTCTGCGTGTAGATTTTTTTCTGGTTCTATTGTTGCTTCTATATTCTTGGGCCTGATGCGTGCATTCCTAGTGATTTTCTTTGGGTGATTCTATTGCTTTTCTCTTGGTTAATTTTTCTAGTATGATCTCAAGTATGCCCCTGTTCTGTAATCTTTCTACTTCGTTTTGCAGGTGGCTTACTTCTTTTTCTCTCTTTTTATAAACTTCTTCTAGGTGTCTGTATTCGATTTTTAATTTGTCGTGCTCTGTTTGTAACTGGTCTAGTTGTTTGGTTAGTTGTTTTTTTTCTTCTATTATTTCTTCATATTTTTGGTGGATTTTTATTAGTTTTTGGAAGTTTTCTTTTGGGATTACGCACACTTCTTCATTGCATTTGAGGCCCTGGTCTTTTACCTCATCCTTTTTTAGGTTGATGGTGTACTGTTTTGTCTTGTATTCTTTCCCTTTGCGTTTGTACCTGCGCTCATAACACCTGACAATAGACTCCAAAAA
>JACIWM010000087.1 GCA_014360945.1 Candidatus Bipolaricaulota bacterium
ATTTGGCCAGAAGTGGAGGCCGAAGGTTTTCGTCCTCAAAAGCTGTCCCTAGCTCCCAACACTAGAATTCGCTTGTTCATTCCGAGCGTCTTCCCGAGCGTTTCTTCTTCGGAGGTCCTTCCCGAAAGTATCTTTGCCATCGGATTTTCTGCGCCGTTTAGCGCTGTCGCGGATTTCCTTTTGACGCCGGAACTTGTAACTATTCGCGTTCCCGAGGACTGGAAAGTTTCTCCTGCGCCTTTGGAAGATGATTGTCCCCCAAGCGTGCGGGAGTTCCTGCCTTTGTGGCTCGTCGAGGTGGGCTTGCACACCGGCACCTACAACGTCGTATTGATCATGAAAAACCCGGAGAACCCGGCGTACACGTTTTCCACGGAGGCCGAGATCAAGGTAGTGGATAAACTCCCGCCCAAGCAGGTCGTGGGTCACTGGGATGTAGAAAACACTCGCGCTGATTTTTCCCAGCCTTATGCCATCACCTACGAGCGCCTTCTTTGGGCCATCTCCCTTTTGGGCAAGGAAATCCCCCATACGGGCACGACCATGACCCGAGAGCTTCTGGAGGAATTGGCTCGGGAGTGGGCAGGATCAGCGCCTTAGCAGGGTAAGGATCAAGGACAAAATGGCGGAAACGATGAGCATGGAGGTGATGGGAAAGTATAAAACGAAGCCATCTCGGTGGATGCGGATATCTCCAGGAAGCTTGCCCAAAAACGGGAGTTTTCCCATCAGGGCGAGGCCCAAAATGACCAGCACAATTCCCATGATGACCAAGGCCTTTCCGAACCCGGAGAATTCCGGCATAAGCATCCCGGCTATAATGATAGCAAGGAAGGAGGGTGTATGAACGAGGTGCTCCGTGCCATACGTGAACGCCGTTCAATTCGCGTTTTTCGTCCGGATCCCATCGAGCCGGAGAAGTTGGAGGCCATTTTGGAGGCGGCCCGTTGGGCTCCCTCAGGGCGCAACACTCAGCCCTGGCGGTTCGTGGTGGTGGAGTCCAAGGAAAAGCGGGAGGAGCTGGGCCGCGTGGTAACACAGATGGACATGGTGCGCACCGCGCCCGTAACCATCGCTGTTCTTCGCGACAAGGACGCAGGCTACGATGAGGTCAAGGATATTCAAGCCATCGGAGCCTGCGCCCAGAACATCCTCCTTGCCGCCCATTCCTTGGGGCTTGGGGCGTGCTGGCTGGGACGGGTCCGCGACCCGCAAATAGAGAAGATCATCGGGGCCAAGGAGAACGAGGAGCTCATGATGCTCATCGTCATCGGTTATCCGCGGGAGCGGCCGCCAGTGCGAGAACGCAAGCCCCTTGAGGAGTTGGTGCGGCGCATTTAAAGGGGGAGAAGGCCGCTGACCCTAGGGTTGGCGGCCTTTATTTTTTGCCCGGACATTGGGCAGCCACCCTGGGATCCACCCTCAACAGGCCAAAAGCTTTTTCGAACTCCCGCTGAAATTCTTGTGTCAATTTCTCTGCTCTTTGCCAATACGCGTTTTCGTCAGGCCAAGTTTTTTCCGGCTGAAGGGTTTCCCGCGGAATCTCCGGACATTCACGGGGTACCCAAAAACGAAATAATTCGTGGAAATCGTATTCCACGTGATCAAGCTCTCCTGAAAGGGCCGCTCGCACCATCCGCCGGGTCAGGCGAATATCGATCCTTTTTCCCACCCCATATGGCCCGCCCGTCCAGCCCGTGTTCACCAAATACACCCGGGTGCGATGGCGCCGTAGGTATTCCTCCAAAAGGCTTAAGTAATCCTGAGGGAGTCTGGGCATGAACGGCGCTCCGAAGAACCGGGAAAAAGTGGAACGGGGTTCGATAACCCCGATTTCCGTTCCCGCCAGTCTCGAAGTGTAGCCCATGAGGAACCAGAACATCGCTTGCTCCGGCTCCAGCCGGGCGATGGGCGGAAGGACTCCGTGAGCATCGGCGGCAAGGAAAAACATGACCCGAGGGTGATCGGCTAACCCTCGGGGATCGGCGTTGCGCAGGAACGAAAGAGGATAAGAGGCGCGGGAATTTTCTGTTAGCCGCCGATCATGGAAGTCGAAAGTTCCATCGGGATAGATCATGGCGTTTTCCACGATGGCCCCGTGTTCCAGAGGATCCGCCTTGTGCATCACCGCCCAGTAGATTTCCGGCTCCTTTTCCGGGTCGATGTCAATCATTTTGGCATAACATCCCCACTCGAAATTGAAGATCCCCGCTTCACACCAGCCGTGTTCGTCATCACCTATTAACACCCGTTCCGGATCCGTGGAGAGCGAAGTTTTTCCCGTTCCCGAAAGGCCGAGGAAAAGGGCACAATCGCCATTTTGGCCGACGTTCGCCGCCCCATGGATGGGAAGGACACCAAACTCGGGAAGGAGGAAATTCATCACCGTAAACATGAGCTTCTTCACCGAACCAAGGTAGGCAGACCCGAACACGATTCCGATACGCTCTACAAAATCCATGACCACCGCGATATCGGAAGTGCGGCCTTTGGCCGGATCCTTCCGAAGCCGTCCCTCGTACTTCTTAGGGTCCAGTTTGTCGTAGGGAAGAGCTAAGAGGATGAAGGGCTTTTCCTGAAACACGGAGGACCCCAGGTCTTTAGGCACAGGGCGGAACATGTTGTCGGTGAAAAGGGCGGTGAGGGCTCGGTCCGTTACCGTGCGCACAAGGAGGGCATAGCGGCTGCGCGCTCCCAAAACCCGTTCCGTGAGATAAAGACGGGGCTTTTTCGCAAGCGTGGCTAGCGCATCTTCGAAGATCATCTCGAACTTTTCCACGTCCATGGGGTGGCAATATGGGGAGTACCAGTCGATTTTCTCGTGGATCTCCGGGCGGTCCACGATGTAAGTGTCCTCTGGCCGGCGACCTGTGGACTCCGGCGGAGTCCAGGTGGCCAGGGCCCCGGACTTGCCTACCAACGCCTCCCGGCGGCGAATAACTTCGGCGATGAGCTCCCGCCGAGCGGGCTTGAGCCAAAGATCAGGATGACTTTCCAAAGTTTTGAAGATCGCTCGTTCCAGGGGCAACGGAGACCTCCTTCGCGGGTGAGGCCACATAAATCACCTGAGTGGGGAAAGCGAACTCTATTCCCTCTTCCTCAAAGCGGCGCATAAGGGCAAGATTGATGGCTTGTTGCGTGTCCATGTACAAGTTGTAGTCGGGGTTAAGCATCCAATAGACGACCTCGAAGTTGAGGGAGTAGGGACCAAATTCCTTAAAGTGAGCGCGGTCAAACCGTGTGTTCGGAAGGGACTCGATGATCTCCCGCACCATCTGGGGAATAGCTGCGAGCTTTTCCGGTGGGGTGCTGTACACCACGCCGAACGTGAACACCACCCGGCGCTCCTTCATTCTTTTGAAGTTACGGATGCGTTCTCGCAAAAGATCGGCATTGGAGACCACAATTTGTTCACCAAAAAGGCTACGGATGCGCGTGGTTTTGAGCCCGATCTTTTCCACTGTGCCAAGCAAGTCCCCAAAAATGATAAAATCTCCCACCATGAAGGGCTTGTCCACGGCGATGGAAAGCGCGGCAAAAATGTCTCCCAAGATATTCTGTACGGCCAGGGCCACGGCAATTCCCGCGATCCCTAGCCCAGCAATGAGGCTTCCCACATGGATCCCGAGGTTCTCGAGGATGAGGAGGGCGGCCACAACCCATAACACGATCTTTACAAGCACGGTGAGAACGTGAAGCGTGGTGGCGGAGGTCGCGTCTCCCTCCTCTTTGAGCTTGCGTTCGCTCAGGCGGGTGAGCCAAAACCCCACAAGGAAGCTCCCCCAAGAGGCGAGCTGCAAAAAGAACACGGAAAGGGTGAAGATCTGGATTCCCTTTCTGGCGGATTCAGGAAGTGTAAGGAGAAGCGAAGCGAAGAATAAAGCGACTGCTCCGAGGAAAAGGCGATTGGTCCGGCGCAGGAGGTCTTGAGCGAGCTTAAAACCGGGCCGCTGCCAGCGCTCATGTAAACGTTCTAGCCATCTTGTAAAGCCGAAGCGCAGAAAGCGAAGAAAAGCGTAGACGCCGAGGAAAACTCCCAGGGCCACAAACCATAACCACACTGGATTCTGCCCGAAGGTCTCCCGCCAAAAAGTGCTGTTCATTTTCTTCTAGCAAGCCAGATTCCCAGACCCAAAAGAGCGAGCCCGGCCACAACCAGGATCGCCACCACTGCCGTGCCCGGCGGCTTAATGGCAAGGCCGATCACGAAAGCCAAAACCACAGCTCCCAACCCTATTAACCAGGGAGCCATGCGAGCCAACATTCCTTTGGTCATCTCCATCACCCCTCAAAGAGCGGCACGATTTTAAACCGCCGCACGTCCACCAGGCCAAGATCGGTGATTTTGAGGGCCGGGATCACCGGGAGGGCCAAGAAGGAAAGGGTCATGAACGGATCGGAAAGCTTCGTTCCCAGGGACCAGGCGGCACGGCGAAGCTCCCTGCATCCTCGTTCAACTTCGGAAAGCGGGCGATCGGACATGAGTCCGGCGATGGGAAGGGCCAGAGCCGCGAGGATCT
>JACIWM010000088.1:0-2519 GCA_014360945.1 Candidatus Bipolaricaulota bacterium
TAAAGAAGCGGAGGATGCTGCCGAGCATGTCCACAATGCAGGTGGTGTCGTCCATGACGAGGACGGCGCCGGAGCCGAGGACCGCAGCCCGGCCCGCCAGGGAATCGAAATCCAGGCGCACATCCAAATCCTTTTGGGTGAGGAAGGCCCCGGCGGCACCACCGATGAGCACCGCTTTCAATGGGCGTCCATCGCGAATCCCGCCGCCAAGTTCGTAGATGAGGACGCGAAGGGGTGTTCCCATTTCCACTTCCACTAAGCCCGGGAAGCGCACATGCCCCAAGATCGTGTACACCTTGGTTCCCGGACAGGTGGCCGTTCCCAAGGAACGGAACCAGGCCGCGCCGCGGAGGATGATGTCCGGCACATTGGCCAAGGTCTCTACGTTATTCACCACCGTGGGCTTTCCCCAAAGCCCGTGGGTGACGGGATAAGGCGGGCGGATCCGGGGCCAGCCCCGTTTCCCCTCCAGGGACTCGATGAGGGCCGTCTCCTCGCCGCACACGTAGGCACCCGCACCCGGCCGGACCTCGATGTCGAAGGAAAAACCGCTTTCCAAAATGTTTTCTCCCAAAAGCCCGTAGTTCCGCGCCTGCTCCAGGGCCTTCTCCAAGCGGCGGATGGAAAGGGTGTACTCCCCGCGCACGTAGATGATGCCGAGTTTGGCGCCCACGGCATACCCGGCGATGATCATGGCCTCAATGAGGCGATGAGGATCTCCCTCGAGAATGAGGCGATCTTTGAAAGTCCCGGGTTCGCCCTCGTCGGCGTTGCAGATCACGTATTTTTCGGAGCCGGGGGCGCTGCGCACCGCCGCCCACTTCACGCCCGTGGGGAATCCCGCGCCGCCCCGGCCGCGCAACCCCGATCTACGGACCTCTTCAATCACCTCCTCCGGCTTCATCTGGAAAAGGGCCTTGGCCAGGGCTTCGTAGCCCCCTTGGCCGATGTACTCCTCGATGTTCTCCGGGTCGATGACGCCCACGTTGCGCAGGACCACCCGAGTCTGGCGGCCCAGGATCTCGCCGGGACGGCTCACCGGCGCGGCGGTGGGAAGGCGCAGGCGCTCCACCGGCCGGCCCTTTAGGAAATGCACCTCCACCAGCTCCCGCACGTCCTCCGGCTTGACCCCTCCGTAGAAGACGCCGTCGGGATAGACGGCCAAAACCACGCCCTGCCCGGAAATCCCGAGCGTTCCGGTCTCCACCACCTGAACCTCTTCCGTAAGGCCGTAGTCGGAAAGGGCCTCCCTAAGGGCCGTCAACACCCGCTCCACACCGGCGAGCTTGGCCTCCTCATCCACGGCCACAAGGACATGCAGCCGGGCCGGCCTCATCCCTCCCTCCTTATTTGGGCAATGATCTCCCGCACCCGCTCCGGGGTGAGGTTTCCGTAGACCTCGTCATCCACCATCATCGCCGGAGCCACCCCGCAAACGCCCAAGCAGCTTGTGATCTCCAAGGTAAAGAGCCCATCGGGGGTGGTCTCGCCTACCTCAATCCCCAGGATCTTTTTGAGCTCCGCAAGCACCGACCAAGCGCCGAAGAGGTGGCAAGTAGGGGAGGAGCAGACGCGGAGGATGTGGCGGCCGCGGGGGCGGAGGCTGAACATGGTGTAGAACGTGACGGCGTCGCGCACCCGGGAAAGGGGCAATCCCAGATGCTCCGCGGCCAATTGAAGATCCTCTTGGGTCAAATAGTTTTGGGGATTGGCCCGCTGAAGGGCGTGGAGGAGGGCCAGCAACACATCGGGCGAACGCGGAAATTTCTGCAAAAGAGCGCGTTTATCCATGATCACCCCTTCCTTCCCGGCCTCTTCAGGACAGCCCCAAACGGGCAGGCCTCGAAACAAGCCCCGCAGCGAATGCATTTTTCTTGGATAATGCGGTAGGGCGGCTGGCGGGGCGTGCCCTCCACTGCACCAGTAGGGCAGGCCCGCCGGCAAAGGTCGCAGGCGCGACAAAGATCCGGCTGGATCTCGTAGTGGATGAGAGCCGGACAGACCCCGGCCGGGCACGCTTTCTCCCGAATATGAGCCAAATACTCCTCGCGGAAATAGCGGAGGGTGGAAAGTACCGGATTGGGCGCGGTCTGGCCCAGCCCACATAGGGCTGTGCTTTGGATCAGACGCCCAAGCTCCTCAAGGCGCGCCAGATCCTCTTTCTCACCCTCGCCCCGCACGATTTTCTCGAGGATCGAAAGCATCAGACGCAGCCCCACCCGGCAGGGCACACATTTTCCGCAGGACTCGTCAGCGGTGAACTCCAGGAAGAACTTGGCCACGTTGACCATGCAGGAAGTGTTGTCGAGGACAATAACACCGCCGGAGCCCATGATGGCCCCGTACTGCTTCAGGGACTCGTAGTCGAGGGGAACGTCCAAGAGGGAGGCGGGAAGACACCCTCCGGAGGGGCCGCCGATCTGCACGGCTTTGAGCTCCCGGCCCTCAGGCACCCCGCCGCCCACCTCGAAAATGAGCTCCCGCAAGGTTATCCCCATGGGCACTTCCACCAGGCCGGT
>JACIWM010000088.1:3324-4469 GCA_014360945.1 Candidatus Bipolaricaulota bacterium
CGATGTACTCCTCGATCTTCTCCGGGTCGATCTGCCCGCAGTTGGCGAGAACGATCTTCTTTTGGCGGGCGAAGAACGGGATGGTTCTTGGTTCCGGAGCCGGCGCCGTCCACAGCAATCGCCGCACCGGCCGCCCCTTCAAAAAATGCTCCGTGACGATCTCCGCAGCATCTTTGGGCTTCACCCGCACGTAATAGACTCCGTCGGGATAGACGAGAAGGATGGGACCGAGCTCGCAGGGGCCCATGCACCCTGTTTCCACGATCTGCACTTCCTCGGTGAGACCGTGGTTCGTGATCTCCTCCACTAAAGCTTTTTTCACGGCCAAAGCTCCGGAGGACTGGCAGGCCGAGCCGGAGCAAAGGAGGACGAAGATGCGTTTCATCCTTCACCCCCAAGGTAGACCCGCAGGCGGCGGAGGAAGGCCTCGGCCGTGCGGCGAGTGCGCGGAGAAAGGCCCTCGCCCAGGGAAAAATCATGGGCAGGGATGGTCACAAGCCAGGCCTCCGGCGCGGTGCCGAAGAGTTTGTGCACCCAGGAAAGAAGGCCTTGGGGGGTGAGGGAATGGGTGAGGGGCGGGCATGGCCCGGGTCGCAGAGGCTCCCACCGCACCGGGCCTGCACCCTTCCGAGCATCCACAAAGATCACCACGTCCGCCGCCAAAAGTTGGGGCAAAAGCTCGGGCGTGAGGACCGGCGCGCCCAGAACCTTCACGCCTTCCCGCTCCTCCAGGTTCTGGGCGATCCACAGCCCAACCCCGTCGTCCCGCCGCAGGGGATGACCAAGACCGATGACGAGGATCATGCGCCGCGCGTCCTTTCTCCCAAAACTTCGCCGTCCGGCCCGTAGAGAATCACCCGAAGGGGCATCTCCCCCACGGCGTGCACCGAGCAGGAAAGGCACGGATCGTAAGCGCGGATACCCCCTTCCAGCCGGTTGAGGAGGCCTTCGGTGATCTCCCGCCCCGTGAGCCAGCGCTCGGCAATCTGGGCCACCGTGCGGTTCATGGCGAGGTTGTTATGGCCGGTGGAGACAATGAGGTTCACCCGCTGGATCACCCCGGTTTCGTCCACGAAGTAATGGTGAAAGAGGGTGCCCCGGGGAGCCTCATGCACGCCCACACCCTCAAGCTCGTTCACCCCGGC
>JACIWM010000089.1 GCA_014360945.1 Candidatus Bipolaricaulota bacterium
CAGCCAATCCACACATTCAAAATAGATGAGAGATACTTCACAGGATGGGCCATACCCCTCGACGAGGGAGGCATCATCTCACTAATGGACGTCACAAGACTCATAGAAATACAGGAGGACCTCAGAGCAAACATAACTGAAAAAGAGGCCCTTCTCAGGGAACTCCATCACCGCGTCAAGAACAACCTCCAGATAATAACGAGCCTCATAAACATACAGTTACATGATGCAGATGAGAAGGCACGGGAAGCCCTGCTGGCAATCCTTACCAGAGTAAAGGCCATGGCCATAATCCAGGAGTCCATTTACAGCGCTGAAACCTATACCATGGTCAATATGAGGTCATGCGTATCTAGACTAACAGAACACCTGAGGTCACTATTCAACGCACACAATATAAATTTCCATATCAAGACAGACCTGAAACTCAACCTGGAAACGGCCATGCCCCTCTGCCTCATAATAAACGAACTCGTAACAAACTCCATCAAACACGCATTCCCAGAAAACAAGGGAAGTGTTCACATTGAAGTGGAGGAAAAAGATTCAGAATACCACTTAAGAGTGGCAGATGATGGAGTAGGACTCAGAGATAATGAAGAAGGGACGGGTCTCAGCCTTGTAAAAAGCCTTGCACGGCAATTAGAAGGTGAATTGAGGATACTCACAAGAGAGGACAGGGGTACTGAGGTCATAATACCTTTCAGGGAACTGGAATACAAAAAAAGAAGATAAAATATTTGTTTATATCCACATCAACTCCCTTTTTGCCCTGTTAATCAGGTTCCCATTTTCATCCTCATATTCCTCGATTATCCTCCTGATGGCCATCCTTGAGATATCACTCCTGGACCTCCCCTCAATGAAGCTCAGAATATGAAGCTTGCAGGCAGTATGGAGGTCCAGGTAGACCCTCTGGAGGAATATCTTCTTCCCGTGATCATATTCCAACCTGCAGATGAATTTCATGACCTCATCGATTTCTGAGTTCTTCAAGGAAATCACATCCTGCCTACGCTCTGCGCTGTCCTTGCAAACAGGTAGGCCATCCATAACAATACCAGAATTATCATGGATGCTGTGAATATAAAGGCGTATTCATCAATTTCACATACTCTACGGTCCCTAAATTCTTCATCCAGATCCATATCTTCCCAGTGGTCGTCAAAATCCATATCATCACCTCAGGAGTTTTGAAGCCCTTCTGGTATGATTTTATGGAGATAAAAGCCCCTGGACATGGAATTTGCCACGTTAAGAATCTCTTGAAGAGAAACTGTGGAGGTAGCACCATATCCACTGACCATAATATTACATATTATTAATATTATAATAAAAGTTTATGGGTACTGCATAACATCTAGTTAAACATCCAATGTCAGGATTGTTAGAGAAGAGTGTTCCTACAGCACCTTAAGATGATTTATTCAAGGGCTACATGATTGTCTCTGGACGACAAAACAGCTACACCCCTGGAGTTCTCACTCAGGAAAATTCAAATTGGATTAACATTACACAGGGACCTCCCACAATATACGACCAAAAAGAAGCCAAATCCTACTTATATACGTCCAGTTTATTGAGTCCACCGAAATCGCATACTTCCCTTATCCTGAACCCATAACCTCATATATCCATAGTATTATTTAATAGTCCTATGGTAATATGAGGTGATTTAAATGAATAGTGAAATAAGAGCCGCCCTGTCCTCAGCGAAAGAAACTGGAGAACCAACAGAAAGACTGCCCTTTGACAGAAAAAATGACAACCGCCTCTTTATTCTAGAAGAAACCCTGTACATGGACACAATTGAAGAACATCTCCTTGGAATACACCTCCACCTAGAGGTACACATCCTCTCTGGAACCAGTGCCCAGGGAAGCCATAGATGAAGAATCATGCAGAGTCACTATGGGCCTTAAAGACCTCAAAATCTGTAACAGGGGAGGGTAAGGCTTGGAGAAACTCATCAACGAACACCTTGAAAATGGCAGGAGCGTGGCTGTGAGATACAGGGACGTCACAGAATACGATATAAACGCAGACTACCAGGTCATCTACCTGGAGATTATAAACCCTGCAAAGGAAACCGCTGCGGTAATACTCTCAGAGCTTATAGAATCATCCAAAACCACCATATACAGCAAATACACTCTGAATGAGATCACAAGGACCATAAAGAAAAGAACAAAAAACAGGGACGTCCTGATAGTCTTCAATGATCTGCAGGACCTCTCAAGGAGTTCAACCCGCTTCTTCATGGATATAATCAGTGAGGTCCAGATACTCTGCAGCATACGAGCAGAGACAAAGGGATACCACGCAAAGCTCCTGAACAATATGAAGGTCCTGAGCCTCGAAGAGGATGAAGTAACCGATATAAAAATCCCCCTGATTATAATGGGAGGGATTATAGCCTTTTTATTATACCTAAAGATTGCAATGGGCCTTAAGGGAACTGTTGCATATCTTGTTCTTGCATCTGTATGGTTTGGAACGATAATAGCAAGGACACTGCTCTGGATTGCATCATGAAATTCACGGGAGTTCATGGGATGAGATGGTACACTCATGCGATTTTTGCATTTATCATGGGCGCTGTCCTCGGTTATATCCTGGGCGTGGATCTGGGGCCCTACTATTTTATTGTCACAGTTGCATCAGCTACAGTAATTGATTTCCTGGAGATTGCAGTTTATGATAACCACAAAAGAAACCTACACAACCTCTTCACTCTGATACCCCCAGCTCTGCTTTACATCATGTATGATGCCACCATAGGCGCGGGACTGACAGTGGGGCTCTTCTCACATATTATACTTGACTGTATGACACCTACAGGCTGCCCACTCCTTCACCCTTTAAAGAAGATGAGATACGCTGTGAAATGGAAGAACAAAAACTCCAAGGCACGTGAAAGGAGGATCCTGGCAGTAATGGTCGTACTTGCATTCTGTACAGTGGTGATAATGGTTCCGCACAGCCCTGTGAATGGCATGATCGAATCATGGGCGGCAGGCCAAAACACAGGCAATAGGTCAGACCAAGGATTTACAGGACCCCACCTGAGCATAAGCAACCCTACAAGGGACGTATGGATCCACCCCTTCTCAAATGGAAGCATATTCATAGATGTAGAAGAGGATCCATCCAGTAAGTACCACCACACTTCAGGCCCATCTAGATCCAGATATAAACCACAAAGAGACCCAGATAAAAAAGAAAAGAAAAATGAAAACAATACAAACAATTTCAACTCCTCTAATCAAAGATAGAATCCCATAACCTGTCATAACCACAACCACAACCATCCATAACCACTGGTATCCAGAGGTCACATTAAGAATCTGATAAAACCAAAAAACAATCAAAACTGATATTCTCGTTAAAAGATGAGTATGATCTCGTCAAAAGATCAAAAGAAAGCTTTAATGGTCTTGTGATATGGTTACAAAACTGGGTTTCACCAATATATAACAATTTTTTATGATACTTCTGATACGGTAATCACTTTCAGGAACCTTTCCTGATACCTGTTTCGATGCATAGGAAGGCACCTTCACCTGTGCATGACAGGAGACTCAGACCTAAGTTCAGTTGTACTCCTTTCTTATGTAACCATGAACAAGATTTATATGTAAAAAGTTACATAAGAAAATATGGTGATGGTGATGATAAAGACATTCACCGCGATAATAGACAGGCAGAAAGATGTTGAAACCCTGCAGGAGATGAAAGACTACATAGATGCAAGAATCAGGGCCCTGGAAAGCCAATCCTCTGAGGCTGCAGACAGGTCCTCAGGGAAGGGCAGGGAGGTCGTGGCCTCAGTAACCTACAGGCTTGAAAAGGTGAGGTGCGGGAAAAAAGGCTGCAAGAAATGTCCCCACGGCCCCTACTGGTACGCCTACTGGAAAGAAAACGGAAAAACAAAATCAAAATACATAGGAAAAACACTGAAACCAGTGACTAGGACACTGAAAGCTCCTCAATAACCTCTTTTTGCATTGAAACAAATGAGAAGCCCTCTCTGTCAACATCCAGGAGTTCATCCTCAGTGAAGAGGTACCTGGCCTCATCAGGCATCAGATACAGAACCGCGAGGTACTCATCAAACCACTCCATATACACAGGCTCATCAGGGACAAAGAAATAGTAATTACCTGTGATCCTATCCATGAAGAGCCTGCCACGAACCATCCTTGAACCTGACACTCCAATCACCACCTACATTAACCTCTGCTGAAGTTCCTCTGAAATCAACCTGTGCAGGTAGAAACCCCTGTGCCTGCAGGACTCCACATCCAGGACAAAGGAGGACCCGTCATCCCTGAGGGCCGTGAGGGGTACAAAGAACCAGTGCCTCACCTCAGGTATCAGAGTCGTGACAAAGGGCCTCGCCCTGAACCTGGTTGCAAGTCTCCTCAG
>JACIWM010000009.1 GCA_014360945.1 Candidatus Bipolaricaulota bacterium
GCCCTCGGGGAGGCGGGAATTCCCTGGACCTTGGCCGGCGGCTATCGGGCGGGGCTGTTCGATCAGGAGGAGATAAAGCTCCTCATGTCCTTCTTGCGCGCCGTGGCCGATCCCCGGGACGATCAGTCCCTCTACCACCTCCTCGGCTCCCCCATTTATCGGATGGACAGCGCTGACCTGGCTCGTCTTACGGCCCTCTCCATGCGCACCCATCGCCCGCTACGAGAGCTTCTTGTGGAGGCGGTGGAAAGTGGGGAACTTTCGCCGGAAGGGCTGAGCACGGCCCGCCGGGTCCTGGAGGACCTCGCTCAATGTGAGGCTTTGGCCAGAAGCTCCCCCACCGGCCAAGTCCTTTATCACTTCCTTGTGGAGCGCACCGGGTACTTGCAGCGCCTGGCCCAGGAGATCTCCCCGCGCTCCCAAAGGGCCGTGGAGAACATCGCCGCGTTCTTCGAGGAGGTGGTGCGCCGCTTTCGGGAGGTAGCCCGCTACGACCGCGTGCCCTGGTTCGTGCGCTACGTGGAGGAGCTGCGGGAGCTGGGATGGAACCCGATGGTCGGGGAGGCCGATCCGGGAGTGGATGCCGTGCAGATCATGACCTTCCATCAGGCCAAGGGTCGCGAATTCACCGCTGTCTTCCTCACCGGGCTTGTGGAGGATTTCTTCCCCGGACGCATCCAGCGTCCTGTCTTTTCCCTTCCGCGGGAGCTCATTTTGGAGGATCTTCCTCCCGATGTGGCCCACGTGGAGGAGCAGCGCCGCCTTTTTTATGTGGGGATGACCCGGGCCAAACGCTACCTCTTCCTTCTTTCCTCCGACGATTATCGTCTTCCCGGGGAGGAGCCGCGCAAGCGGCCGGCGAAGATCTCGCGGTTCGTGGTGGAGGCCTTGGGCGAAGAGAACCTCAGCCCCCGCGTGGAACCGAGCGCGCCCCTTTTCCGCATAAGCCGCGCGGCCCGGTCGCCCAGCTCAGTCCCTGCCGCCCGCACAGAAGGTGTTCTCCAGCTCTCCTTCCGCCAGGTGGACGATTGGCTCACTTGCCCCCTCAAGTACAAGTACATCCACGTTCTGCGCGTCCCCATCCGCCTCCACCCCACGGTGATCCTCGGTAACGCCGTCCACTACGCAGTTCAGACCTATCATTTAGCGAAAAGGCAAGGCCGACACATCGCTCTGGATGACCTTTTGGCCGTGTTCGATCGGGCTTGGCAATCCGAGGGTTTCCTTTCCGCCGCCCACGAGGAAGAGCTCCGGCGCCACGGCCAAGAAGCCCTGCGACACTTTTACGAGTTTGAAGAGAAAGAGGGAATCCGTCCGGCGTTTGTGGAGCAATACTTCGCGTTTGAGGAAAACGGGGTGAAGGTCATCGGCTACTGGGACCGCGTGGATCGGCGGCGGGATGGGGCGGTGATCATCGACTACAAAACCTCGGAGGTGAAGGAAGAATCCGCGAACAGGAGGGTACGGGAATCCCTGCAATTGGCGATTTACGCCCTCGCCTTCTCTCGGGTATTCGGAGAGCCTCCTCGGGAACTGCAGTTGCGATTCCTAACTCCCGAGGTGATAGTGGGCCGGGCTGAGCCCACGGAGAAGATGCTTCAGCGCGCCTGGGAAGCGATACAGGAGGCGGCGGAGGGCATCCGCCGCGAGGATTTTTCGCCCAAACCCTCGTATAGCGCCTGCCAATATTGCGCCTACCGGGCCATTTGCCCGGCGGCCCTGCCCCTTTGAGAAAAAATTCGTACAATCCGGCCCTGTAAGGAGGAAGGGGTGCGACGGGAGCGCTGCGGGGAACTGCGGGAGAAAGACATCGGCCGGGATGTGATCCTTGCCGGATGGGTTCATGCCGTACGGGATTTCGGAAGCCTCACGTTTGTGGACCTCCGCGATTCCTCGGGAATTGTGCAGCTTGTGTTTCGCGGTGATACCCGGGCCCGCGAGCTTGGCCGGGAGGACGTGATCCGGGTGACCGGAAAAGTGGTGGGCCGGGAGAATCCGAACCCGAATTTGCCCACCGGCGCGGTGGAAGTGGCCGTGGAAAACCTGGAAATTTTGGCCAAGTCCAAGCCCCTTCCTTTCCTGCCCGAGGAGGAGGTGAAGGCCAGCGAGGAGACTCGCCTGCGCTACCGATTTTTGGACCTGCGGCGGCCGCGCATGCAGCGAAATTTGCGCCTGCGCCACAAGGTGGCCATGGCCATCCGCGAGTATCTCGACGCCCACGGCTTCATCGAGGTGGAAACACCCATGCTCACCCGTTCCACTCCCGAAGGAGCCCGGGACTTCCTCGTCCCCAGCCGTTTGGAACCCGGAAAGTTCTATGCCCTCCCCCAATCTCCGCAGCTTTTCAAGCAAATTCTCGTGTGCTCCGGGGTGGAGCGCTACTTCCAGATCGTGCGGTGCTTTCGCGATGAGGACCTTCGCGCCGACCGTCAGCCGGAGTTCACCCAGCTCGATATGGAAATGGCCTTCCTTGAGGATCCGGAGGAGCTTTTCACCCTTCTTGAAGGCCTTGTGGCCCATGTTTTCCGTAAAACGATAGGGGTGGAAATTGAGACCCCGTTTCCCCGCATTCCCTACGCCGAAGCCATGCGTCGCTTCGGCACGGACAAACCCGATCTCCGGTTCGGGATGGAAATCGTGGACCTCACCGACCTTTTCTCCAACTCCGGTTTTCGGGTGTTTGCGGAGGCCGTGGCAAACGGGGGTGTGATCCGCGGCCTTCCTCTCCCGGGCGGAGCCGAGCTTTCCCGCTCCGAACTGAACAAGATCGAAGCGACTGTGAAAAATCAAGGCCTCGGTGGAATTCTTTGGGTCAAAGTTAGTGACGGACTACAATCGCCACTTTCACGGCACGTGGCCGAGGGTGTTTTAATGGAGGCGGTGCGGCGTGCGAATGCGGGCACCGGTGACATCCTCTTCCTTTGTGCCGGGCCGGAGAAATTGGTCGCCCAGGCTCTGGGTGCTCTGCGGGTACAACTCGCTCGGGAACGGGGGCTCATCCCCGAGGGAAAGTGGGCCCTGGCTTGGATCGTGGACTTCCCGCTCTTCAAGCTCTCCGAAGAGGGCCGCATCGAGTCTGAGCACCATCCCTTCACCTCCCCAAAGGACGAGGATCTTCCGTTTTTGGAGACCGATCCCTTGCGAGTGCGAGCAAAATGCTACGACCTTGTGATGAACGGGGTGGAAATCGCCTCCGGCTCCATCCGCATTCATCGGCGCGACCTGCAAGAACAGGTGTTCAAGATCCTCGGGATCGGCCCGGAGGAGGCGGAGCGCCGGTTCGGCTTCTTCTTGCGGGCTTTGGAATACGGTGCCCCTCCTCACGGCGGCATCGCCTTCGGCCTGGACCGCTGGGTGATGATGCTCGCCGGAGAAAACTCCATCCGTGAGGTCATCGCTTTTCCCAAGACTGCCACCGGTTCCTGCCCCCTCACCGGGGCCCCGGCGGAGGTGGATGAGGCCCAGTTACGGGAGCTCCATTTGAAACTGGACCTTTGAGCCATGCGGAATTGGCGCGTCGGCCTTTATGGGGGCCTTCTCATCTTGATTTTGGTCTTCCTCACGTGCGCCTTAAGGAGCACGGAATTCCACAGCGGCCGGCCCCTTCCCTCCCCAGGCACGGGTCAGATTCCCGGATCCCTCCCTCTCCTGAACCCGGGCGAGGGGGAATGGGTCATCGACCTTCTCCGGCTAATCTTATTCGTTGGCCTTTGCCTCTCCGTTTTGGCTCTCCTTTTTTCAAAAAATTTTCGCCGGCATGCCTTGTACCTTTTGATCACAACTTTGCTGTTGATTTTTGCCTGGCAACTCCTCTCGCGTCTCACCTCGACCCCGCAACTTACGCCACCCGAAGCGGGGCCGGGGCCTGCCGGGCCCACCGCCGAAGGGCCCGACACCTCCCGGGAAATTCCTGGTCCCCCGAATTGGGCCGTTCCTTTGGCCGCCTTCCTTGTGGGCCTAGGCCTCGCCCTCTTCCTCGGCCCGCGCTTGGCTTCCTCCCTCGCCCGCTCTAGGAAAAGGCGTGCTGTTCAAACCGTGGCGAGGGAAGCCGTGCAGGAACTTGCGCGCGGCCTCCCCGTCTCGGACGTGGTCCTACGAGCCTGGCTGAGGATGGTGGAGATCCTCTCCGCCCGCTCGGGCTTCCGGGACCAGCCCCACCTCACTCCCCGGGAATTTGCGGAAAATATGGCCAAGCTCGGGTTCAGCCATGAGGCCATCATTGTTTTGACTCGCCTTTTTGAGGAGGTGCGCTACGGCGGAAAAGAAAGCGAAACACGAAGGGATGAGGCCTTGGCCGCCCTGGCCGCGTTGGAAAAGGCTTACGCCTAGGAGAAAGAAGACCATCGTCGTCATCGTCCTTTTCCTCCTTTTCAGCGCCGTCCTCATGTCCTTTCCCGCGTTGGTCCGGGATTTGTTGGTCGATCCGGCTTTACGTCTCTTCCTCATCCTTGACTCCTTCCCCCAAGGGATCGTGTGGATCGTGGCCGTGGCCGCCCTCGGCTTTCTTTCCTTCCAAGTTCTGCGTCTTTGGCCTAAAGAGCAGGCCAAAAAAGCGAAAGGAAAGGAGGTGCGGATTTCCGGGGCCAAGGAGCTTCTTTTGCTTTTGCGGCGGGCGAAGTACTCGCCCTGGGCGCGACGGGCTCTGAGGCGACGCTTGGCCCGCATCTTCGTGGCCATCCGCACCGAGCGGGAGCGAATTCCAAGCGACCAAGCTTGGCAAGAATTGTGGGCCGGAATTCATCCGGGGGATTGTGCCCTCGGCCGCTTCCTGCGTGGCGCGGAGGAAGAGGATTTTCAAAACGCCCTGAGGGCGGCGTTGGACGAGCTTCACCATTACGCCCAAGGAGGAGAAATTGACGGTTGAGGAACTCAAGGCAAAGGCTGAGGCCATCCTTGCCGAGGTGGAGGCGGTGATCGTGGGAAAGCATGAGCCGCTCACCCTTATTCTTGCGGCCATCCTTTCCGGCGGGCATGTATTGATCGAGGACTATCCGGGGCTCGCGAAAACTTTGGCCGCACGCTGCCTAGCTCAGGCCCTGGGCTTATCTTTTCGGCGCATTCAATTCACGCCCGACCTCCTTCCCGCCGACATCGTGGGCACCCACATTTTCCGCAGGGAAGAAGGAAAATTTGTGTTTCAGCCGGGGCCGATCTTCACCCAGATCCTCCTTGCCGACGAGATAAACCGGGCCACTCCAAAGACCCAGTCCGCACTCCTTGAGGCCATGCAGGAAGGGCAGGTCACGGTGGAGGGCACCACCTATTCTCTTCCTCAGCCGTTCGTGGTTTTGGCCACGCAAAACCCCATTGAGTACGAAGGAACCTTCCCCCTTCCGGAAGCCCAGGTGGACCGGTTTTTGGTGCGGGTGCGCTTCGGCTATCCCAGCGCGGAAGAGGAGGTGGAGATCCTGCAACGCCGCATCGCTCGGAAAGCGGAGGAGCCGCGGATACGCACGGTTTCCTCACCGGAGGAGGTCTTGGCCATGCGGGCCCTGTTGGAGGAGGTCTTCGTTGATCCCGATCTTCTCCGGTATATGGCGGAGATCGTGGTCCGCACCCGCCGCCATGAGGCTTTAAGCCTGGGCGCCAGCCCCCGCGGAACCTTGGCCCTTTTGCGTCTCAGCCGAGCCTGGGCGGCCATCCACGGCCGGGATTACGTGATCCCCGACGACGTGAAGGCCGTAGCCATCCCGGCCCTCAGTCACCGCCTCATTCTTTCCCCGGAGCTTTGGACGCGGGAAGTTCGAACCGAGGACATCGTGGGGGAGATCCTGGCCCGCACGCCTGTTCCAAAAATCCCGGTATGATTTCGGCAAAAGCCCGTACGGAATTTCTCGCATTTCTCGCAATCCTTTTCGCGGGCTTAGCTCTTCGCCACCCCGGCTTTCTTGGCCTAGCCGTGGTCCTGGCCACCCACCTCGTGTTCGGTCTCATCCTCGTCCCCAAAATTTCCGGTTCCGCCCTTTCGGCCCAGCGTATAGTCGAACCAAAACGACTCCATGAGGGCCATCTCCTCCAAATCCAAGTACACGTGCGAAATCTGGGGAGAAAACCGGTGGAACTCAGGATCTCCGACGGGCCGTATCCCGGTTTTTCCGTGACCGAAGGAAAGACGTGGGCCTGGGGTGTGGTGGCCCCACAAGAAGAGCTTTCCCTCTCCTACGTGGTCCGGCCTGCGCGGGGAATTTACAAGCTTTCTGGGGTGCAGGTGGAGATTTTGGATCCGTTGGGACTGACGCCGCGACGCTTAGAGCTTCCTTGTCCAGGGGAAGTCGCGGTTCTGCCCCGGGTGGAGGACCTTTTGCGGGTGGATACGCGGCCGCGGCGCACCTTAACCGCTCCTGGAACGGCCCGGGCCCGACGCGGCGGGATGGGCCTGGAGTTCCACGGGGTTCGAGAATACCGACCTGGCGACAACGTGCGGCGTCTGGCCTGGAAGGTTTTTGCTCGTCGGGATGAACCGGCCGTTGTAGAGTTCGAGGAGGAACGGGCCGCGGACGTGGCAGTGATCCTGGACGTGCGGGCCCGCGCGTACTTTGCCGCGCCTTCGGAGCTTTTTGAATTTTCAGTGCGGGCCGCCGCCGCCTTGGCCCAATATTTCCTGCGCCAGGGAAATCGAGTGGCCCTCCTCAAATACGGTGCGGTTTTGGACTGGATCTTCCCCGGGTACGGACGAAGGCACGGCGAACGAATTTTACGGGAATTGGCGGAAGCCAAGCTGGGGAAATCCGAGGTCTTTGCGGAATTGGATCACCTCCCCACCCGCCTCTTACCCGCCGGATCCCTCATTGTCCTTGTTTCCCCTCTCATCTTGGGGGACGAGGACACTTTGGGAAAGCTCGTGGCCCGGGGGTACCGGGTGTTCGCGGTTTTGCCCGACCCAGTGTCCTTGGAGTTTGGAAGGGTCGAAACGGAGGAGGAAAAACTCGTGCGGCGGATCATGTTTTTGGAACGTTGGGTCCTTCTTAGGCGACTTAGGCGGGCCGGGGTGACGGCGGTGGTTTGGGATGTGCGCCGCCCCCTCTCCCCGCTTTTGCGCCGCTTACGCGGAGAGCGGTTATGCCTGTGATTTTGGGCTTAATTGGAGTGCTGCTGGCCTGGCTTGGGTGGGGGCATCCCCTTCATCCTCCATGGCTTTTGACCTTGATTCCATTGGGCCTTTGGATCGCCGGCCTGACTACAAAGATCCGCACCCTTTTCTCCTTAGGCTTTTGGGGCTTCGTGATTTTATCGGCGATCCTCGCCGTTCTCGGCAAAACTTCCCTGGGCCTTGCTACTCTTGGGGTGACCATCCTCGCTTGGGACGGTCTTTCTTTTCAAGGCGCCACGCTCCTGGGGATGGCTAAGCGCTACTTTTGGTCCGCGCTAACGGTAGGAGTAGGAATAGGCTTTGCCCTGGCAGCCCTCTTTCTACATATGACCGTGAATTTTTGGGCCATTATGGGTGTGCTGTTTTCGGCTTGGTTCCTGCTGCGCCTCTTCGCTAGGGGAGCCGTTCACGGAGGAGAAAGAAGTGGGAATCGATCGAAATCGGCGCCGATGACGTAGGCCTCGCCTTCTTTAGCCACAAACCCTTCCCAGAAGTTTCCGCATTCCCCGTCATCGAATTGATTGCCTCCGTCGGACTGCGCGTGGATTCGGTTCTTGAGAAATGAATTGCGAGCCACAACGTTGCCGCGGCTCTCGAGCTCAAAAAGAAGCCCAAGGCTACATTCCGCGATCACCGAGTTCATCACCCGGGAAAGCCTTACTCCCTGGAACCAGATCCCGACCTCAGCCTTGGCCACAGAGACCCCTTCGATCACCACCCCTTCGGAAAACATGACTCTGATCCCATCCGCACAGTTTTTGACGGTGATATTACGCAGGGCCACGTCTTTGCTTCCGCTGAGAAGGACTCCGGTAAGGGAGCCGTAGACGACGGCGTTTTCTATGTGCAAATTTTGCACATTTTGGAGACGAATGGCCGCTACCGTGGCTCCGTAGACCTCGATGTTGCGGATGACCAAAGGGGCGTGCACATTGGCGATGAGGATGCCAAACGGTTCGCCGGCGGCATCCACGCGCAGCTCCTCAAGGACAAAGGGGGAAGCGACCGTTCCGAATCCGGAGGCCAATCCGAGGAGGTCTTCCACGGAATTTATGTGGATTGGGCCACGGATCGGTGATTCTGCCCACCCCAGGACGGCCAGGGCCACAATCCCTAACACCACAAGTCTCATACCCATCACCGAAGAAAGGCTAAGGGATGGCCGCGTGAGGGACGAGGGCCAATGTCCCCTGTCAAGGTAATATAGGCTACCTTGAGGGAGAGCGATCATGGACCACGTACATGCCTTTGTGGAGGTTCCTAAAGGGAGCCGCAATAAATACGAGCTAGACGAGAAGCTACGCCTCATACGCTTGGACCGAGTCCTGTACTCACCTCTTCACTACCCGGCGGACTACGGGTTCATCCTGAATACCCTGGCCGAGGACGGCGACGCCTTGGATGTGCTCATCATTACTTACGAGCCCACATTTCCCGGTTGCGTTGTGCCGGTGCGGCCGGTAGGTGTGCTGGATATGGAGGACGAGCATGGACGCGACCAAAAGATCATCGCTGTGCCTGTGGTGGACCCGCGGTTCGACGACGTGCACGATCTTGAAGGACTCCCGCGACACCTCCTTTTGGAAATTGAACACTTCTTCATGGTGTATAAGGCCCTGGAAAAGAAGCCCACGGAGATCTTGGGTTGGATGGGAAGCGAGGAGGCGTGGCGCTTGATCCGCCTGGCTCAAGAGCGCTATAGCCTGGCAGGAAAACCCTTTGCGGAGGGGCCAGGCGGGATCAGGGAAGGGAACGCGCGTCCCTTCTGAGCTGGCCGGGCTTCCTTGGCTGCGGTCCAACTCGGTCCCTACCCTTGGGCCAAGAGTGTCGACCCAAGGAGGCGATGGAATGATGCGCAGATTACTCTTGGTGGTGACAGCGCTGGGGATGGTCTCGGTCTGGGGACTCACCCCGGGCTTGGCAGACGCCGGCATCACCGGCGGGGCCTTCGTGGATGTGCCACGTAATCATCCGGCTTACTCGGCGGTGCAAAACCTTCTTTCCCGCGGAATCCTCGTTCCTACCTCCAGCGGGCAGTTCATGGGTGATCAACCCCTTCTTCGTTATGACGCGGCGGTTTGGCTGGACCGGGCCATCAGGAACCTCGAGGCCAAACTTTCCACCACGGATCTCACTCCACGGCTTACCACCCTGGAAAACCAAATTAGTAGCGTTTCATCCGACTTAAACCGCGTAAGCTCTGAGCTCTCCGCACTCTCTGCCCGGGTGAACGCCCTTCAGCAGGCGGTCGGCCAGGGCGGGGACATCGCTCAGAAAGCTCAACTAGGCGTAGTGCTTGGCCTTACCGGGATCATCCTGGGCCTGGCAGCCCTGGCTTGGCTCATCTTTTTCTGACGCAGAACGAGGTCTGAGAGACTCCCTTCCTCAAAAGGAAGGGAGTTTTATTTTGCCACATGAAATCGGATAGGTAGACCTTCTCCGCAACGCGGGCACACGTTTCCTGTGGTGTAGCTTTTACGAAGGCTCAGGCCCTCCCGCTCAATGAGCAGGGCCCTGCAAGCTGGGCAATATGTGTTTTGTCCCGGGTGCCCCGGGACATTGCCGATGTAGACGAAGCGAATTCCGGCGGCCTCCCCGATCTCCTTGGCCCGCTCCAGGGTGGCAATGGGTGTGGGCGGGGCGCGGAATCGATAGGCCGGGAAATACCGAGTGATGTGCCAAGGCGTGAGGGTACCCAACTCCTCCACGATCTTCTCCGCCAAAAAGCATAAGGTTTCTTCGTCATCGTTGACCCCGGGAATGATCAAGGTCGTGATTTCCACATGCACTCCATGGCGCTGCAAAAGCCGGGAATTTCGCAAAACCACGTGGAAATCAGCGCTGCAAAACTCCCGCACAGCCTCCGGGCCTCCCTTCCAATCGATGTTCGCTCCATCTAAACCGGCGGAGACCAGGACCTCCAGAGCTTCCTCGGTCATGTAGCCGTTGGTGACGATGTTGGTGTGCAGCCCGGCCCTCTTTGCTAGTGGAAAAAGCTCAACCGCCCACTCCAAAAGTAAGGTGGGCTCATTAAAACTTAAGCTCACCCCTTGACACCCTTCTTCCTTGGCCATGCGTACGAACTCCGCGGGCGGGATGAACCCAAAACTCCGGTCCAGAAGGGGCAGACGTTTGGAGATCTCCCAGTTTTGACACCACGGGCACGTGAAGTTGCAGGACCATGTCCCGCAGGTGAGGGCCAAATCTCCGGGAAAAAGGTGGTAAAAAGGCTTCTTCTCCATGGGATTGGCGGAGACTGCGGAAATTAGCCCATACACAAGGGTGAAGATCTTTCCGTCCCGGTTCTCCCTAGTTTTGCAAAAACCTTTTTCTCCCGGGGCGAGGACACAACGCCGGGCGCATGTCAGGCACCGGCTCTTTCCGCCCGGGAGCCGCTCCTGAAGGAGGCCCTCGCGCACCCAGGGCTCCATGGTTCCCCTCCAGGATAAATCACCCGCCCCTCCATTATGCGCGCCGTGGACGAAAGCTTATGGGGCACGGCCCGCCCAACGTCCACAATATGGATCACCGTATGGCCATGGGCCACGAGCCAATCGGCAAGGAGGCGGCGATGGCAGCGCCACCAAAACCGCTCCGCACACAGAATGGCCGTGAGCTTTTGGCTCCCCAGGCCCAAAAGTCTTTCCACCCCAGCTTGAAAATCTTCGGTGAGCATGTGATCCGCATAATTACGAAAGCCTTCGCTTTTCCACGCGGAGTTTGGGGAACATGGACCAAGACCGGTTTTTCGGTATCCGCCCAGTTCTTTTCCCAGCCACACATAGCTCAAACCGGCCCTTTCCAGGGCTGAGGCCAGGGTCTCCCGGGTGAACTGGGGAAAGCGCTGGGAGGTAGGAAAGGCCCGGACATCCGCGATCAAAGAAATCCCGTAGGCTTGAATTAAGTTCAGGAACTCCGGAAGGGAACGGTTGGAATGGCCGACGGTGTAGAACGTGAGGCCCATGAATCCCCCTCTACGCATTGTGGCACATTTGGAGATTCCTGGCTAACATTGGAGCAGGCGGAGCGTAGCGCAGCCTGGCAGCGCGCTGGCATGGGGGGCCAGAGGTCACCGGTTCAAATCCGGTCGCTCCGACCAGCTCAGTCGTAAGGAAGGGTGAACTCGTCCAAAATCTTAAGGTGCGGGAAGACCCCGTCTTTTGTGACTTCCGCTACACCCATGACCCGCACATTTATTCCCGTTTCGTCGGCACGCACGGCCACATAGAAGTGCCAGCTCTCCACACCTACCACTGAGCCCGGCACTCGCTCCTCAGAGAGCGGGTAGAGGTTTGCTCCGCCCCCGCCCACTACAAGGTACGTGACACCATCCCGCTCAATGCGTTCGTAGTTATGCGCGTGGCCATTGAATACCAGATCTACTCCAAGCTCCACAAACACCGGATGCCAAAGGGCCTGGAGGCCTTCGGACCCGGGGCCGTAGCTTGCATCCGAGGAGAACACGGGGTGATGGAAGATCACGATTTTGTGAGGCTCTGGCCCGGAGAGGATCTTTCGCATCCACTCCACCTGCTCTTGATAATCCCGTGGGGATTTGGCGTTGGAATCAAGACCCACCACGAGCACGTCTCCCCAAGAAAGGGACCACCAGCGCTCGCCAAACCTTCCCCCTCCTTGGGGCAGGGTGAAATGCTGGTAATAACTGAGGCTATTTCGCTCGTGGTTTCCCAAAACAGGGAGAAGGGGGGTCCAACGCAGAATGGGGGCCATGGAGGTGAAGAAAAATTCCCAGTGGGAAGGGATAGGAGTTTCCACGAGGTCTCCGGCGTGCAAAACGAAATGGAAGGCCCAGGGGTCCAAAGCCATGGCTTGGGCCACGAGCTCCACCCGGTTCACCCCCGTCCATTGCCATTGTGTATCGGAAATCACCCCGAAGGTTACGGGCTCGCCCGAAGTGGGGGCGGTGCGAAACGTCCCGATAGGGGTGGAGGAACCATCGGGAAAGACAAGACGATATACATACCACGTGCTTTGGGAGAGACCCGTGAGGCGAACGGTGGCAATCTCCTTCTCCTCAGGATTGGCCGGAGAGTATTTGGCACTATAGACCATTTCTCCGGTCTTTTGGAACAGGGGAAGCGGAGCATATTGAATGGTGACGGAGCTGGCCGGCGCGGAGACCCAGCTGATCACCACTGAATCCGCTTGTGGTGCCCCTGTCCATGGGCCGTAGAGGAGAGGCGCAGACAACCCGCCGATCCCAAAGACGAGGACCAAAAGAAACTCGATCATTCTTCCTCCCAAACTTCCAGTTGCTCGGGGAAGTACACCACGATCCGCGGGCCACCGTAAAGGCTTTCCCAGCGGACTTCCCCGCTTACCGCCACCTTCTTTCCCACCAGTTCCTCCGGGCGCAAAGATTGAAGGAGCGCAAGCCCCATACAAGGCTCTGGGGAAAGAACGGCGCGAAAGCCGTATCGGCTTTCCGCAGCCCACAGGGACCAACCATCCCGATCCTCCCCAACGCGGGACACCGTGAACACCACGGTGGCAACTTCCGTGACGTAAACCAAGGGGTCAGCTTCAAGCTCAGAAATGGTTATGGGCTCCGGAAACTTTGCCCAAAGCCCCTTTTTCTCAACCTGTGCATCCACCAACGCCCGCAAAAATCGGCAATAGTGCTTTTCCAGCTCGGGATAGTACACCAACAGCCTGGCCAGACCGGCCCGCAAGAGCTCCTCGTTCACCATCACCCAACCTTCTGGGGTTTCCACCCAAAGATAGGCAAGAAGCCGGCTGTGATTATCGCGGCGCTCCCAAGGGCTGAGCTCCACATACACCGTTTTTCCCATGGTGAGGGTGCGGAAAAATCGCGTGGCTTCTTCGGAAAGAGGCTCGCCCACCTCCGGTGTATTTATGCCCAAAAGGCGCACCGTTTCATAGGGAGCGATCCCGCTGGGCGGCTTGCCCACAATCCTGATCTGCGCGGTGTCCCCGTCATACCAGCGCATAACCCGCGCCGGAAACGCCTCTTCAGGCTGGGAAATCCCCAAAACCGCAAAGATGAGAAGTAAGCCAACGACAATGCGCGTTTTGGCGAGCAACCTTCTCACCCCCTACCGTTCGTAGTGCACTCGCCGCTGGAGGACGGTGAGCTGGAAGAGGGACAGGGCAAAGATGATGGCGAAAAGGATGAGGGAAGCGGCGGAGGCCAACCCGTAATGGCCGGAATCAAAAGCTTTGGTGAACACGTAATAAACGATGGTCAACGCTGATTTTTGCGGGCCAGGGCCCATGAAAAGGATCAACACCTCCTGAAAGATCTTGAATGCCCCGATCAGGGAGATCACGGCCAGGAAAAAGATCTGAGGGGTAAGAAGAGGCAGGGTGATACGTCGCCAGATTTGAAAGCTGCTGGCTCCATCAACCTTGGCAGCCTCATAATATTCCCGGTCAATTCCCATCATGCCGGCCAAAAGAATGATGGACTGATACCCCACAAAGCGCCAGACGTTCATGATGATCAGTGCCGGCAGGGCCATTCTGGCATCATCCAGCCAGTCAAAAAAGCTTACGTTGGCCCCGAAAAACCGGGCTATGGAGGAGATGAGGTAGTTCATAAGTCCCACGTCGCGATCGTAAATCCATCGCCACACCATGGTTATAGCCACCACTGGGGTGATATAGGGAAGATACACGGCCAGCCGGGCCACGGACTTGCCCACCATGACCTGATTCAGAAGGCTTGCGATAATGAGGGCAAGGATGATGGTGGCTGGCACACTAATTCCCACGTACAAAACCGTATTACGGATAGCTTTGGTGAAATCTGGATCGCGAAAAGCTTGGCGAAAATTACTCCATCCCACGGGTTCCAAGGCCCATTGGGTCTTCGCTTGGTACACGCGAAGAGCGCCGTCCTCCTTGGTCACAATGTATTCTTGTTGGTTGGCCTCGTCTTTTATAACCCAGCGCCCTTTTTGCCGAAGGCGGACCCAGAGATCTTCCGGTTTAGATCCGTATTTTTCTGCCACAGCAACGAGTTCTGGAGGAATTCGGCCCCGGGATAGAAAGCTTTCCCACGAACTGCTTTCTTCTTCAGCCACACTATAAATTAGCGGGCCAGGAACGGTGCGGGTACGAATGTCATAGAAGCTATAGACGAAGGCGTTCACAAAGGGATAGAACGTGAACACCCCCAACACGAGAAGGGTGGGAAGGAGGAAGAGATAAGCCTCTCCTGTTTCCCGCCAAAAGCGTTTGCTCCGGTACTGTTGGGGAATTTTCATAAACATAATGGGGCGGGGGAGGAAAAAACCTCCCCCGCCTCAGCACCTCACTCCGCGATCAGGCTCGCGATTTCCGCGGCCAACGCGTCCATGAGCTCCTTGGGCTCACCCTCGCCTTTGAGCAGAAGCTCCCAGTAAGTGATGAGGAGGCTGCGAATGTCCATGTACTTGGGATGGAGGAGCTGACCGAAGCCTCCGGCCAAAAGCTGCTCGGTGGTGATCCTGGCCAACTCGCTTGTGGCCATGTACTCCTGCCAGGCCTTGCTCTCGATGGCCGTCTTCGTCACCGGCAGATAACCGGTTTTTTGGGCCCAGTACACGATATTGTCCTCACGAAGGAGGAACTCGATGAGTTTCGCCGCGGCTTCGATCTGGGCCTTGCTCTGGTTCATCGAGAAGACGGCAAGGTTCGTGCCCTGGATCATGGAGGCGCAGTTCTTGTAGCAAGGAATGGGAGCCACGGCCAAGGGCACGCCTGCAGTCTTCGCCGCGTCTACGTTGTACGGATAACCCGCGGAGGTGTCGATCCATCCACCTATGGGGACGCCCTTCGCAATGGCATCGGAAATGTAAGCGCTTTGAATTAGGGCGCACTTGGCAAGTCGCGCGGCGAACTCCGCGGCCTCAAGCCCCGCCGCGTTGTTGATGGTCACTTCCTTCCAATCCTCGGAGAGGATGGACCCACCGGCCTGGGTTAAGAATGTCAGGAAGATCTCAGGGTTCGGGGGACGGAACGCCGTTCCGAATTGGTCGAGCTGCCCATCTCCGTTGGTGTCCTTGGCCAGGGCACAGGCCATGGCCTCGAATTCCGCCCAGGTCTTCGGGGGCTCGGGCATGAGGTCCGGCCGATAGTAGAAAATGAGGATGGACTTGTTGAACGGGACGGTGACAATGCGGCCCTCGAACTCCTCATAGAACTGAGGAAGGATGTCAGAGAGGACTTCCTCAGACAGGAAAAGATCGAGATCGACCAAAGCGTCGAGCCACTGGGTGGTCCAGTTCTCATATTGCTGGGCCAAGGTCGGTGGCTGTCCCGCGGCTACGGCAGCGACAAGCTTTTGCTGCAGGGCGCCGTAGCCACCTTGATAAACGAGGTCCACGATGATTTCCGGGTTTTCTTCCTGGAACTTCTGGACGAGGTAGGTCAAGGCCTCCCCATGGGCCCTGCTCATGGCGTGCCAGAAGCTGATGGTGACCTGGCCCGCCGCCAGAACCCCGAACAACACCAACAACAACGCCAACAACCGCTTCATCCTCCCACCTCCTTTTTAGTTTTTTCCTTACCGCAACCCTGTTCTCGCCACGCCCTGCACGAACTGCTTTTGGGTGAATAAGAAAAGGAGGATGACGGGAACGATGGCCATCGTCGCCGCGGCCATAAGGAGATGATACTCCGTGCCGATGTCCATTATGAAGTACCGAAGGCCCACGGGAATGGTGCGCAATCCCACTTTGTCGGTCATGACAAGAACCCAAAGAAACGCGTTCCAAGAACCCACGAACTTGAACAGGGCCACGGTGGCGATGCCCGGCCGCACCTGGGGGACCGCGATCTGCAGGACAAAGCGCACCCGGGAACAGCCATCAATTCGCGCGGCATCCCAAAATTCCTCGGGTATCGTGCGGAAGAATTGGCGCAAAAGGAAAATTCCGAACACCGAGACGATCCAGGGCACGATCAAGACCTGGTAAGTGTTGTACCAGCCGATGCGATGCACAAGGATGAAGGAGGGCACAAGGAGCATCTCCCCGGGGATCATGAGGGTGCCCAGAAGCAAGTTGAAAAGGAAGTTTTTCCCGAAAAAGTTCATTTTGGCGAAAGTGTAAGCGGCAAAAATTGTGGTCAACACCTCACCGATGGTGGTCACAATCGCGATAAAAAAGGAGTTTATGAAATAGCGGGCGAAAGGTGCGGAATTCCAGGCGATGGGATAGTTTTCCCAATACGGCGGCTTAGGGATCCAAATGGGCGGGATGCGCATGGCATCAGTTTTGTTTTTCAAGGAAGTGCTGACCATCCAAAAGAAAGGCAAGGCCATGGTGGCGACGATGAAGAGGACCAAAACGTAGACCACGAAAAGCCAAAGGGCGCGCCGAATCCGATAGATCGCCGTCCCTTTCTTGCCGGGCATTCGGTGTGCAACTCTACTCCCTTGCCGCAAGGTGGGCAAGGCTCGGCCAAGGCCGGCTACAATGGGGCCCGATATGGTGGGAAAGCTCGAGGTCATCACAGGTCCGATGTTTGCTGGGAAAACCGAGGAACTTCTGCGGCGGGTGGAACGGGCAAGGATCGCCAAAAAGAGCGTGGCCCTCTTCAAGCCCGCCTTGGATACCCGCTATGCCTCCGATCGCGTGGTGGCCCACAACGGCCGGAGTCTGCCATGCCACGTCCTTCCCGCTGATATAAACCCTGCGTCCTTTTTCCAGATAGTTCCTGGCCCGCTTTGGGAAAGTACAGAGGTCCTGGCCTTCGATGAGGCGCACTTCTTCGGACCGGAGTTCCCGGCCTTGTGCGAGGACCTTGTCAAGAAGGGCAAACGTGTAATCGTGGCCGGCTTGGACTTAAATTTCCGCGGCGAGCCGTTCGGGCCGATGCCGATCCTCTTGGCTTTGGCTGATGAAATCCTGAAACTCACCGCCGTTTGCACCGTGTGCGGGAATCCCGCCACCCGCTCCCAGCGCCTATTGGACGGAAAACCCGTGCTTGAGGGGCCGGAGGTCCTCATCGGCGGCCTGGAAAGTTACGAGCCCCGTTGCCGTCAGCATTTCATCTCCCCGTGAGGGAAGCCTTGAAACTCTCCCAAGTTCACTTCAGTTTCCCCACCCCGACGGGTCCCCTTTCCGTCCTGGCCGGGGTTTCATTTGCGGTGAGGGAGGGCGAGTGGGTGAGCATCGTGGGGCCGTCCGGGTGCGGAAAAACCACGCTTTTGCGCATCTCCGCCGGGCTTCTTTTCCCACAACACGGAACGGTGGAGGTTTTTGGCCGGCCACCCCGGGGGCAGGTGGCGTACATGCCCCAAGGTGAAACCCTTCTTCCGTGGCGTACAGCCTTGGGCAACATCCTCGCCGCCCGCGAAGCCGATGGCCGCGTGGACTACCAAACGAGGCAAGAAGCCCTGGCCCTCCTTGCGCAATTCGGGCTGGAGAAGTTCGCCAAAGCTTTTCCCCATGAGCTTTCCGGAGGCATGCGACAAAGGGTCGCCCTTTTACGCACGTTTTTCGCCAACCGTAGGGTCCTCCTTTTGGATGAACCGTTGGGAGCACTGGATGCCCTAACTCGGGCAGAAGTCCAGGATTGGCTCGTGGATGTTTGGCAGAGCGTGCGAAAAACGGTAGTGCTTGTGACCCATGATGTGGAGGAAGCTCTGGTCATCTCGGATCGGGTTTTAACGCTGACCCCAAGACCAGCGCGGCTGGCCGCAGCTTTTCCCGTGGAATTACCCCGGCCACGGGAACGGGCTCATTCTCAGGTACAAGCTCTGCGTGCCGCCATCCTTCACGCCCTGGCTGAAGCCCGCCAATGAAGAAAAAGACGGAATTCTTGCAGGCCCTACTCATTGTGGCTTTAATCCTTGGGCTTTGGGAGGGGGCGGTTCGTGTCTTGCGTTTTCCTCCCTACGTTCTTCCCGCGCCCACTCGGATTTTTGTCACTTTCATTCAGGATTTTTCCCTCCTTCTTTACCACAGCTCTCTCACCCTTTTGGAAGTGGGCCTGGGCTTGGGGATGGGCGTGGCCCTCGGGGTGGCAGTGGCTTTGGCCGCGTTTTATGTGCGTCCGCTTGGCCGGGCACTAACCCCGTTTTTGGTGGGGTCCCAGGTGATCCCGGTCTTCGCTGTGGCCCCGCTTTTCGTTCTTTGGTTTGGCTTTGGGATCTGGCCGAAAGCTGCGGTGGCGGCGATGATTGTGTTCTTCCCGGTAGCCGTGAATTTTCTGGATGGTTTGCAGGCAGTGGGTCCGGAACTCGTGGAATTCTTTCAGGCTTTAGGAACTCCGGAACCCCGGCTCCTGCGGATGGTGCGGATTCCCGCAGCCCTACCGTTCCTTTTTTCGGGGCTCCGGATCGGCGCAACCCTGGCCTTGGTGGGAGCCACGGTGGGCGAATGGGTGGGGGCCAGCCGCGGCCTGGGCTACCTCATGATCCAGGCCAATGCCCGGCTTCGCCTGGACCGGGTGTTCGCGGCCATCCTCGCCCTAAGCCTTTTGGGACTAGGCCTGTTTTGGGCTGTGGGCGCGCTTGAGCGCCTCCTTTTCCGACGCCGATAAAATCTGTGGTGCCATGCGTTGGGTCTTGGGCGTTCTTGCTCCGGTTTGGTTTGTGTCGGGGGCCTTCGCGTTCACCATCATCTTGGACTTCTATCCCAATCCCAACCACGTTCCGCTTTATGTGGCCAAGGAACTCGGTTTCTTTGCCGAGGAAGGGATGGAGGTAGAACTTGCGGTGCCTTCTGATCCCAGCGCGCCCGCAAAGCTCGTGGCCACCAAGGCCGTGGAAATGGGGATCACCCCGCAAATGAACTTCTTCATTGCCCGCGACGAGGGCCTTCCCCTCATCGCTGTAGGGGCCCTCATCGATGGGGCACTGGGCGGTCTTTTGAGTCTCCGGGAGTATGGGATCGAGAAGCTTTCCGACCTGCGCGGGAAGAAGATCGGTTACTCCTTAGAGCCGTTGGAACCGGTGCTTTGGCGCACGATGCTCAAGACGGTGGGCGTGGAGCCCGGCGAGTACGAGCTTGTTTACACGGGGATGAGCACCGTTCCCGCTCTTCTGAGTCGGGCGGTCGAGGCCATCGGCGCCTTTCGAAACTATGAGCTGCTCTCCGTGGCTCTTTTGGGCTATAGCCCCGTGTTCTTCCCCCAGGAGGATTACGGCGTCCCCAATACCTATGAACTCCTGTTTGTGGTCCATCCCGACCTTTTGGCCGAAGATCTGCCTAAAGTTCGCGCCGTTTTGCGAGCCATTGCCCGCGCCATCGCCTACGTTTTGGCTAACCCCGAGGAGAGCTTTTCCATCTTCACCAGGATCTTCCCGGAGCTCTCCGACGAACTTAATCGTCAAAGTTTCGCGGTCACCCTCCCCCTTTATGCCCGGGGTGTGCGGCACGACGATCAATCTCGCTGGGAGGCCATGCAGAAATTCCTCCTGGAGATGGGCATGATCCGCGAGGCCCAACCCCTTTCGGAACTCTATACCACCGTGGCCTTGCCCTAACCGGAGCTCTTAGGGACAATGGTTCAAAGGGGGCGTAGGATGAGAAAAGTTTTTGCTATCTTGGCCGTTTTTTTGTTCGTTATTGGCGTCAGCGCTGAGCCCATCGTGGCCCAGGTGCTGGAGGTGGTGGATGGCGCCACAATTCGTGTGCGCATCGAAAGCGCACCGGCCGGTTCGGGTCTGAGCTCCGGAGCCGTGGAGTATGTGCGATACATCGGGGTTCAGCTCCCAAGCGCTCCCGAGGAGACCGAGCTCGCCCGATCTTTGAACGCCATCTTGGTGAGTGGCCGGAAAGTTTTCCTTGAACTTGATGAGAAAATCCGCGCTGAAAGCGGGCGCGTTTTGGCTTACGTCTTTCTCGACGAGACGGAGAAACTCATGGTGAACGCCATCCTCATCTCCACAGATATCTTCGGGTTTGGAAGTGTGCCCGGTGCCAGCCGCTACGATCAGGTGTTTTCCTATCTTGAACAGATCCCCACAGCTGCCAAGGGAAAGCTAGCTTGCCCGGCCCTCTATACGTGGGAAGAGGCCAGAAATCGGTTGGGAGAGACGGCCTGCGTGGAAGGGCCGGTGGCCAGTGTCGGCACCAGCCGGAGTGGTGACGTCTTCCTCAACTTGGGGCGGCCTTATCCTGACCCCGGCCGCTTCACCCTCTTCATTCCCGCCCGACATGTGGGAAAGTTTGAAATCGTGTTCGGGCCGCGATTTTGGACGACACTCGAAGGCCGCATCGTGAGAGCTTTGGGAACCATCGAGGAATACCAAGGTATCCCAGAGATCGAGCTATCTGACCCCGCCAACCTAGTCATCCTCTGAGAAGCTCTTGGATGAGCTGGGCCAGGCGCTTGGGGTCGGCCTTTCCTTGGGCTTTCTTCATCGCCTGGCCCACAAGGAACCCCAGGGCCTGCGTCCTTCCCGCGCGGTAGTCCGCCACTGCCTGCGGATTCTCCGCCACCACCGCCGCCGCAATCGCCCTCAGGCTTTCCTCATCTCTCAAAATCGCGGCTTCCGCAGCCCTCACTAGGTCCGCAATCCTTTCGTTACCTTTTGCCGCGTTCTCCAAAATTTCTTTGGCTTTGGCGCGCGGAATTTTTCCGTCTTCCACGGCGTTTATGAGAAAAGCCAGATCCGAAACAGATACAGGCGGTTCCTCATCGGTCCAGTACGGCCAAAGTTCGGAAAGGACCCAGCCCACCGCGGCCTTAGGGTTGCTTACGGCTTTGGCCACCTCCTCAAAGTACTTGGCTCGGATGGGTTCAGCGAGAAGGGCCGTGGCTTCCCTAACCGGAACGCCGAACTCCCTGGCCCAGCGGGCTGCCCGTTCCCAGGGAAGCTCGGGCATCCCCGCGCGCACCCGGGCGATCCAATCCGGCGTCACCACAAGGGGAACGAGGTCCGGCTCGGGAAAATACCGATAATCATGGGCCTCCTCCTTCACCCGCTGCACCACCAAAGAATCGGAACCCTCATCCCACCCGAAGGTCACTTGCTCCACCGCTTCTCCGCGGGCAATTCGTTCCTTTTGATATTCGATGGCGGCGGAAAGCGCTTTCTCCACGGCCCGGAAACTGTTGAGATTTTTGATCTCCGTTTTCGTACCCGGCCGGCCATCCACGGAAATGGATACGTTCGCATCACACCTAAGTTCACCTTTCTCCATGTCCGCGTTGGAAACCTCAAGATGCCTAAGGAGGGTGCGCAGCGCCCGCAGGAACTCCCGGGCCTCCCGGGGAGAACGCAGATCCGGCTCGGTGACGATCTCCACCAACGGAACGCCACAGCGGTTGAAATCGATCAAAGTGCGCGTTTCGGTATGAATAAGTTTTCCAGCGTCTTCCTCCAAATGGAGCTCGCGGATGCGCACAGTCTTCGGTTCCCCTTCCACGGAAAGGGGAAGAAAGCCGCCCCGGGCCAGGGGCACGGCCCGCTGGGTGATCTGATAGCCCTTGGGAAGGTCCGGATAGAAGTAGTTTTTGCGGTCAAATTGTGAAACTTCCTGGATTTCGGCGTTCAGGGCCAAGGCCACGCGCAGGGCCAATTCCACCGCCTTTTCATTCAGCACCGGCAGCGCTCCGGGAAGTCCCAGACAAACCGGACAAGTTTTGGTGTTGGGCGGGGCCTCAAAGTAATCCGTGCTGCAAGGGCAAAAGAGCTTTGTTCGCGTGGCAAGCTGCACATGAATCTCCAGGCCGATAACGACTTCCATAGTATCGTGAGTATATCACGGTTGCGTGAATCGGACCTTTTGGTAAGATTTTTGGCCATGAACGCATTGGAAGTGCACGACCTCTGGGTTCGCGTTGGGGACAAGCTCATTCTCCGCGGCGTGGATCTTGCCCTGGAACCAGGTCAAGTGCATGCCCTCATGGGACCGAACGGCTCGGGGAAAAGCACGTTGGCGTTGGCCCTGGCGGGACATCCAGAGTACCAGGTGGTGAAAGGCCGCGCTTTTCTTGAGGGCCGGGATCTTTTGGCCTTGCCGCCTTACGAACGCGCCCGGGCTGGGTTATTTGTGGCCTTCCAATACCCACCGGAGGTGGAGGGGGTGAAGCTTCGGGAATTTTTGCGCCTGGCCTGCGGAGAGCGCGGAAAGGGCTTTTGTGAGTTCCAAAGAATTTTCCCCCAGGCCCTCGCCCGCCTGAAAATGGAGGATTTCCGCGATCGCGAGCTGAATGTGGGCTTCTCCGGAGGAGAGAAAAAGCGCGCTGAACTGCTTCAGCTTTACATGCTGCGTCCCAAAGTGGCCCTGTTGGATGAGCCGGACTCCGGCGTGGATGTGGATGCCATGCGTCTCATCGCGGAAGTCATAAAGGAAATGGCGGCAGCCGGCACGGCCGTGCTCATCATCACCCACTACCCTCGCCTTTTGGAATACGTTCCGCCGGAGAAGGTCTTTGTCCTTTTGGACGGAAGGATCGTGGATCACGATGGGCCGGAGCTGGCTTGGCGCATCGGCGAGGCCGGGTTTGAGGTGGTGCGAAAATGAAAAAGCACGGGGCGCGCCTTTCCAAAGATTTCGTGGAGCAACTTTCCTGGGAAAAGAACGAGCCCGCCTGGATGCGGGAGCACCGCCTGCATTGCTTGGAAATCTTCGAAAAACTTCCCATGCCCCGGTTCGGTCCGGATCTCTCCGAGCTGGATTTAGGAGACCTCACTTATTACGCCCGGCCGGTGGAGCCCGTGCAAAGCTGGGACGAGCTTCCCGAGGAGCTCCGCCGCACCTTCCAGGCCCTAGGACTCCCTGAAGCCGAGCAGAAGGCCCTGGCCGGCCTCGGCGCCCAGGTGGACTCCGAAGAGGTCTACCGGTCACTCCTTGAGGAGCTTCGCGCCAAAGGGGTCATCTTCACCAGCATGGAAAAAGCGGTGCGGGAGTTCCCGTGGATCCAGGACTACTTCATGAAGATCGTTCCGCCCGAGGACAACAAATTCGCCGCCCTTCACGGCGCGGTATGGAGTGGCGGGACCTTCATCTGGATCCCGGAGGGAGTGGAGGTGGAGATTCCTCTTCAGGCATATTACCGGATGCAAACAGAGGGCGTGGGCCAGTTCGAGCACACCCTCATCATCGCTGAACGCGGAAGCTCCGTGCACTACATCGAGGGGTGCTCGGCCCCCCGTTACAGCCGCATGAGCCTCCATTCCGGAATGGTGGAGATCTACGCCAAGGAGGAAGCGCGGGTGCGCTTCACCACCATTCAAAACTGGTCAAAAAACGTGTACAACCTCAATAACAAGCGGGCCTGGGCCTATGCGGGAGCCAGTGTGGATTGGGTTTCCGGCTCCCTGGGAAGCAAGGTGACCATGCTTTACCCCACCACCGTCCTTTTGGGGAAAGGCGCGCGCACAGAAAACCTTTCGTTTACGTTTGCTCAAGAGGGGATGTGGTTGGACACGGGAGCGAGAGCCATTCATCGTGCGCCGGACACCACTTCCCGTCTTGTTTCCCGCTCGGTGGTGCAAGGTCGAGCGAAGAGCGTTTTCCGCGGCACGGTATATGTGGCGCCCGGGGCCCGAGGCGCAAAGGCCCACGTGGAGTGCTCCACCCTCCTCCTTTCTCCCGAGGCCCGCACGGAGACAATCCCTATCCTGAACGCGGAAAACGACGAGGTGGAACTGGGCCATGAAGCCACGGTGGGCCGTGTTTCTCAAGAGCAACTTTTCTACCTCATGTCCCGAGGCTTGGATGAATCCCAGGCTCTGAGCCTCATTGTGAATGGGTTTGTTTCGCCAATCCTCAAGGAGATCCCCCTCGAGTATGCCGTGGAGCTGCGCCGTCTTTTGGAGATGAGCTTTGAAAGGGCCATCGCATGATCCCCTCAAGCGTTCGCGCCGATTTTCCAATCTTGAACCGCCTGGAGAATGGACGTCCCCTTATCTACCTTGATTCCGCGGCCACAAGTCAAAAGCCGATCCAGGTAATAGAGGCCGAAGCCCGCTTCTATCGTGAAAAGAACGCGAATATCCGCCGCGGCGTCTATCTTTTGGCCCACGAGGCCACGGAGCTCTACGAGGCCGCGCGAAGAAAAATTGCAGCGTTCATTGGCGCCCAAGCTGAAGAAGTGGTGTTCACCCGCGGAACCACCGAGGGCCTAAACCTCGCCGCGTGGTGCCTGGGAGAGACTCGCGTCTCTTTTGGTGACCGTATCCTCGTCACGGAAATGGAGCACCATGCCAACCTCCTCCCCTGGCAAGTTTTGGCCCGCCGCAAGAACGCAGAACTTTTGGCCGTTCCCATCGACGCCAAAGGGCATTTAGACCTTGGAGCTTTTAGAAGGATGCTCACGCGAAAGACGAAGGTAGTGGCGGTGGCTCACGTGTCCAACGTGTTGGGAACAGTAAACCCTGTGGCGGGGATTGCGGAGGAGGCGCATGGAGTCGGGGCAATAGTGGTGGTGGACGCCGCCCAATCCGTTCCGCACATGCCCGTGAACGTTCGGGAACTTGGAGCGGACGTCCTGGTCTTCTCCGGCCACAAAATGCTGGGCCCTACAGGGATCGGCATCCTTTGGGCCAAATCTGAGCTTCTTGAGGAATGGCCGCCGTTTCTTACCGGGGGAGAGATGATCCGCGAGGTTTGGATCGATCGAGCCACCTGGGCTGACCCGCCCGCCAAATTCGAGGCCGGA
>JACIWM010000090.1 GCA_014360945.1 Candidatus Bipolaricaulota bacterium
ACTTAAGCCTACCCCAAGCCCATCCTTTCCGACAACTTCACAGGCTTAGGCTCCCAAGCTAGAATAAGCCGGCGATGCTTCCCCTGCGTGATTATCGGATCAGCGGAAAACGCCCCTGGGCCACCTACGCCATCATCGCCTTGAATGTTCTGGCGTTCTTCTACACCTTGAGCATTTCCGATTACGGCTACGTTTTGCTGGACGGTTGCGCCTGGCGGGACACGTTCAATCAGCCTCCCCCTGGGTTCAGTTCCGTTTTGTACCGACGTTACGGGATGGGTTGCCTTTATCCCGTGACCCCGCGCGACGCCTTTTATATCCAATATGGCCTCGTCCCCGCGGAGTTCCTGAGCGGAAAGGACCTTCCGCCCACCGTTCCCTTCCCCATTTGGCTGACATTGTTCACCGCTATGTTCCTCCACGCCGGGTGGCTCCACCTCATCGGGAACATGTGGTACCTCTGGATATTTGGGGACAACGTGGAGGCCTCCATGGGGCCCTGGCGCTACCTCATTTTTTATCTTCTTTGCGGAGTGGGCGCGGCGGGGCTCCAGATGGCAGTGAGCGGAAAAAGCACGGTGCCCATGGTGGGCGCCTCCGGCGCCATCTCCGGAGTCATGGGAGCCTACTTCATCCTCTTCCCCTGGGCCCGTATCCTCACCGTGGTGCCTATTTGGTTTTTCCTCCAGCTTGTGGAGGTGCCGGCCGTGATCTTCCTTGGACTTTGGTTCCTGCTCCAATTCTTCTCGGGGATTGTGGACCTGCGGGGCCTTGGCGGGACGGCGTGGTGGGCGCACATCGGCGGATTTTTGACGGGGGCCATCCTCGTTTTCCTCTTCCGCAGGCGCTGGGTGGTGCCGGGTGTGGTGCGCTGGTGGGAGGCGCGCCGCTGGCACCGCTATCGCTGGTGAGCTTTGAGCCTACTTCTTGGATTGGATGAGGCCGGTCGGGGCGCCGTTTTAGGGCCGCTCGTGGTGGCTGGAGTGTGGACCGCCCCTGAACACGAAGAAAAATTAAAAACCCTGGGGGCCCGGGATTCCAAAACTCTTTCCCGTAAAAAACGGAAGGAAGTCCTTCGCGCCCTTTGGCAAGAGGGGCTGCGGGGCCGGGTGATCATCATTCCTCCGCACGTGATCGATCAAGAAAACCTCACCCTCCTGGAACTTGGGGCCATGGCCAAAATTTTGCGGGAAGTCCAGCCAACGCAGGTTATTTTGGATCCGCCTGTGGGGCCACGCGCCATCCCCCATTTCCTGCGCAACCTTTCCCGGGCGACAAAACTTCCGGAATCCGTGTTCTCCGCATTTCCCCAGGCCGATAAGAAGAGCCCAGTTGTGGGCGCGGCCTCCATCCTGGCCAAGGTCGTGCGCGATGGGTACATGGAAGCCTTGCACCGCCAATTTGGGGATATCGGCTGGGGCTATCCCGGCGAGAAAAAAGTCCAGGATTTCCTGGAACGCTGGTTTTCCGAGCACCGGGATCTTCCGGACATCTCCCGCAAGCGCTGGCGCTGTCTCCGCGCGTTTTATATGCAAGGGTTGCACGACTCCGCATAGTTTTGGAAAATCGCGAACGCGTTCAAGGGGGAAGGCATGCCGAAGCGCACTTACCAACCGCATCGTCGAAGAAGGCATCGGGTGCATGGATTTTTGGCGCGGATGAGCACGCCCGGTGGGCGGGCGGTGATTGCCCGGCGACGCCGGAAAGGGCGCAAACGCCTGACCCCGGTGTGAGGAGAGGAGCCACTTGCCGCGTAAACGCATTTATGAGCTAGCGCGCGAACTGGGCATGTCCACCAGGGATCTCATCCTGGCCCTGGAGAAGCTGGGCATGCCCGGGATGAGCGCATTTCACATGGTCTCCGAAGAGGAGGCCGAGGTCATCCGAGGTCTTATTGCGGAGCAAAAGGCCGCTGAAGCCAAAGCTGCGCCGGAGGCGGAGAAACCCAAGCCCAAGGGGCAGCCGCGGCCGCCGGTGGTCGCTGTCCTCGGTCACATCGACCACGGAAAGACTACCCTTCTTGACCGGATCCGCCGTACCCACGTGGCCACGGAGGAGGCCGGCGGGATCACCCAATCCATCGGGGCCTACCAGGCCGAAGTGGACGGAAAACTCATCACCTTCATCGACACCCCGGGACACCGGGCGTTCACAGCCATGCGCGCCCGGGGCGCCAAAGCCACGGACATCGCCATCCTCGTGGTGGCCGCCGACGACGGGGTCATGGCCCAAACCCTGGAGGCTCTGGACCACATCAAGGCCGCGGGCGTGCCCATGATCGTGGCCATCAACAAGATCGACAAACCCGAGGCCAGGCCGGATGTGGTGATGCAGCAGCTCGCCAATCTCGGGTACGTCCCCGAGGACTGGGGTGGAAACACCATCATGATTCCCATTTCCGCCCTCACCGGGCAAGGGGTGCAGGACCTTTTGGAGATGATCCTCCTTGTGGCCGAGATGGAGGGAATTTACGGGGATCCCGAGGGCGAGCTTGAGGCCATCATCATCGAAAGCCACCTTGATCCGGCGAAGGGCCCGGTGGCCACGGCCATCGTGAAGAACGGGACGCTGAGGGAACGGGACGTGGTGGTGGCCGGCACCGCCTGGGGAAGGATCCGAGCCCTCCTTGATCACCAGGGGAAGAGGATCCCTTCTGCCGGGCCGGGAACGCCGGTGCAGATCCTCGGCCTTTCCGATGTCCCGCCTCCTGGGGAGAAGCTGGAGCGCGTGCAAAGCCCGAAGGAGGCGGAGGAGCTGGTGGAGAAAAGGCTTGAGGAGGAACGGGCGCGGAAACTTGCGCCGCGGCCGCGTCCCAGCCTGGCCGAGCTCTTGGCCACCGCCCAGAAAAAGAGCTTGGTCCTGATCATCAAAGCCCAGACCATGGGGGCTCTAGAGGCGGTGAAGCTCGAGCTGGGCACGATCCAAGCCGAGGGCGTGGAGCTGGAGGTCCTCCACGCGGGAGTGGGCCAGATCAGCGAGTCCGACGTGCTTTTGGCTGCCACCGAAACCCAAGGTCAACCCTTGATCCTTGGGTTCGGGGTGAAGGTCGACCCCAAGGCCCAGGCCCTCGCTGACCAAAAGGGCATCCCCATCCGCACTTACGACATCATCTACGACCTCGCCCTGGACGTGGAGCGGGCCTTGAAGCGCCTCCTTGGTCCGGAGATCAGAGAGGTCAAGGTGGGCGAGGCCGAGGTTCTCAAGACGTTCAACATCTCGGGGGTGGGCCGGGTGGCGGGATGCCTGGTGCGCTCCGGAAAAGTCGTGCGGGGCGGAAAAGTCCGAGTCCTCCGCAATGGCCAAGAGGTCTTCTCCGGGGAGATCGCGTCCCTCAAGCGCTTTGCTGAGGACGTGAGGGAAGTGCCGCAGGGCTACGAATGCGGCCTACGCATTCGGGACTTCGATGACGTGCGGGAAGGCGACGTCATCGAGGTCTACGTCCTGGAAGAGGTGCCCGTCTAAAGCCATGCCGGTGGGAATCTTGCGGGTGCAATTGCGTCTTTATGGGGCCAAGACCCTCAAGGATAAGCGGGCTGTATTGGAGGGCCTTTTGGTGCGGCTGCGCCGGGAATTCAACGTCTCCGCTGCGGAACTCGGAGAGCTGGATAACCCGGAGCGGGCCATCCTTGGATTCGCCCACCTTTCCAACAACGGGGCGTATTCCGACGGAGTACTCCAGAAGATCCTCACACGGCTTGAGGGAAGCCGGGAGTTCTTCGTGGAAGCCCATGAATTGGAGGTGTTTTGATGCGGCCACGGGCCCGCGCGAGACTCCAGGAAGCCATCGCCCGAGAGATCGCGGACATTCTGGAATTTGAGGCCAAGGACCCGGTTTTGAAGGCAGCTTTGCCCACCATCCTCGGGGTCGAGCTTTCCCCAGATGGGCAGGAGGCGAAGGTTTTGGTGTACGTCTCGGGAACGGAGGAGGAGCGAGCACGGGTGATGGCGGCGTTTGCTAAAGACACGGGATTTTTGCGCACGGCTTTGGCAAAGAGGCTTTCCGTGCGGAGGGTGCCACGCCTCACTTTCTCCCTCGATACTTCCCCGGACACTTGGGCCCAGGAACTTTGAAAAACGCAAGCCTTCCGGTTCTTCCGTTGAGTTCCGCCCTGCGTGGGCACGAGAGTTTACTTCTCACCCCAGTTCTACGGCGCTTCCAGGAGCTTTCCGGGGTGGCATTGCAGCCCCGCTCCGCGGCGGAGATGGAGAATGAACCCCTTCCCGCGCTTTTGCATCTCACCGGCGGAACGGAGCATCTAGCCCTGAAATTCGCGGAAAAGGTGCGCGCGCCCCTTCTCCTTTTGGCCCACAGAAGCCACAACTCCCTTCCCGCGGCCTTGGAGACTCTGGCCCGGCTGCACGAGGAGGGAAGAAAGGCCTGGCTTGTCACCGAAGC
>JACIWM010000091.1 GCA_014360945.1 Candidatus Bipolaricaulota bacterium
TCTACTGCGTTGTAGGTCATGTTTATTTTGCCGTTGGTGAACCATTTGTAGAATGGTTTGTTGCTGTCATCTAAGACTTTGTCCCATTTTTGGAACCATTCGAGTTCTTTGGCTTTTTCTGCCCAGTATTTTTCTATGTTTTTTCCTTTTTCTAACTCTGCTTCCCAGTTTTTTATGTGGGCTTCTTCCACGATTTTGTAGTTGGGTTTGAAGATCCTTTTTTCTTCTAGGAGAACAGTGGTGTCCTCGGACATTTTTTTGCCACCATTTTGTTTTTTCATTGTTTTTTTAGGATGCACCCACTATATAAACTTTACTGATTAATCATGATAAATATGATTTTTTTAAAAAAATAATATTACATTGGTGGCATTCCACCCATACCCTCCATTCCACCTCCTTCTTCAGATTCCTTCTTTGAAACTTCAAAGCCCTTTGCGGCTATCATATCATCGATTCTTAGTATCATCTCTGCTGCTTCTGCGGCTGATTGTATGGCCTGTTTCTTGACTCTGTGTGGTTCCAGTACTCCTGCTTCTTTCATGTCAACTACTTCACCCTCGAAAACATCTAAACCCATGTATGGTGACTCTTCATGAGCCGCTCTTAAATCCACGAGAGTGTCAATACTGTCAAGACCAGCATTCTCAGCCAAAGTCTTAGGAACAACCTCAAGGGCCTCTGCAAAAGCAGCCACAGCTAACTGCTCCCTGCCACTAATAGACTCACTATAATCCTTAAGTTTCTTAGCAATCTCAACCTCAGGAGCTCCGCCACCAGCAACAACCTTCCCATCCTCAACTGTAGCCGAAACAACACCAATAGCGTCTTCCACAGCCCTTTCAACTTCTTCTGCGACTTGTCTTGTGCTACCCCTTAAGATTATGGATAATGCCTTAGGATCCTTACAATCTTCTACGAAGGTTAAAAGCTCGTCGAAGATTTTCTTTTCATATACTACGCCAGCTTCTCCAAGATCTTCTTCTGTAAGATCCTCGATGTTGGTTACTAGTCTAGCACCGGTGGCCCTCTCAAGACGTTTCATGTCTGATTTTCTAACCCTTTTGAGGGCGTATATACCTTCACGTGAAAGGTAATGGAGTGCAAGATCATCAATACCCTTCTGACAGAATAGTACGTTAGCCCCGGAATCTATGATTTTTTGGACCATGTCTTTTATCATTTTTTCTTCTTGTTCGATGAAAGCCTGCATCTGTGAAGGATCAGTTAGCCGTATTTTAGCGTCTGTTTCAAGTTCTTTGACTTCTATTGGATATTTTAGGAGTGCTATCTTGGCGTTTTCAACACGTTTTGGCATTGCATGGTCTGCTCTTCCCTTGTCGATTGCTATTCCGTTAACTATCATGGAATCGTCGATTGATCCCCCAAGTATTCTCTGGATGTTTATATTGTCCTTGTCTATTTCCCCATTATCTTCAACTTGGAGTATTGCATCCACAACCAACTCTGCTAATGTTTCCCTTGCCTTTTCAGCTCCTTTTCCTGTCATCGCCGTCATTGCGACTTTTATTAATGTGTCACGATCCCTTGCATTTATTGCTATAGAATCTAGGATTTCTTGGGCTTTTTTGGCCGCTTGCCTGTAACCTTGTACTATTATTGTTGGATGCACACCCATTTCCAAGAGTTCTTCTGCCTTCTTGAGAAGTTCTCCAGTTATTATGACTGCTGTTGTTGTCCCATCCCCCACCTCGTCTTCTTGTGTTTTAGCAACTTCTACCAACATTTTAGCAGCTGGATGGGCTATGTCCATCTCTTTTAGGATTGTGACACCATCATTTGTCACCACAATATCCCCTAGGGAGTCTACAAGCATCTTATCCATTCCCTTAGGGCCTAAGGTTGTTCTAATGGTATCCGCTAATATTCTGCCTGCTAGTATGTTCATCCTCTGGGCTTCTTTTCCCACGTATCTTGTAGTCCCTTTTGGTAGTATTATTATTGGTTGTGAACCAGTTAACTGTGCCATGTAATCACCTCAATATAATATTTGCAATTATCCATGGGTTAGGGATTCTATAAATACTTTACCCACTTGTCATGATTCTCGTTATGAATGTCTGGCAAAAATCAGGTCCTTTTCTTTTCATCTCCTCCACTATCTTATTGGTTATCTCCCTCTCAAGATACTTTGACTTCTCTGAGGAAACAGCAAATGATTTATCATCTATATAAACCCTTAGGACTTCTTCACCAATAAATAATTCAAAGGAAACAATCCTACCATTTCTCATATCATCCCTTATATCATCGAGTAAAATGGGGGAAAGCTTTAATAACTTCCTCCTTTGAGGTTTATAAGTTCTTGTTGACGTTTCAATCCTATTTACCCTCAAAGGGGCGCATCCCTCTTCTCGGATGGTTTTACGCACAGTCCAGAACAAACACGCCAACAACTTATCCTCTAGGGATAAATCCTCCCTTAGAACTATCTTCTCCATTTTAATCATCCTATAATGATTTTATCCTGGAAGCTGTTGACTTAGCCACATCATAGCATTTAACCAGATCCTCTTCCGATGGCACATAATCCACTTCTATAGTGGCGAACACATCAAATCCCGCCTTTGAGAGTTCCTGTTTGAGACTGTTAACCGCGCCACCACCCCAACCTTTAGAACCGAAGATGACCGCAAGTCTCCTGAAGCCTGTCCTGTCAAATGCAAGGCCCCTCAGATAATATATAATGTCTCCGAGGCTTGGGAATGGCCCGTTAAAAATCGTGGGACTCCCTATAAATATGGCTTTACTTTCAAGTATGTCCTTTACTATTTCACTTCTTTCGTCTTCATGGAGGAAGTACATGGAAACGTCTACCTCTTCACTCATAGCCCCTTCTGCAAGGGCGTGCGCCAATTTTTGGGTGGAGTAATGCATGGTATCATATATTATCGTGATCTTGTCCTCGCATTTTCCAGTGGCCCAATTCTTGTACGCGTTTATGATCTTCTCTGGTTTAGTCCATATTTGTCCATGGGATGGTGCTATCATCTTTATCCTGTCAAGGAGTCCGAGATCTTCCAGTTCTTTGAATTTTCTCAACACCAATGGGGATAATGGTGTTATAAGATTTGCATAGAATTTCCTCGCAGCATCCATTATAATATAATCATCGATATCATTGTCAAAGCGTTTATTGGAGCATAAATGTTGTCCGAAGGCGTCATTAGAGAAGAGTATACCATCCTCGGATAAGAATGTGAACATGCTATCAGGCCAGTGGAGCATGGGAGCCTCGAGGAACATGAAATTTTTACCGCCAAGATCTAGGCTGTCACCCGTCCTGACTATCTCTATCTTAGCATCCACTAGGGGTGGGTAGTGTTTTCTCAATCCTTCTGCTGCTTTCCCAGTGCAGTAGATGGGAGTATTATATTTTTTCAAAACCTCTAGTAGCGACCCGCTATGATCCCTCTCGATGTGGTTTTGTATTACCATATCAATTTTGTCTCTTCCCTCTTTCTGGAGAGCATCATTTATCCTCGCCATCATCTGTGCAGAAGTCCCAGGGTATGTGTTATCTATAAGAGCAACCTTATCTTCCCCGAATACAAGGTAAACGTTGTAAGTTGTGCCCTTAAGGGTGTAACCATGGTAGCTTCTAATATCCCAGTCCAAAACCCCAACCCAATAGACCCTATCTGCAATTTTCACAGCATCAGCCTTCATGTTAATACACCAATATTAATATGATTGAAGTTATAATTAACCTTTAATGTTGGGAGCAGCTGCACTGAAAAAAAACGTTTATATGTGATTTTTAGCGCCTATTTCAGTTTCTTAGAGTGTAGAATGGGCAACCTTCTATTATGTGAAGTTGCCTGCATCTAATTATTATATCGAATTAAGGAGCATGCCGAAACCCGCAGCATGTTTTCCATGAGAGCAATCCCAGAAAAGACATTTCAATCAGGTGCATGTCTTCTTGTGAAGGGTGACAATAATGCTGATATCTTCTGCACATGACCTATCATTGGGGTTTATCAGGTATATTTAGCAATCTTATCTGGCAACACTTGGCTTACGAAACTATAGAGTGGTGCCGGGTTTATCAGTATATTTGACACTCTTATCTGCGGGGAGTGGCTTCTGCATTGTATGAGTAAATTTCTTTGTAATGAGTGCCAGTATTTTGAACTTTTCCTAGGATGTTTTTTATGAGATTTTCATTCTATTCTTCGATTTCGTATTTGAACTCCCAGAACGGTCTTCCACTGATTCTACCTTTTGAGAGGTGTTCCATTTCGTGGGATGCTCCGTAGGCTCCGGAGCCTTCAAATTTGACGGGTTCCTTTATCTTTTTAAGTTTTATCTTAAGGTCTAGGGGATCCAAGCTCGCTTTTATAA
>JACIWM010000092.1 GCA_014360945.1 Candidatus Bipolaricaulota bacterium
GCCGGGGTTCCCGTGGCTCTAGGCACGGATTTCAATCCCGGTTCCTGTCCGTTGGCCTCCCTTCCCTTCGTCATGAGCTTGGCCGTGCTCAAGTTGAAAATGAGTCCCGAGGAGGTGCTCACTGCGGCTACTCTTAACGCCGCGGCGGCCCTAGGCATGGCCCAGGAAATCGGTTCCATCGAGCCCGGAAAATGGGCGGATCTTGTGGTGTGGGAAGCGGAAAGCTTCCGGGAAATCCCGTATTGGATGGGGCAGAACCTCGTGTGGGCCGTGATAAGACGCGGGCAGGTGGTGCATGGCGGTCCTTAAGGTCCTGGCCTACGCTAAATTGAATTTGGTCCTGCGGGTGGTGGGAAGAAGAGAGAATGGCTACCACCTTCTCCAGAGCCTTTTTTGCGCTGTGGATTTGGCGGACGAGGTGACGTTAGAGCCCATTCCTCAAGGAATCGAGCTCTTCGCTCCGCCGGAGCTTGGAAGGCCTGAGGAGAATCTTGCTTATCGCGCGGCCTCCCTCCTTTTGGCCGGAAGCGGCCGAGGTGTACGCATCGTTCTGCATAAAAAAATTCCGGTGGGCGCGGGACTCGGCGGAGGAAGCTCCGATGCTGCCGCAGTCCTTGCGGGATTGAACGTCCTTTATGGCTTGGGAAAAAGCGAGGCGGAGCTCATGGCCCTGGGCGCGCGCCTTGGTGCGGACGTCCCGTTCTTTTTGGGGAAAAGCCCGGCCTGGGTGGAGGGAATCGGAGAGCGCGTTTCACCCGTGGATTTACCCGTTCCTCCTGCGTTCCTTTTGGTGATCCCGCCCTTTTCCTCCTCCACGGCCGCGGTATACAGAGCTTTCGATGCTTTAGGGTTGGGCTTTTCCCAACCCGGTTCGGTCCCTCCGGTGCCGCCGTTCCAAAACGATCTTTGGAAACCCGCATCGCATCTTTATCCCGAACTTCGCCGGCTTCGACAAATCCTGGAAGAAGTGCCGAGTCTCGGGGTAGGGATGAGCGGTTCCGGGTCGACCCTGTTTTTGGCGTTTTCTTCGGAAGCGGAGGCGGAGAGGGCAAAAGAAGAGCTTTCCTCGCGGGTGGAGGCCAAGCTTCACGTTGCGCGGCCGGTGGAGCGCGGGTACAAGATCCTGGGATGAAGATCGCCATCGATGGCCCGGCGGCCGCGGGCAAGACCACATTGGCCAAGGCGTTGGCCAAGGCCTTAGGTTTCCTTTTCGTTCCCACCGGGGCCATGTACCGGGCCGCGGCCTTGGCCCACAAACGCGGTCTTTCCCTCGCGGACACGGAGATCACCGTGGGCGAGGAAGGCCGGATCTTTTTGAACGGGGAGGACGTGACTCATCTCCTTTCCAACCCGGATTTGGACGAGCTTTCTTCGAAACTCGCGGCGGATGCCCGGGTGCGGGCGCGCCTTGTGGAACTACAGCGAAAAATCGCGGCCGGCCGGGATGTGGTCATGGAGGGAAGGGATATCGGCACCGTGGTCCTCCCCGATGCGGAGCTGAAAATCTTCCTTTGGGCTACTTTGGAGGAGCGGGCCCGGAGAAGACGCCGGGAACAAGGGGGGTCCTTCGAGGAAGTTCTCGAGGCCATCCGCCGCCGGGATGAACGGGATTCCACGCGTTCCTGTTCGCCTCTTAGGCCCGCTCCCGACGCCGTCCTTGTGGACACTACCGACAAAACCCCGGAGGAAGTTTTGGCCTTGGTGCTAAAACTCGTGGAGGAACGACGTGCGAAGCTGGGTTGTTGAAAGGATTCGTGATGTCCTTTACGCCTTCCTTGTGGCGTTGGCCACGCCGGTGGTGTGGAGCCTTTTCCGCCTTTCCGTGAAAGGGAAGCCCCATCCTCGAGGGATCGTGGTCGCTCCGCATCGGTCCTTTTGGGACATTCCCATCCTTTGCGTGGCCTTCGGGCCGTTTCGGCGCATCGTTTTTCTCGCCCGGCATGGGCTTTTGCGCAATCCCGTGTTCGCCCCGTTTGTTTGGGGATTTTCCGTGGTCATAAATCGCGAGGACTTCGGGACCAAGGATTTCCGCAAGGTCATGAATGCGGCGAAACGGGCGCGGTGGCTGGGGATCTTTCCCGAGGGAACCAGAAGGCCCGGGGCCAAACCCAAACCCGGGGCCATCCGATTTGCCGAGCTTTTGGGCCTTCCGTTCATACCTGTGCGGCTTGTGTCGCGGGGCCCGTATCCGCCCAGGCCGCGCTGGCGCTTTCCGAAAGTGGAGGTGCGCATCGGCCCTCCGTTCACCGTGGAGGACCTGGCCCGGGATCTCTCCCCGGACCTTCCCAGGTCAGAGCGTTATCGCCTTTTGGCTCAGCGTCTGATGGAGCGGATCCTGAGCCTTTGATTTGAGCGAGACGTTTTTCGCGTATAAGATTGCCCCACGTCCAAGCTGGGTCGTGTTCGGGCCCGCAAGGGGAAACCAAACGAGGTGATGGGAATGGCGGAGTGGATAAAGATGGAGGAGGCCCTCGGCGAGAACGATATCCGTCTTTTCAGCCGGGGGGATACGGTTCAGGGTCGGGTGGTCCACGTCACGGACAACGAGATCCTCGTGGACATCGGGTACAAATCGGAGGCGGTGCTTCCCAAAGAGGAGCTCGCTCCCGGCCACGACAAGGTCGAGCCTGATCAGGTCCTGGAAGTCCTCATCACCTACATCGACGAGGAAGACGGAACAGTTTATATCTCCGAGCGGCAGGCCTTTTTCGCCAAGAAGTTCGCGGAGTTGGAGCACGCATATCGCACGGGCTCTCCGGTGAAGGGCACGGTAGTGGCCGAGGTCCCCGGGGCCGGGTTCCAAGTGGATTTGGGAGGAATTCGCGCGTTCCTTCCCGCTTCCCATTTGGGAAAAGGTGTTTCCACGAAATTCGAGCGTCTGCGCGGGAAGGCTTTAGACGTGAAGATCATCGAGTTCTCTCGCCGCACCAGAAACATCGTGGTCTCCCGCAAGGAATGGCTCAAGGACCTGGAGGAGCGCAAGAAGGACGAGCTTTTCGCCTCCCTAACCCCCGGCAAGATCATCGAGGGCACGATAAAAAGCGTCGTGGATTTCGGGATCTTCGTGGACGTGGGTGGCCACGACGGCCTGGTGCACCGCACGGAAATCTGCTGGAAGGACATTCCCGCTCCGCCGCCCGGGAAGTTCCGGCGCGGCCAGAGGATCAAGGTCATGGTCCTCGAGGCCGACCGCAAGGAGGAACGCATTTCTCTCTCCATAAAACGCCTTCGCCCCAACCCCTGGGAGGGCATTTCTCAGCGCTACCCTGTGGGGGCGAAGGTGAAAGGGAAAGTCGTTTCCGTCACGGATTTCGGGGCGTTCGTGGAACTTGAGGAGGACGTGGAAGGGCTCGTGCATATCTCCGAGCTTTCCTGGACGCCGGTGAAGCATCCCAAGGAAGTGGTCCAGCCCGGGCAGGAGGTGGAGGTGGTGGTGCTCGCCGTGAACGAGGCGGAGCACCGCATCAGCCTTTCCCTGCGCAAGGCTCTGCCCGATCCCTGGGAGGATGTGGAGCACCGCTATCCCAAGGGCGCGTTGGTGGAGGGCAAAGTCACGAACGTCACGGATTTTGGGGCGTTTGTGGAGCTTGAGCCCGGGATCGAAGGCCTGATCCACGTCTCCGAGCTTTCCTGGGAGCGCGTGTCCCATCCGAAAGAAGTGGTCCAGCCCGGCCAGATGGTGCGGGCCATGGTCCTCAAGGTGGATTCTCAAAACCGCCGCATCAGCCTCTCCCTAAAAGCCCTTCAGCAGGATCCTTGGGAGGAGTTCCTGGAGCAATACTCTGTGGGCTCGGTGGTGTCCGGCCCCGTGACCCAGATCAAAGAGTTCGGAGCCTTCGTGCGCATCACCCCGGCCGTGGAGGGGCTCATTCACGTCTCGGAGATCTCCCACGAGCGGATCGGCCATCCCTCCGAGGTTTTGCGCATCGGCCAGGAGGTTACGGCCAAGATCATCGGCATCAACGAGGCCAAACGTCAGGTGCGGCTTTCCATAAAGAAGCTTGAGGAGGACGTCGCTCAGGCGGAGACCGAGAAGTTCCTGGCCACCCAACCTGTTCGGGAGACCATCACTCTGCGGGAGAGGTTGCGGGAGCTGGGGATGGGATGAGGACCACCGCCGCCGCCCACTGGGCGGTGTGCGAAAGGGAAAGCGGGAATTCCCGGCCGCGCCAAACAAGGCGCGGCCCATTTTTTCCGGGAAGGACCTCGATCTCCCGGAACGGGACCGGTTTGCCCAGGGCCTTGCAAAACGCCTCTTTTGCGGCGAAGCGCACGGCAAGCCTTTGCACGAAAAGCTCACCCCGCGCCCGCCGCGCGTAGGAGATCTCCCG
>JACIWM010000093.1 GCA_014360945.1 Candidatus Bipolaricaulota bacterium
CGCACCAGAAAACCCGAGGCCGAGAAAGATCTGGGGGCACGCTACGTTTCGCTGGATGAGCTCCTTAGGGAAAGCGATTTTGTGGTGCTGTGCGTTCCTCTGACCCAGGAGACATATCACCTCATCGGTGCCCGTGAGCTTTCCCTGATGAAAAGGGAAGCAATTTTGGTGAACGTGGCCCGGGGTCCGGTGGTGGATGAGGGAGCCTTGGTTCAGGCCCTAAAAGAACGGCGCATCCTTGCCGCTGGCCTGGATGTATTCGAGCGTGAACCTCAGGTGCATCCGGAGCTCTTGACGCTGCGAAACGTAGTTCTCACCCCGCACATTGGCTCGGCCACCTGGGCCACCCGGAGAAGGATGGCTTCGTTGGCCGTGGACAACGTCCTTGCCGCGTTGTCCGGCCGTCGCCCTCCCACCTTGGTCAACCCGGAAGTCTGGGAGACCCTTAGCGCGCAGGCGTAACGAGCGTTACTTGACCTTGGGGCCGTTCCACATACCATGGATGGTGGGCTGAAACTTACAGCCGCCCCTTGGTGTAAACTGAGGGAAAGGAGGTGTAGGAAATGAGGACGGTTTGGGCAGTGGTGTTGGGGGTGGCAGCACTGGGGGTATTGAGCGTAGGGCAAGGGTGTGCCCCCTGCGTGACCACCGCGGAGCCTCCGTGTTACACAGCATTCTGGCAGGGTGAGGACGTTTGTTTTGAACTGGTTGTTCCGTTTGGCCTTTTCTGTTGCTGCTGTACCGGTCCACAAATCCAAGTCACAGGATGGCGCGTGGCCACCTTGGACGGGAATGTCGTGTACCAGGAGGTCTTTCCCGCACCGGTGGCTCCGGGGAAATGGGTGTGGAAGCAGGTGGACGCCAATGGCAATCCTGTGGAGCCCGGTTTTTACAAGATTATCATCTCCACAACCACGGGCGAGTATGAAAACACCGTGAAGATCGTGGCCCGGCCCGATTGTTGCCAGCCGTGCTGCTTCTTCCCGTTCTTCTTCTTCGGATGCTGGGGTCCCTCTTCCAAGTCCTGTGCGATCTCCTGGTGCACCCCGTACGTGAAGCTTTATCGGTGCCCGGCTTGTGCGGCGCCGTGCGTTGCTTCCTGTGGAATAACGATCTACTTGGGTCTCAGCGAGCCGTAGGTGCCGGAGCTTCCCGATCTTGAGGTGATCAGGGAGAACCTGGCCGCCCGGCTTTTGGGCCGGGCGGTCCAGGGTATTTCCGTGCGCCGGCCAGGCCTGGTCCGAGCTGGTCCTCCCGACCTTTCGCCGCTTTTTGGGAAGAACCTCACGGAGATCGCCCGGCGAGGAAAACACTTGATTTTCCGCTTCGACGGGGCCCCGTTTTTACTTGTGCATCTTATGCGCTATGGCTGGCTTTGGCATGGCCCGTCTCGCTACGAGGTGACGAAGTCCACCACCATGGTTTTGTCCTTCGATGACGGGACCGATCTGCGCCTCATCGAACCCGGAAGCCCTCAGATCGCCGGGGTCTGGCTTTTTTCTGATCTTTCTCAGGCCGAGCCCCTGAAAAAACTCGGACCGGAACCGTTCTCCCCGGAATTCACCCTCGAGCATTTTTCTCAAGCCCTGCGGGGAAAACGACGCATGGTAAAGAAGATTTTGACAGATCAATCCGTTGTGGCCGGGATCGGCAACGCTTATGCTGATGAGATCCTTTTTTTGGCGAAGATCTCGCCGTTCAGATATGTTCACACTCTCACTCCTACGGAGGTGGAAAAACTTTGGCGGGCCATCCCGGAGACCCTGCGTTGGGCCATCGGCGAGATCAAAAGCCGCGTGGGGGAAAACCTGTTTGACAAGGAGATTCGGGACTTCCTCTACGTCCATGGTCGGGCGGGCGCTCCTTGCCGGGTGTGTGGTTCCCCTATAGGAGAGGTCCTTTTCGAGGGGCAGCGCACGAACTTCTGTCCCCGCTGTCAGAATGTGAGCCAGCCTCTCCGCTAGGCTATGGCTCTTTCCCTGGTCCTCACTTTTTTCTACTCTGTGGGAACGGTTATCCTTTTACCAAGCCCACAGGAGCTGGCATTAGGGGCAGCAACCGTAGCCCCCGGCTGGGCCGTGATCACTGTGGCTGCACTTGGGCGTGCAGCCGGAGCGTATCTCCTTTTTTTCTTGGGCGATCGCCTCAAACGTTGGCGAAAAATACAAAATTGGCGGGCTCAGGAAAAGAAACTTCAGCGCTGGCTTTTGGTTACTGAGAAATGGATCAACCGCCTTGGCGCTCCTGCACTCTTTTTTCTTCTCCTTATTCCCGGGTTTCCCGACACCGTGATAAGCTATGTCCTGGCCCTATTCGGCCGAAGGCCCTGGGCGTTTGCCCTCGCTGTGGCCGCTGCCTCCGCTTTCCGTCTCACCCTCGCGTACCTCGGGATCTTCTACCTCCTTAGTGCCCACTGAAATCACGTCTCCGGAGAACACGGCTTTTAGTCCTGATTTCGTGCGGAGAAGAAGTTCCCCTTGAGGGCCAAGATCCACGGCAAGCCCTTCTAAGACTTCGTTTCCAGTGGCGACAACCACCCAGCGGCCGAGGGTTACATTCCTTTCCCGCCAAGCGCAAAGTACTCTCTCTTTTTCCTGCTCCAGCCAGTTTTCCAGGGCCCAAAGGAACCGGGCGAGGAGCTGGGCCCGATTGACCGGACGGAACTCGGCGAGGGCGGCGGAGCTCGGAAGCGGAGCAGTACGCACGTTTATTCCCACTCCAAGAAACACCCGCTTTCCCTGGGCCTCAACAAGGATCCCTGCGAGCTTACGTCCATCCGGAGCCAAAAGGTCGTTGGGCCATTTGAGAACCCCAACTTCCGCGGCTTCGGCCAGGGCCAGCCCAGCCCGTAAGGGCAAAAGGTTGTCCGTGTCCTCCAAAAGCACGGAAAAATAGAGGTTTCCGGGGGGACTTTCCCAACGCCGTCCGTGTCTTCCTCGGCCAAAGGTTTGCCTTTCCGCCAAAACCAGAGCCCCGCAGGGTGCGTCCCGCCAACCTCGCAGAACATCTTGGGTGCTTGGAACGAGACCCAAATACCGATATGGTCGGCCCAAACGCCCTCGCAATAGGGGAAGGAGAATCTGAGGAGCAGGTGTGCCCGGCTCAAGGCCAGCCCCTTCCTCTTCGATCCGCACGGGAAAACCTTCGGCTTTAAGCTGGAGAAGCTCCGCTTTCAAAGCCTCCCGGGGAAGGCCGGTTTTCTCCTCCAAAATTGGCCAGGGCTCCAGACCTTCCGCAAGGTGGAGAAGGACCAAGTTTTCGAGCACATTAAAATTTTAGCGGCGGATGGCAATGTCGATGGAGTATGTGAAAAGTAAGGTGCCCTCGCGCACAGAGATGCAAACGTGATAGGAACCGGTTGTGGTGGCCTGGCACATAAGCCCAAGCTGGCCAGCTCCCTCAACACGCCCGATTTCCCGGCCCAACGGATCCATGACCCGCAACAAAACCGGGTTTGGGGAGGAAACGCGCACCTCAAGCGTCTGTCCGGACCTGAGGTTTACGCGCAGCCAATCCTGAGCATCCACGGGATGTCCCGGTCCGGGCCATCCGAGTTCGCCGAAATACTTTCCGGGACTAATATAAGGCGCGTCATCCGTTCCTGAGCACTCTCGGAACGTCCGCGTTGGTGAATGTTGAACCTTTTGCGCAATGGGTTCGGTAATGCTTGGCACCCACGGCCCACCAGCGTCGGCGCCTATGGCCGGAGCAGAAACAAAACTGCGTTCGCCCTTCACGGATACCGAGGAAGGATGCACCCCGATCTCCGCTTCGCTTGCGTTTATAGAGAGCTTAACCGCAAGGTACGAACCGATCTGCAATTCTCGGCGCGCTAACAGAGTTTGTCCGAAATACGCAACGTAGGAGCCGGTTTCCCCGACGCGCTGAAGCAGCACCCGCCTTGTGAGGGAAGATGAAAAGGTGAAAAAGTACACCGTCACGGGCAAGGAGGCAGGAGGCGGGGTCTGCCAATTTCGCGTTTGCACCGCGAGTTCAACCACAAAATGGCTTCCTTCCCACGAAAGATCGAAAAACCGCCATAAAGGTTGATCTATATCTCCACAAAGCCAAATCCATCCCTGGGGATCGGCTACACCCCTTGCCGAGAAATTCGCCCCAAAGGCAAAGGAAGCTGCGGAGATCAAACAAACCAGCACGCACTTTGCCCGCATGGCTGAGGCTACTGTGCCGCGGGCGCGGCCCAGGCCGAAGGGCGGCCGGGTTATGGAGGGTGGAGCTAAGGGTAATCTTCGTGACCTTCGCTGACCTCGGACTCGGGACAAATGTCCGGCTCTCAGCTCCCCGCCAAGCCGGCAA
>JACIWM010000094.1 GCA_014360945.1 Candidatus Bipolaricaulota bacterium
CTGGATGTGCGGGGGCTGCGGTTTCCCGGGATCATCTCCAGCGAGACCCCGCCTGGCGGAGGGACCACCGATTACGCCGTGGAAATTTTTTATTACGCCGTGCGGGAGGAACCTTACACGTGTTTTGTCCGGCCGGATACGGTTCTTCCCATGATGTACATGCCCGATTGTCTCAAGGCCACGCTGCAACTCATGGAAGCTGATTCCAAAAGGCTGCGCTACCGGATCTACAATGTGACGGGGATGAGTTTCTCCGCGGAAGAGCTAGCCTTGGAAATACAAAAGCGGGTTCCCGGCTTTCGTGTGGAGTACAGCCCGGATTTTCGTCAGCGCATCGCCGACAGCTGGCCCCGGTCCATCGACGACTCCGCGGCCCGTGAAGACTGGGGTTGGAAGCCTGATTACGACCTTCCCAAAATGGTAGAGGATATGTTGCGTGCCTTGCGGGAAAAGAAGGCCCGCGGGGAGCTTTAGAAATTCAGGGCTATTTCTTTTTGTAGCAGTTTCGCACGCAGATACACGTGGCGTGCCGAAGCCCGCATATCCCGAACAAGATGGCCACTAGTCCCCAAAAAAGCGGGTGGCAAAGGATTCCCACCAAAGTGGGTGTGGCCCTAAAAAGGAGGGATGCACCCCAAGTCAAAAGGAAACACCCGCCGAGAATGAAGATATGGCAAACCACAAAAAAAAGCGATCTTCATCGCTGTCCCAAATAGGCGATGGCTTCGATCTCGATGCGGGCGCCTTTGGGAAGGGCAACTACCGCTAGACAAGCCCGGGCTGGGGGTTCCGCCCCAAAATAGGCGGAATAGGCACGGTTCACAGCCTCGAAATCCCCCATGTCTGTGAGGTAAAGGGTGACCTTGACCAGATCGTCCATGGTCCCGCCTGCGGCGGCCAGGATCTCCTTTATCTGGTCGAGGCAGCGCCGGGTTTGGTCCTCGATGGACCCTTGAAGGAGGCCGTGACCCTGGGGGTCAAGGGGGATCTGGCCGGATATGAAAAGAAAATCCCCGGCGCGGATGGCCGGGGAATAGGGACCAACGGTTTTTGTTCCTGTGGGGAGGATGGCTCGGCGGGTCATACCCACATGAGGCGGGCCATCTCCGCCCCATCCCCGAGGCGGGGCCCAAGCTTCAGAATGCGGGTGTAGCCGCCATCCCGGTCCTTGTACTTTGGGCCGATCTCCGAGAAAAGCTTCTCCGTGGCCTGTTTGTCTCGGAGGATGGCGAAGGCCATGCGCCGGTGGGCCTGGGTATCCTCCTTGGCCCAGGTCACCAATCTTTCCACGAGCCTCTGGGTGGCCTTGGCCCGCGCTGGGGTGGTGTCGATTTTCCCGTGCAGGATGAGGTCGCGGGCCTGTCCGGCCAGAACCAGCCGGCGCCGGTCCGCCTTCATCGAAAGCTTGGGGACCTTCTTGCGGTGCCGCATCAGCCCTCCTTCTCCGAACGCAGCCGATAGCCCAACTCCTCAAGCCGTTGCTCCAATTTGGCCATGGTCTTCTCCCCAAGGCCGTGGATATCGGAGATCTCCTCCCTCGTTTTTGCCAAAAGGTCCCCCAACGTGACGATGCCCGCTTCTTTGAGGAGGTTGCAAATGCGCACATCAAACCCAAGCTCCGCGAGGGGGCGAAGATTCTCGTCTTGGGCGGTGGTGACCGTCTCCTCCTTCTCCTCGATCTTGGTGAGGAGGGAGAAATGGCGCTGGAGTATGTCCACAGCCTCTTGGACAGCTTCTTTTGGTGTTATGGCTCCATTGGTCCAGATCTCCAGGATCATGCGCTCGTAGCCGGAGCGGCCACCCACCCGGGTTTCTTCCACCCGGAAATTCACCTTCTCCACCGGGGAGAAGTCGGCGTCCACGGGGATAAGCCCAAGGGGGGCGTCCTCCCGCTTGTTCTCCTCCGCGGGTCGGAACCCCCGGCCCACCTCCACCTCCATTTCCATCTCCAGCTTCGCTCCCTCTTCCAGAGTGGCGATGTAGTGGTCAGGGTTGACGATGACAAGGCCGGCCGGAACTTGGATATCGCCGGCGCGGACCTCTTTGGGCCCGGTAACGCTCAAGTACATGCGGTGCGGACCGGAATTCTCGGCTCGAATGGCCAGACCCTTGAGGTTGAGGATGATGTTGAGAATGTCCTCACGTACGCCCTCGATCACGTCGTATTCGTGGAATTTTCCGGTGATATAGATCCGCACCACCGCCGCCCCGGGGACGGAAGAAAGGAGGACCCTGCGCAGGGCGTTGCCCACGGTGGTGGCATAGCCCCGCTCCAACGGGGAGAGCACCAGCCGACCGTACCGGTCGGTGTGTTCCTCCCACCGCACTTCCTCAGGAAAAATGAAGTCCACCATATCAGCGGGAGTAGTACTCCACGATCAAGCTCGTGTCCACGGAGTGCTCGAGCTCCTCCAAGTTGGGCTCAGATACGACCTGGACTCGCAGCCCTTCCAAATCGCGTGTAAGCCAACTGGGCACGGGGCGGCGGTCGGCGATTTCCTTTATGAACGCGCGCAGTTTCTCCTTCGACTGGGGCTTAACCTCGATGATGTCCCCTTCTTCCACGAGGTAAGAAGGGATGTTGGTGACGCGGCCGTTGACGAGGAAGTGGCCGTGGGACACGAGCTGACGGGCCTGGTTCCGGGACGCGGCAAAGCCCGCCCGGTAAACCACGTTATCCAGCCTCCGCTCCAGGAACTTCAAAAGCGCTTCCCCGGTGACGCCCTTGAACTCCTTGGCCCACTCCACGTACCGGCGGAACTGTTCCTCCCGCACTCCGTAGATCCTCTTTAGTTTCTGCTTTTCCCGGAGGCGGATGGCATAGAGGGTCATGCGGCGCCGGAACCGGCCGTGCTGACCGGGGAGGGTGGGCCGGCGGGAGAGGGCGCATTTTGGGGAGTAGCAGCGTTCGCCCCGCAGGAAAAGTTTTACCCCTTCCCGACGACAAAGACGACACTTAGGTCCCGTGTACTTTCCCATCGCTCCTCCTAGCTATGGGGGGTAGGGGTGACGTTTTTCACCTCTTCCACCTGGATGCCAGCGGCGCGCAGGGTTTGGATCACGGGCTGGCGTCCGGGCCCGGCCCCGTCCACGGTCACGATCACCGAACGGATCCCCATCTCCTTCATTTGTCTAATTAGGGCCTGGCAAGCGAGCTGGGCCGCGTACGGCGTGCCTTTGCGGGACCCGCTGAACCCCGCTGTCCCCCCGGACTGCCAGGCCAGGGTGTTCCCCTCCAGATCGGTGAGGGTGAGGATGGTGTTGTTGAAGGTGGAGTGAATGTGGACCCTGGCGCGTTCCAGGCGAATGTTTTTCTTTTTGCGGGTCTGGGCCTGGGGGCTCATCCCTCACTCCTTGCCCTTCTTGCGGCTGCGGCGGCCAGCTTTATCCGGCCGCGGCCCTTTCCAGGTCCGGGCATTGGTGCGGGTGCGCTGGCCCCGCACGGGAAGCCCGACCTTGTGGCGGATCCCCCGATAGCATCCGATGTCGATGAGGCGCTGGATATTGGCCCGAATTTGTCGGCGCAGATCGCCCTCCACCGGGTAGGACTCCACCTCCTGCCTAAGCGCCGCCACCTGCTCCTCGGTGAGATCCATGACTCGCGTGGCTGGGTCGATCCCCGTCTTTTGGAGGATCTTCTTGGCCAAGGAGGGCCCGATCCCATAAATGTAGGTTAGGGCCACATCGATCCTCTTTTTCGCTGGAAGGTTTACGCCCGCGATCCTGGCCATGGCATCACCCCTGGCGCTGCTTATGTTTCGGGTTTCGACAGATCACCCACAGGCGCCCTTTGCGCCGGATGACCCGACACTTTTCACAGATCTTTTTCACCGAGCTCCGCACCTTCATGTCCTCCTCCTAGCTCTCCCGGAACACAATGCGTCCGCGGGTGAGGTCATAAGGGGAAAATTCGCAAATAACTTTATCTCCCACCACAACCCTGATGAAATTGCGGCGCATGCGGCCCGAGGCCACACAAATCGCTTCCTGTCCGGTCTCAAGCCGGACGCGGTACATGCAATCCGGCAACACCTCGATGACCTCCCCTTTCGCCCTGATCAGATCCTTTTTCCCCAAATCTCCTCCCCGATCCACTCCGTCAACACCCACGGGCCATCGGCGGTGACCGCCACCATCTCCTCGAAGTGGGCGGAAAGACTTCCCCCGCCGGTGACCGCGGTCCACCCGTCCGCAAGAATACGGACAGGAAGAGAATCACCCTTCAACATCGGTTCCGGGCACAGGACCAT
>JACIWM010000095.1 GCA_014360945.1 Candidatus Bipolaricaulota bacterium
GCCGGCCGCACCGATCGTTTCCCGCTTCCCATCGATGTTGCGTTCACTGTCACCGGCGAAGCCCCGGGAGAATTCGCGGCTCAGCTTGTGGATGAGCCCCGGCTTTCGCCCCTCCTTTTCTACGTGGCCGGGGTGGAGGCCGTGGACCAGGCCCTGGACCGCATTGGTCCAGGCACGGCCTGGGTGAAATACACCATCCGCGGCCGGGGCATGCCCCGCTCGTTCACCCGGGAAAACGTGTTCCTCTCCACCTCCGATGTGGCCGTCTATGCCCCCTTGGAGGCCGCCTTGGTTCTGGACGTTTTGGCCTACAACGAGTTCGCTGATCCCCTGCTCACCGCCGTCCAAATGGAGATCGAGGTCACCCCAGAGTTTTCCGCGCTGGAGATCATCGATCTCGTCACGGACCAGGATGAGTACGAGCCCGGGGATACTGTGCAATTCACGGTGGAGCTGCGGGCCTGGCGCGGGGAGGCCCGTACCTTGGAGGGCTCCATCCGCATTCCTCATGACTTAGACACGCCTTATGTGGTTTTGCGGGCCTATGGAGGGCCGCGCCCCAGGGAAAAGGCCGAGCCCGCCCCAGTTTTCGAAAGTCTTGGAGACGTCCTCGACTACATCGAAGGCATCCCCACCTACGACACCCTCACCGTGGAGCTTTTCGCCGTGGACCCCATTTCCCAAATCATGGGCGAGCCCTGGCTTTACGGGGTGAGTTATGTCTCCCAAAAGTTTCCGGGGAATGTGGTGTATGGGGAGGTCTCGTTGATCTTGCCCATCGGGGGCTAGGATGTGGGATCTGCGGGAGGCGGCGGAGGTCTTGGAGGCGGAGCTCCTTCGTCCCAAGGCGCCGTATGAGGTGCGCGGAGCCTGCGCCGACTCCCGCCGAATCCGGCCGGGTGATCTTTTCGTGGCCCTGCGCGGGCAGAGGCACGACGGCCATGACTTTTTGGATGAGGCCTTTTCCCGCGGAGCCGTGGGCGCGTTGGTTTCCCGTGATCCCGGAGTGGGCCACAACCTCCTCCTCGTTTCCGACGTGAAGAAGGCCCTTTGGGATTTAGCCCGCTGGCGCCGGGAGAGCCTGGAGTTCATCGCTGTAGGGATAACCGGCTCCTTCGGCAAGACCACGGCCAAAGAACTTCTCGCCGCGGCCCTGGCTACCACCTACCGCACCTTCTGCGCTCCGGAGAGCTACAACACGGAGATCGGTGTTCCCTTGAGCCTCCTTTCTGTTCCGCCCAAGACGGAGGTCGGGGTATTTGAACTCGCAGAATCCGATCCCGATGAGTTACGGAGGCTGTGCGAGCTTTTGCAGCCCTGGGCGGGGATGATCACCGCCGTGGGGCCGGCCCATTTGGCCCTATTGGGCACGGTGGAGAAGGCCGCGGAGGCCGTGTGGACCCTGGCTGAGGCCCTTCCGGAGGAAGGGGTCTTGGCCCTCAGCTGGGATTTTCCCGAGCTTCGGGCGCGGGTGGAGCGCTGCGATGGGTTCTGCCTGCGGTTCGGCCAAAGCCTCGAGGCCGATTTCTTTCCTCGGGACATTGTGGATGACGATCCCCGCGGGGTGAAGTTCGTCGCGGAGACCCCGGCCGGAGCCGTTCCGGTGGAGCTGAAACTCCTTGGGGCCCATCGGGCGGTGTTGGCCTGTGGAGCCCTGGCCCTGGCTTGGGGCCTGGGTGTTCCCGAGAAAATCGCGGCCAAGGCCATGGCCGAGGTCCCGCCTTTGCCTCATCGCCTGGAGCTTCGGCCCGCGCCCTTCGGCTGGGTTCTCGATGACTGCTTCAACGCCAATCCTGTTTCCATGCAGGCTGCGCTACGCACCCTTGCCAGGCTACGTCTGCCTGTGAAGGTACGGGCCGCCCTCCTCGGGGACATGTTGGAATTGGGCCCGGAGGAGGCTCTCTTTCACCGGGCGGTGGCGGAGGCGGCGCGCCGGTTTGGGGTGGATCTCCTTTTTGCGTTCGGGCCGCGGATGAGCGCGGCCTTCTCAGCATTTGGTGGCCCGGGCCTCGCCGAACCGGGGGATCTTTCCCGCCTTGTCTCCGCGGTGCGGGAGGCCCTGGGCTCAGGCCCGGCCCTCCTTCTTGTCAAGGGCTCCCGCGGGCTTGCCCTGGAACGCGTCGTGGAAGAGCTTTCCCGCCCCAAGGAAGAGGAAGAAAGCCAGGAATCCTAAAGAGGTGAGGCTTCCCCAAAGCACTGGCGGGTTCGGTGCATAGTCCAAAAGCACTCCACCCAAGAATGCCCCGCCTGACCAGCCGAAGGACTGGATGAGCCCAAAAAGCCCCATATACCGGCCTCGCTGGTCTTTGCTAGCTAAGTTGGCGACCACGGCCATGGCCACCGGGGTGAAGATCATCTCGCCCAAGGTGACCACGGCGATGGCCAGGATCATGAGGGGATAAGCGCGTATCCACCCGAAGCTTAGGTAGCCCAGGGCGTAGAGGAGGGCGCCCAAGGCCAGGCCCCGCCGGGCCGGCCAGCCTTGGACCAGGCGAGCCAAAGGATATTGGGCGACCACCACCAAAAGCCCGTTTAAGGTGAGAAGTCCTCCGAATCGCGCCTCGCTTAAGCCCAGGCGTCCCACAAGGAACACGGAAAGGGTGGACACAAGCTGCCCGGCCACGAGGAAAACGGGCAGGGAAAGACCGAGGATGGCCCACAGCCTTCGATCCCGGAGGGCCAAAATGCTTTTTTGTTTTTCTTGGGTGCGAGCAAAAGGCTCGCGCACAGCCTGTGAGGTAAGGATCAGGGCCACGAAAGTGACGCCGGCCCCGAATAAGAACAGTGCGGCGTACGGGAAAAACGTGGCCAAGTATCCGCCCAGCGCTGGCCCTAGTGCCCAGCCCACATTGGCTCCCACCCGAAGAAGTCCATAGCCCTCCACGCGCGCGGCCTGCACCAGGTCCGCGAAAAGGGCAGAAATTGGAGGTTGAGCGAGGCCCCCTGTGACCCGAATTGCTAGGTAAAGGAGGGCGATTGCCCAAACAGGTCCGCCGCTTCCCATGAGCCAAGCCGTGGCCGAAAACGCAAGGATCCGTAAAGCGAAAGACCATATGAGCACCGGTTTTCTTCCAAAGCGATCCGAGCCCTCCCCGCCCAAAAATTGCCCCAAAGCCGAGGCAAACGCGGAGAAAAGCATGAGGGTCCCCACAAGGCTCATGGGGACCCCTCTTTCCCGGGAAAGGTAGAGGGACAAAAAGGGCAGGGCCAAGGAAAAACCCGCGGAGGTGATGGTTTGGACCCCCACCAACGCCCAGATCTCCCGGGGAAAACGGCGCACGAATTCTTTCATGACCAGCCAAGGAGGCGGAAGAGGAAGGAAAGAAGAGGAGCGAGGGCCAACGCGGGGAGGAAATCTGCAGGCCGCGCATCCCGGAGTTTCAAAAGGTCCAAACCGATGGCCAAAACGATGGCTCCGCCGGCAGCCGTGAGCTCCAGCACCGCCGGATGGTTCGGGCTGAATCCGGATAGGGTGTGGGCCAAAACCCGGGCAAGAAGGGTCAACCCGCCCTGATAGACAAGGATCACGAAAAGGGAAAGGAGCACTCCCGGTCCCAAGGCCGCGGCCAGAGCGGCGGCGGAGATTCCGTCCAAAATGGCCTTAGCTCCCAAAATGGACCAGTCCCCAAAAAGTCCGTCCTGGACAGCACCCACAATGGTCATCGGCCCCACACAGAAAAGGAGGCTCGCGGTAAGAAAGCCCTGGGCTAGGGGTCT
>JACIWM010000096.1 GCA_014360945.1 Candidatus Bipolaricaulota bacterium
CGAGTCGAACTGGGACACGAAACGTTGGGGCAAGTATAACGCTTCTTGAAAGAGTGGGCGGGATGGGCGAAAGTATCAAGACAAACCATGTGGGAAGAAGTGGAAGCGGCGTTGGAGAAAATTCGGCCGGCCCTGCAGGCCGACGGCGGAGATGTGGAGCTGGTGGACGTGACCGAGGACGGAGTGGTGCGGGTACGACTAGTGGGTGTGTGCAGCTCCTGTCCCATGGCCATGATGACCCTAAAGAACGGGATCGAACGAGTCCTGAAGGAGGAAATCCCCGAAATCCGTGCCGTGGAGGCCGTATAACCCGGGAAAGCTTATTCCATCTTGGCCAAGACTAACCAGATCACAACAGTTGCCTTCTGACCAAGGTCCCGCTTACGCGCGTAAGAATTTGGTGCGCTGAAGGGGCGCTGGCATGTTCTCAGCTTTCCGGATCCTGCGCCAAGAGGTTCCTCGCCGGTGTGCTTGCGGCCCTCTTTGCAGCTCACACTACCTGGGCGTCCCCTCGTAATGCCTGATAAGTAGGTATTACCGAAGCCCGGGCCGCTGCCTCGTAATCTCGGTTCCCCATGGAACCCCTTTAGTTTGGTCAAATTCTCCTCAACCTTGCGGCGAAGCGGGCCAGGATTTGGCGTTTTGCAAGTTTCCCGTAACTTCTGCTTCTCTTTTCGTCCACCTAGGGAGAAGCAAGAACCCATTGGTAGAGGATCTGGGCTTGATCGTACCTCTCGCGCACCTTCCGTCCCACCTTCTTTTTCGCCACCACCTTCCGGATCGGCTGGAAGAAGTTTAGGCACCGCTCCCAGTCGGCGTAGATGACCTCAAGAATTTCCTGTGTCTCTTTGGATTCGTAGCGAGCGTAGCCGATGAGCTTTCGTACCGCTGTCCAGTTCTTTTGTTCTACGTAAGCTTGGTCGTTCTTCTGGTAAGGCCGAAGCCCGAGAAGTTGAGCTTCTTTTCCTCACAATATCGAAGGAGATTGGCGTAGATAAAGTCGGGGTCATTGTCCGAATCCACTCCCAGCAAGGGGAACGGAAGCCTGGTTCGGATCCGCTCCATAGCCTCGGTAGCTTTCTGCTGGCTGCGGTTGGCCAACACCGCGAGTGCGCATCAGCCAGGAGCCATATCCACGGTAGAAAAGGTGTGGAGATATTCTCCGGCCGCACTATCTCCGCAGTGAGGGACCAGGTCCACCTCAAGGAGCCCTGGCCGAACGTCATTCCAGTCGGCAAAGGTGCGGATGGGGTCTTGCCCTTAAGGCGTGTTCCGGGCTTAAGGGTATATCTCCTGCGGGGGTAGCGGGGTCAGTGGGTGCGGAGTAGCCGAGCGATAGTGGCCGGGCTCATCCGAACCAAAAGGCGCTTGGTCTCCGACCGCACCTCAAGCTCCCCCACCTGCTTGAGGACGGCCACCATCTCGGGAAAGAAGGGAGCGAGCCGTTTAGAACAGATGTAGCCGCTGGCCTCCCACACCTGAAGGATGGCAGCCTCGCCGATCCATGTTCTTAGGCGGCATTGCCCTTCCGGAGAAAGCGGATGGCCGACTTCCGATGGTAGTCGGTGAAGGCCACGAACTCGTTCAAGATCAGGGTTTTTCTCCTTCCGGCTGGCCCTGAGACACCGGGGCCGCTAGGTATCTACCAACTCTGCTATACTGTGGTAGGTCATCGGTTCTTCCTTTGTGTTTCGGTAACCCAGTTTATGAAGACTCGATGCCCCCCTTCGGTAACAGTTTCAATGAGGCAATTCGCGCACTTGACTCAAAACCGAAAAACGGCTATATTTCTGCGATGATTTTGGTTTTCTGGCAGCCAGGTGGTCCTCTTTGGCCTGAGTGATAGGCTCCCTCCTTGTCATCCGCCGTTTAAAGATTGGTGGCCCCCTTTCTCAAAACGCTGATGGCTTTTTCTGACTAACCAAAACCAAAGAAAGGATGTCCCATGAAGCGAGTTTTTCAATTGCCTCAAGAGGAGCTTCCTAAGCGGTGGTACAACGTTCTGGCCGATCTGGACCAATCTCTTCCTCCGCCGCTTGATCCAAGAACTCAGGAACCGGTGGATCCCAAAGCTTTGTTAGCCCTGTTTTCTCGCGAATGCATTGCTCAGGAGGTCTCCACCGACCGGTTCATCGATATTCCTGAGGGAGTTTTGGAGGTATATCGCTTATGGCGTCCTACCCCGCTTTTCCGCGCCGTGAATTTGGAGCGGAGGTTGCAAACTCCGGCCCGTATTTACTATAAGTACGAAGGCACAAGCCCTACAGGCTCTCACAAACCTAACACTGCTGTGGCCCAGGCCTACTACCATAAAGTAGAGGGAACAAAGCGACTCACCACGGAAACAGGTGCCGGCCAATGGGGAAGCGCTCTTTCCTTTGCTTGTCACGTGTTTGGCCTAAAGTGTCTTGTATATATGGTGCGTGTTTCCTACGAGCAAAAGCCGTACCGCCGAATCATGATGGAGGTCTACGGCGCAGAGGTTGTGCCCTCTCCTTCCCCCAACACCGCTGCAGGAAGGCGCGTCCTTGCGGAAAACCCGAATTCCACGGGATCCTTAGGGATCGCCATCTCTGAGGCCATCGAGACCTCCTTAAACGAGCCGGGAACTAAGTACTCCTTGGGAAGCGTGCTGAATCACGTCCTTTTGCATCAAACGATCGTGGGTGAGGAAGCCTTACTGCAGATGGAAATGGCCGGGGAGTTTCCCCACGTGGTGGTGGGCTGCGTTGGCGGAGGCTCCAACTTCGGCGGGCTGATCCTGCCCTTCTTCCGGGAGGCCAAAAAGCGGCAAAGACTGGTGGAGTTCTTGGCCGTAGAGCCTATTGCCTGCCCGAGCATCACCAAAGGCGAGATTCGCTACGACTACGGCGATACGGCCGAACTCACCCCACTTATCCGCATGCATACCCTAGGCCACCGTTTCGTCCCTCCGCCTATCCACGCCGGCGGTCTGCGCTACCACGGCATGGCCCCCATAATCACACATCTTGTGGAAGAAGGTGTGGTGAAAGCCGTGGCCCTGGATCAGGTGGACGTCTTTGAGGGCGCCGTGGTCTTCGCTCAATGCGAGGGGATTATTCCTGCCCTGGAATCGGCCCATGCCGTGCGCGCCGCCATCGATCTGGCCAGGGACTGCGCCAAAACCGGCGAGGAAAAGGTCATCCTCATCGGACTCTCCGGCCATGGACATTTTGATATGGCCGCATATCGGGACTTCTTGGAGGGCCGGCTTCCCCGGTTGACTACTTCGCCGGTTTCTCAGGCGTAAAAACCCAAAATCTGTGAGAAAGGCTCGGGGGACCCTCCGGGCCTTTCTTTTTGATTAGCGAACCTCAGGAATCTTTGGTATCCTGGGTTCGGGGTGAAAGAGATATGTCCCTAACCTATGCCATCCACGGCGAGGGCGCATCAGAAGTTCTGAGTTTGGTGCGGGGGCTTAGCAGGGCCCTGGAAGGCCACGGATACCGACCGGCCCAGGGTGACGAGGCTCCAAACCTCGTCTTAAACTTGACCTCGACGGAAAATCCCAAACCGTACCGGCGTAAGTCCCAAGCCACCTTTGTCCTCTCCATCCTTGCGGTAAAGGAAATCCCCGAAGCGGCCGTTCAGGCCATGTATCCCTATCTTGTGCGCACCCTCTCCAACATGCTTTT
>JACIWM010000097.1 GCA_014360945.1 Candidatus Bipolaricaulota bacterium
TTTAGGAGTATGGCGAATTTCTTCTCCCTAGATCTTAGGAATTATTCAGAGCAGGCTGTTCTTGGCATTGGAATAGCCCACATACCCAACTTCTTGAGTACATTTGTCCATGACGTTATATTCGTTTTTATTGGCATTGGAGTTTTAGCATTATTCTTTAAATCAGAGTACCGAAAAAAATATGGGGTAAGTGATGAGTATATCGCCTCTACCATTGTTATATTGGCTATTCTCGCCTCATTTGTCATCCTACCATATGTATCGAAGGCTTATGGTGGTACAAGGCTCTTTTCACAATTACTAGTAATCCTGGCCCCTTGTTTCATAATCGGAGTCAAGTTTATTGTAGATCATGCGAAGAAGTTTAGGATGCCATTTGAACGAGAAAAGTTAATGAGAACTTTGATATTGGCACTTTTAATCCTTGGGTTTATATCTACAAATTATCTTCAATATGAGCTTTTTGGCATCCCATACTCCTATGCCTACGACAACAGTGGTGAGCGAAGATATGAAACATTCATCTATGACAGTGAAGTTACAGGCGCACAATGGCTAAACAACTATGGCAACAAAAGCGCAACCATACACACCGACAGAGTAGGCGACCATAGAATCCTTCTGGGCTTCAACAAAAAACCTAAAACAGATAATCTTTTCTTTAATAATACTGGCCCATTCCAAAAAGGAGATTATATCTATCTGAGGCATTTAAATATAAATGAGGAACTTGTATTTAAAGATACTCCAGGTAGGCCTCCACGATTTATTAATGGTAGATTGGAAATGGATAATGTGGAGCCATTAACAAAATATTTCTGGTTACTCACGGATAAGAGTACCATATATGATAATGGAGGGTCAAGAATCTTGATTTAAGGTGATATTTGTGGATCAGTATTTTAAATTTCACCAACCAAGGTATAAGTATCTTCTTTCTTTGGTTGAAGAGTATGCTGTGCCGGATTCCAAAATTTTGGATATTGGGCGAAGTCCACTAACAAGTTTACTATATAAAAGAGGATATAAAAATTTAACAACACTTGGTTTCCCACTTTCTAAAACACACCTTGATAAGATAATCAAGGTTCCTAAAGAAGTTCAGCATATAGTTTTTGATTTAAATGATTCTAAAGACCCTGAAAAGTGGGTTAAGCTGCCCAAATTTGACATGATAATATTTGCAGAGGTCTTGGAGCACTTACACGTAGCACCAGAATATGTAATGGAATTTTTAAAGTCTGGCCTCAATGATGAAGGTTACATAATCCTTCAAACACCTAACGCTGTCAGTATAGGGAAAAGGATAAAGATGCTTTTTGGATTACACCCATACGAACAGATTAGAAGGGGAGATGATCCTGGACATATAAGAGAATATACTAAAAAAGAGCTTATTGAGTTAGGCGAGAAATGTGGACTTAAAATTAATGCACGAATATAAAAATTATTTCGGGATTAAAGGATTAGCAAGGTGTATTTACAAGTTAACAGCATTCTATCCACCTTTCAGACAAGGACAAACAATCATATATAAAAAAAAATTTGAGATGGTAACTTAATGAAGAAAATTAAAGTATCTATTTTTTGGAACGGGAGAGGTTGCGAATTCCATCATGGAATAACATCAATGAATCCAGTGGGCGGCAATCTGTGACATAAACAAAGAAAAGCGCTGAAAAAAACCATAGTGTAAATAATATATAAAGGTGCATAAAAATTTAAAAAATATTATATACAAAGTTTATGAGGGGATAATAATGATAATAAAGAAAATAGTTGATTTTTTAGAAAATTCAGAGACTGGTATAAAATTTTTATCATTCTTAAGATCTATAGTGAAGTTGATAAATTTTTTAATACCTAAGAAGGATAATCAGATAATGTTTGAAAGTATACCTGATTTTTCAGATAACTCTAAGGCTTTATATGATTATATGCGTTGTATGGGGCGAAAATATGAAATGATATGGGCTGTTAATGAAATAAATGACAAATTTGATATACCCCAGTATAAAAAATTGAGTTTAAGGCAAATATGGGAATTTCTAAGGTCAAAATATATGGTAACATCACATGGTTATCATCTTCCTATAAAAGCAAAAAATCAGGTGTTTGTTAATCTTTGGCATGGAATGCCCTTAAAGGCTTTGAGCCATGTCAGAAAAGATGATAATTTTTTGCTAGATTCTTCAAATGATAAAAACTATTATCTCATTGCAACCTCTAGTGTTATGAGGAATGCCCTTGCAGCTTGTTTCAACCAGGATCCGAGGCGAATAGTTATAACAGGTCAGCCTAGGAATGATAAACTTTTCAAAAATTCTAACAAAAATCTTGAAAAGCTCTTAAATGTTAGTTTAAATGATTATAGTAAAATTATTTTGTTTTTACCCACATTTAGAAAGTCTATAGAAGAAACCAATGGAGAACTTATCAGCCATAATTTTAATTTAGCAGATTTTAATAGGGAAGTTTTCAGCCAATTTCTCCAGGACAATCAGATACTTTTTATAGCTAAGTTTCATCCCTTCGAGGAATCCATAGCCAAGCCTTATTTTAAGAAAATGGATAACACTATACTTATTACAAATGAAATGCTACAAAAGAATTTCATGGATCTATATGATATACTATCATGCGCTGACATCCTTATAACAGATTATTCCTCAGTTTATTTCGATTTTTTACTTCTTGACAAGCCTATCATTTTTGTGGTTCCTGACCTTGATGAGTACCGCAAGAGAAGGGGCTTCGTACTCGAACCCTTCGAATTCTGGACACCCGGACCCAAAGTCAAAAACTTCGAGGAATTCCTCAAAGAATTAGAAAAATGCATCAAAAACCCAGAATATTACTCAAAAGAGAGAAAAACCATAAACAACCTTGTAAATTATTACAAAGATGATAAATCATCCGAAAGAATATACAAACTCGTTTTTAAAGGTTAAAGGTGGTCTTATCTACCAAAGTTTGTGTTTTTTTATCCCATAAACTCGCAAAACCAATACGATGCTTTCTGTTATGATGACAAGGGCTGCTACTATATAAATGTTTATAAATGGTGAGACTGCAAGTAGGATCGCAAGATGTACCATTGACCTGATTATGACACTTCTATTGGTATATTTTTGCTGGCCAAGCACCGCAAGATACGGATATCCAAGGAGTATGGAGGGTATTACGATTATTAGTGCCACGGCCAATAGGCGGAGCACCCATGCGCTTGGCATGTATGCCCCCCAAATATTATTTTGTTAAGCTCTTTGAAATCTACGCCAATTCCAGGACATACTTTTATACATGTCATACATTCATTGCATTCTCCATCAATGATTGGTTCGTATATTCCTTTCTTTTGGCTGATATCCATTTTTATGATATTTTGAGGGCATAGGGCTGCGCAAGTCCCGCAACCAGTGCACAGATCCTTCACTTCAGTGATGTTTTTCATGCTTCTTTCCCCAACAAGTTATTCAATAATAGCCTGTCATCATCTCCAAAGGTTTTCAACAGGAAGAGGAATAAGAAA
>JACIWM010000098.1 GCA_014360945.1 Candidatus Bipolaricaulota bacterium
AATCCTCTGCCCAGGCCGGCATGGCCTTCATGTAGTGCTCGGCCCGCTTTAGGGCCTGAGCCTGGGTGATCCCGGGTTGCCAGCTCTTGAGCCACTCCGCGATCCCGCGCTGCACCTCCGCTCGCGGCTTTAACTTTCCCGTGGGGTCCGTGCAGTACCGGCAATAGCGTGGCGAGGGGCCTCGCATTTGCGGATCCGCAAGCGGCGCGCCACAAGATTCACAGAACTCGGCCATATGCCATCACCTCCGCTCCAGTCTACCCCATTTTTCTTCCGCAGCCCATTCCTCGGAGAAGAACGCGGAGGTTCTCCTGTCGGCTTTGGGGGCCGCTCCCGAAGACCTTCCCGACGATGCCACCGCTGTACTCGCCCAGGGAAACCAGATAGCCCTCGTCCTGGCGATTTCCGCAATATCAGATTCTGAGGACCTTGGCCTCGCTACCGTTCTCTTGCGGGCCGTCCGGGAAAGCTAGAAGTTTTCTTTGAGGCGAAAGAGGAGCTCTAGGGCCTCGAGAGGGGTGAGCTTCTCCGGGTCGATCTTGCGGAGCTCCGTCACCACCGGATGTTCCTCGGAAGGGAATAGGGGGAGAAGCTCGGCCCTGGGTTTCCCCGCGCTCTTTTTCTCCAGCTCCCCAAGTTTCCTCTCAGCCTCGGCCAAAACCTCAGAAGGTAAGCGGGCCAGTTTGGCCACCTGGATTCCATAAGATTTCTCTGCGACCCCGGGAAGGATCCGGTAAAGAAAGACCACGTCGCCCTTCCACTCCCGCACCGCCGCATGAAGGTTCACCACCCCGGGGATCTCTTCTGCGAGTTGGGCGAGCTCCCGGTAATGGGTGGCAAAAAGGGTCTTGCACCGCACCCTTTCCGCAAGATGTTTGGCAATGGCCCAGGCCAGAGCCATTCCATCGTGGGTGCTCGTTCCCCGGCCGAGTTCATCGAGGATGACGAGGGAGTTCTCCGTGGCCCCGGAGAGGATTCCCGCTGCCTCCTGCATTTCCGCCATGAACGTGGAAATCCCTTCAGCCACAGCATCCGAGGCGCCGACCCGGGTGAAGATCTTGTCGAAGATGGGAAGCTCCGCCTCCTTTGCAGGCACGAACGAGCCCATTTGGGCAAGCAAAGCAATGAGGGCTACCTGCCTTAGGAACACGGATTTCCCAGCCATGTTTGGCCCGGTGACTAGGGCCAAATGGGTTCCCGCATCCATGATGAGGTCGTTGGGGACAAAGGTCACGGTCTCCTCCACCACCGGATGCCGGCCTTCCCGGATCGCGAGACATCGGCTTTCGGTGAACCGCGGCCGGGTGAAGCCCTTTTTGCGGGCCACCTCGGCCAGGGAGCGAAGAGCATCCAATTCCGCCAAGGCCTCGCCCAAAAGGCCTAAGCTTCCAAGCTCCTTTTGAACTTCCGCGACAAGGCCTTGGAAGAGTTCCATCTCCCGGGCCAGGGCCTCTTCCTCGGCAGCGAGGATGCGGTCGGCAAGAGCAGAAAGCTCGGAAGAGGTGAAGCGCTCCGCGCCCGTGAGGGATTGCCTTCTTTGCCAATCCTTGGGCACGCGCGAAAGCTGGGAACGGGTGACCTCAAAGAAGTACCCGAAAACACGGTTGTAGCCGATGCGGAGGTTGGAAATCCCCGTGCGTTCCCGCTCTTTGGCCTCAAGGAGGGCGAGCTCCGCCCGAAGATTACGGATTTCCGCGCGCAAGCTGTCGAGCCGGGCATCGAAACCTTCGCGGATCACTCCCCCATCGGCCACATTGGGCGGGGGATTCTCCACCAGTGCCCGGCGAAGGAGGTCGCTGAGCCCCAAAGGAGCGTGAGCCAGAGCCTCTTTTATGCGGTGAATGGGCTCGGGAAGAGGATCGGAAAGCTCCGCAATGATCTGGGAAATTTCCTCCACCGCGCTCAGGGTCCGAGCCAAGGCCAGGAGATGCAAAGGACTGGGGTTTCCTAGTCCCAAGGAGGAAAGAAGGCGGGGAAGGTCGTGGCAGCGGAAAAGCGGTTTTTCCAAGCGTTCCCAAAGATTCGTGGTGATGAGTATCTCCACGGAGTCGAGGCGGGCCTCGATGGCCGCGCGATCCCTAAGAGGCCCAAGGATCCACCGGCGAAGAAGCCTCTTTCCCATGGGGGTTTTGGTGCGATCAAGGACGGAGAAAAGGGTGAGCTTTCCTTCCGGCCTCAGGGGCTGGACCAGCTCCAGGGAGCGCTGGGTGAAGCTATCGAGGACCATGGTCTCCGCCTCGGAGCGGAGGCTCGGCGGGCGAAGATGAGGAAGCTCGCCCAAAGTTTCCTCGAGGTAGCGGAGGAGGGCGCCGGCGGCCTTGGCCGCAAGCCTCGCTCCGGAAAGCGCTCCCGGAAAGCGGGCAAACAGTTTTTCTTCCTGAAAATACCAGGGAGGCCGGAAGGTCAAGGCTGTCTCCGGCTGCCATGGAAGCGCCATCCCCTCGGGAAGGAGCCATTCGGCCACGTTCAACCGGGCCGCAAGATTCTCCAGATCCTTGAGGGGAAGCTCTTCGGCGAAGAAGAGGCCGGAGGCAGCCTCGGCCCAGGCCACGCCAGCTTTTTCTTCCTCGGCCCAAAGGGCGGCTAAAAGCACATCTCGATCGGCTTCGAGGGCTCCTTCCTCGATGACCGTGCCCGGGGTGAGGACCCGCACGACCGCCCGTTTCAACAGCTTTTTCCCCTTTCCGGGCGCCTCGAGTTGCGGGCAGATGGCCACCTTATACCCGCGTTTCAAAAGCTTCTGCACGTAGAACTCCGCCCGGCGCACGGGTACCCCGGCCATGGGCACCCCGTCCCGGCTGGTCAAGGTGATCTCGAGCTCCCGGGAAACCAGCTCCGCGTCCTCGAAAAATGTCTCGTAGAAATCCCCGACCTGGAAGAAAAGAATGGCTTCCGGGTACCGGGCCTTCATGTCCCGGTACTGCCGCATCATGGGCGTAAGCTCCTCCATCGAGTAGAGTCTAACCGGCGAACTCTATGGGGAGGAGGTCCACGGCCACGGTCTGAGGCTCGCGGTATGATGTGAGGAAGGAGGCGGAACTGCGTATGCGGCAGGTGGTGCTCTATCCTGGAGAGGATGGTTATTGGGTAGCGGAGTGTCCGAGCCTTCCTGGGTGTGTAAGTCAAGGCAGGACTAAGGAAGAAGCCATTGCCAATATCCGAGAGGCGATCAGGGCTTACATCGCTGCCTTGGAGGAGGACGGGCTCCCTGTACCTCCCGAGCGATTTGAGACCATCGTGGTTGCAGTGTGAGCAAACTTCCACGGATTTCCGGTCGCGAGTGCGTGCGCGCTCTGGAGCGTCTGGGTTTCTACTGTAAGCGCCAAACCGGGAGCCATGTGGTAATGCGCCGAGACGAACCATTTGCTCAGGTTGTAGTTCCAGATCACGACGAACTCGACCGTGGGACCCTCCGGGCCATCCTACGTCAGGCTGGGGTGAGCGTGGAAGAATTTTTACGCGCTTTGTGATCGGTGGGGCCGTCGAATTCCTCAGCGAGGAGGTCCATGAGGATCACGTCGTGGAA
>JACIWM010000099.1 GCA_014360945.1 Candidatus Bipolaricaulota bacterium
AAACCCATTGAGAAAGAGAGATGTGAGATTTGCAATGAAAGGATGCAGGGAAGATTAAAAAATTGGATTAACAATCGAGAAAGCACAATCTGGATAGATGAAGTGGCAGATAAAAACAACAGGATCGCCTTAATTGTTTTAAACTTTGATCTTGATAAATGGTTTGACGGGACAATGATTGGAACTATTTATTCACAGACTTACAACGATTGGAAACACAGCAAGAAGTGGAAAAATGTAAAGAAAAATGCAAATAGTGTTCTAAATGGTCCAATTGAAGCCACCAATGATCATGTTTATAAGATACTAAATTATATATTGGAAAATAAAGATTCAAATGAGAAAGCAGCTAAATTATTAGATACTTTCTTCGAAGAAGAGATAGGCCTAAATAAAAAAAGCCTCGAAAAACATTTTCAAAATATAAGAGAGAATATAGGAGCTGATCTAAATAAAGAGAACCTTGCTACTTATCTTTTCACCCAGAACCCGTCACCTGCTCGATTGTATAGGATCTGGAAAGAAACAGAAGAATTCTTTGACCTAGTAATTAACGAGATAAAAGGCAAAATTTACACTCATCGCTGGAAAAGAATAGGATTTTCTATAGACCCCAAGAATTAAAAAGTAATTTAGAGAAATACAATTATATCAAAGACATTGAAAAAACTTCCCTAATCATTAAGATAAGCGGGTTAGATCCGGAAACTCTTCTTGTTTTTCACGACAGCAACGGAAAATTTTACACAATAGAATCTCTTGAAAAGTTCAAATTTAACAATAAAATCGGAGAAGAAGCAGTTAAAGAAGCAATAAAGCAAGGTATTAAACATTTGGCCTTAGAGGATGAACCAGAAAAAAACCTAATAAAGGCTGAAAAAACAATAAAAACTGAGGACAATCTTTCTTTCGAAAAATATTATCCACTAATTGAAATAAACAAATCCCCCTTATCTCTTCGATTCATAGTCCCTGCTTTAGATTCAATGGAAATCATAGAAATGATAACAAAATTATATAACAGAAGGTTCGAAAAAGTGCTGGGGAAACTACCATTAAATGTTAAACTTCTCGTGGCGAAAAGAAAGTTCCCATTTTACATTCTCCTCGAAGCAGAAAAAAGAATGCTCAAAGATGAGGAATTCAAAAAACAAACACCTATGAATCCTTGGTGGAGTATAGATAGACTAGATGAACATTATAACTTTTATCCAACAAAACCCGCAAATGGAGAAAAATACACGCTCGATGATCTATCACCTTTATCCAAAAGTAAAATTTTCCACCTCTACCCTAGCTATTTTGATTTCGAACTACTCTCAGCAACGACAGACAGGTACAACATATACTATGAAGGCAAAAAGAGAGGCCATGAAGATCACAGATTGTTTTCTGGAAGACCCTATTACCTCTATCAGATCTCCAATATACTTGAATTATGGGATATATTATCCAACAACCTTTCTAATTCTCAAGTAAATTTTATTGAAGAAGCGCTCACTTCAAAATTGAGGGAATGGAAAGACCTTAAAGATAAAAATAAGCAAGATATATTCAGAAGATTTGCAGAAGCAACACTAAAAGATGCATTTGAAGACAAGTGGGATGAATTAAGAGACGAAACCAAATTTTTCCTTATATCTTCCACCTTTAACAAACTTTTACTCGATACTATCAATCTTTTTAGCCATGTCATAAAGGGAGGTATATAAAAATGGATGAAGATTTAGAGCCGGAAAAAGTGTATGCAAGAGCGCTTGATCCCATCCATATAGGAGCTGGAGGCTACAGACTAGGAAGAGCCGATAACACAATTGTAAGAGAACCATCAACAGATGTCCCAAAAATACCTGGAACCTCAATTGCAGGAGTTATAAGAGAATTCTATACAATACACTTAGCAGAAAAAAAGTGTGAAGGTAAAAGCGATAAAGAAAAGAGAAGATGTGCGGAAGAAGAGGCTAAATCTATCTTCGGCGACGAAAACAAAAAAGGCATTCTACGATTTTATGATGGACAAATAATATTCTTCCCTGTCTCTTCAATTCAGGGAACAGTATGGATCACAACAAAAGAACTCCTTAAATACTGGTTTGGAAAAGAAATAGAGACCTCAGAAAATGAAAATAGAATTTATACAATTAAAGGAGATCCAAAGAAGCCTTTGAATCTTGGCTGGCTACTTTTCGAAGTCGAATCCCCCAAAAGTGGAGAAGTTGAGTTACCCGAAGAGATAAAGGGATGGATAAAAAAGGCTGTCATCGTGCCGGAAAAGTTATTTTCTCCAATCGTAAATGACAATCTCGAAGTGAGAACATCTGTAAAGATAGATTCAGAAACTGGAACAGCAGCCGAAGGAGCATTGTTCACTTACGAGGCGATACCAAGGGGAACCATCTTTGGATTTGAAATTGCTGAAGACAAACAATCAAAGGATGAAAATCAAAAAATAGCTAAAAAAATATTAAAGACCATCTCACCATATTTCGAATACCTTGGCGTGGGTGGTATGGCCACAAGGGGATTCGGCAGACTTGAATTAAATACGGAACATTCCTCAAAAGAGGGGGGGACAAGGGATGTTAAACCTTGACTATATATGCATGGAATGCGCGCAGAAAATAAATATAAACAACGACAAAAATCTTGCAAACAATCTTAGAAAAGCTCTTGGAGTCTTGCAAGAAGATGGAGTTTATGCAATGTTTCTCTGGCTAGAAGATAAAAAAATTATAAGGAAAGAACTCACTGACATGTTAAATAGGCCAAAAATAAAAAAGTGCCTCCTAGATGATTCATCCAGTTTCCCCGACGAAAACTTCGAAAAGTTTTGTGAAAAATTAAGAGATGTTGCCAAAGATATCGATAAATTACTGTTCATGAAAAAGCTCATTGAGCGAACATTAATTTATTCGCTGTATCATGCGAAAGTAGGGGAATGAGGGATGTGGAAGAGGATCAATGTTGTGTTTAAGTTAAAAAGTCCACTCCATATTGGCTATCTACCGTTCAAGGGATCGGTGGTTTCACCCACAAGATATTATGTACCTGGAAGGAACCTATGGGGTGCTGTGACAAAAAGGACAACAGAAAATCTCTTCAAAAATCCTGCCGCCCATGATTACAAGAAGATAAGTAAAGATATCATGGAGAATTTTGTATTCTCATATTTTTATATCTATGATGGAAATACAATCTATTTCCCCTATTATACAGATGAAGGGGTTAAATACGGTCATGACATTAAGATAACTAGATCAGAATTCGAACATAAATTTGTAGGTAGCCAGATTTCCACTGCCATTGACCCTAGTTCTTCAGTTGCGAAGGACCAAAGCCTGCACGAGATTGAATTTATAAATAATAAATTTCGCGACAAAAACGGAAACCTAAAAGACGTTAAGATTGCGGGATGGATTTGGATCAGAGAAAATGCGAAAATAAATAACAAAGGAGTGAAACTCGGCACTGGAATTTTTATTGATAACTTTAATATCATCCAAGAGCTCATTCTTG